>CAZSRD010000007.1:0-57848 GCA_964609455.1 uncultured Methanosarcinales archaeon
AGTTTAAAAAGCACCTATATACTGTAGAAGTGAGAACTAATTACCGAATTATACAGAATTTATACCTTAAAAAACAAAACTTTTTATACAAACACGATTTAAACATCAAGTATGAAAAAAGCATTATCAGATGTATTGAGAAAAATCAAACCTAGCAAAGATGAGGAAAAAGCAATAAAATATAGGATAGATGCGCTCCTAATAAAGATAAATCACAATCTCAAAGATGCCAATGCAATTTTAGGCGGGTCTGGTATAAAGGGGACATGGCTAAGAGAAGCTAACGATGCAGATATATTTGTTAAGTTTAAGTATAACAAATACAAAAACAAAAGCCAAGAACTTTCTGAAATACTGGAAAAAATATTAAAAAAGAAAAAATTAAAGGCAACCAAACTTCATGGAAGCAGAGATTATTTCCAGATTAAAAAAGAAGGTTTCACTTTTGAAATTGTTCCTATCTTAGGCATCAAAAATGCAAAACAAGCAGAAAATATAACAGACGTCTCCCCATTACATGCTAATTGGGTGAACAAAAAAGGTAAAAAATTCAAAGATGACATAAGATTACTAAAACAATTCTGCAAAGCTGCAGATGTTTACGGAGCAGAAAGTTACATACAAGGATTTTCAGGGTATATATGTGAAATTCTGGCTATACACTATAAAGGCTTCATTAATACAATCAAAAATGCAGCTAGATGGAAAGGCAAGGTTATTATCGACCCAGAGAAATATTGGAAGAACAGAAATATCCTGCTTGAGTTAAATAAATCAAAAATCTGCTCGCCATTGATACTGATAGATCCTGTTCAGGCAGATAGAAATGCTGCAGCAGCTTTAAGCGAAGAAAAATTCGAATTATTTAAAAAAAAGGCAAAAGAATTCCTCAAAAGGCCGTCAGAACAGTTTTTTGAAATTAAAGAGATAGATGAAAATATGCTAAAGAAAAAAGCAGGTAATAACGAGTTAATCTTAATTGAAGCAGAGCCAAAAAAAGGAAAAAGAGACGTTGTTGGATGTAAACTAATAAAAGCGTTGGAATTTATAGTCAATAAGCTAAAACAAAATGATTTCGATGTTATAGATTATGGTTGGAAATGGAATAAAAAAGCGCTTTTCTATTGCATAATAAAAAAAGAAAAGTTAGGCGATAAGATAAAAGTCACTGGACCGCCTATCAAATTGGAGGCTCATGTAAAAAATTTCAAAAAGAAATATGGAAAAACATTCATCAAAAATAATGTTATATACGCTGAAATTAAAAGAAAATTCAAAAAACCAAAGGAAGTATTAAGCTCTTTAAAGGAAGACGTATACTTAAAAGACAAAATAGATGGTTTTATAATAAAATGAATGAGCTCTTAAACCTAATCTGGATTACATTCTTGCCTTTTCTTGAACTAAGGGCATCTATACCTTATGGGATCTTTAAAACAAATATGAACTGGTTTTTAATTTTCACTGTTTGTGTTGCTACAAATGTCATATTAGGAGCAATCCTATACCCCTTATTGGACAAAATAATCAAGATTGCAACAAAAATAAAAGTGATAGATAGAATATGGCAGAAATACATAGAAAAAATGCAAAAGAAAATAAACAAATATGTAGAGAAATATGGTGAATTTGCAGTAGCCGTCTTTATAGGAATCCCACTTCCAGGATCTGGAGTTTATTCTGGTGCAATAGCAGCTTACCTTGTTGGATTAAAATATAAAAAATTTATGATAGCAAACATTATTGGGGTGTTAATAGCAGGGATTATAGTAACTATAATAAGCCTAACAGGAGCACAAGCCTTTAACCTATTTATCAAACCAGTATAAGATGGAAAGAATCAGATTAGAAATAAAAAGGCAGTCATTCCATATCTTATTAGGATTATTGCTTATCGCTTTAGTCTACTATGATATATTAACTCCTTTATTTCTGGTGATGATAATCCCAATTTTGATAATTGTTTCTTTAATAATAAGGAAAGTCAAACCCAAAACAGTATACAACCTGCTCGGATTTGTAGAAAGAAAAGATGATCTGGAACAGTTCCCTGGGAAAGGCCTTATAGCTTACCTTATTGGTGCTCTTTTAGTTATAATATTGTTTGAAAAGGACATTGCAATAGCCTCCATAGTAATATTGGCCCTGGGTGATTCATTCTCAAGATTGATAGGCCCTTTCGGAAGGATAAAACATCCCTTCAACAACACCAAATTCCTAGAAGGTGTAATTGCAGGAGCCATAGCAGCATCGCTTGGTGCTATGTTGTTCATTAAACCAATAGAAGCAATAATCGCTTCAACTCTAGCAATGTTATTAGAAGGTATAGATATAAAACTGCTAAAATTCAAGATTAATGATAACATAACCATACCCCTAATAGCAGGATTTATCATTTGGATAATAAGAATTCTATAAAAATATACTTCATTAAGACTACTTTTGGTATGATTATACCAAATAATATGAAAATAGGCTATTTTTATTTAAAAAAAAAATAAAAATTAACGATAAAGGTATAAATATCTCAAAAACAAAAGATTTATATACTAACAGCTTATTCTAATCAACTAGATTCTACAGATTTTATATAAAATATAAATATCTTGAAAATGGAACTGGAACAAATAACAACAAGTACAGTTGAAAAATATGTACCTCCGCCTAGCTTTGCTTTTACCCCTCAACCAATTGAAACAACCGCAATAGATTACTTAGCTGAATTAAACTCAGAAGAAAATCTTCCAAGAAATTTTAGAACAAGGTTCATAGATACTCCACAAGACCAAAAACCATGCATCCTATCATACGATCAGAATAAAGGTATTGCAGCATATTTAGGGACAGAAAGGCATGGAAGCCCGACAGGAGAGGAAAGGATGCATTTAAGTTCAATGCTCTCAATTTTAGGATTGAACTCCAATATTTTGGCTTACTGGGATAATAAAAAGGGGAGGTTTGAACCGATAGAAAGAATGGAAACTCCTAAAGCGGTAACAAAAGCTGATAAGCTGTTTTATTATTTAGAGAATGAAAGTTATGTGATCCTTGCTGTAGCAGGCCCGAATGTAAGGCAGAACGGATACAACATTCTAGAATACATAATGAATCTACATTCATCTGGGATAAAAAGAAAGTAGTAATGTCATCAATTAAGAAATTTTTTTCTGGGGGAGTATTATATGTTATTAGTCCAATGTATTCCTTCCATATGGGCTAAGCTGTATATCCTAATATGATCACCAACACCTAAATAACAAGCTTCTTTTTTTGGTTCTAAAAGCCCATTTTGGTTCCTTTTAGACTTTCTAAATGTAGCAGGTATAATTACTCTTCTCTTATCCCCTATAAAAACAGGCCTATCATAAGCTATAATATCTGTTGATAAACCTTTAAGCTGATCATCTCTCAAATGAATGTAGCGTGACTCCTGCCCATCATGTCTTTCTGTAACAAGATAACAATAAAAAGAAACATCATTAACCCTTTCTTTTCTTTGCCTTCTCATGGCAGTTTCAGCTAATTCCTTTGGAAATAGCAATCTACCTTGTTTATCCATCGAATATTCCCCCATAGTATGGCTGCCATACGCACCTTGATAAGAACGCTCTAGCTCACCCTTATTTTGTTCAGCATCTGTTCTTTCAACAGGTTCTATTCTTACTAATTGGCCATTATCAAGTCTGCACAAAACATCAATTGTTGTTGTATCATCAAGGCCAGAAGCAGGTTGAACTGGCCCTAAATCTGAACCATGATAAGCCATCTCTAAAAGAGCCCTTTCAAACTCAGCAAGAAAATTAGCCATAGTTGTAGTTCTGCCCAATCTAGCTGCTATTTCAGGATTATCAACAATTAATTGCTTAGCCATACAAAACCAAAAACCAACCATACTTTAAAAACCTTTCCATTTTTTAACTATTAATTAGTAACTACAAATATAGAAAATGCATTGCATTTTGCTTATTAAGAAGATAGTCATAATAATTTTCTTATAACTTTAAATATAAGTTATTGAATTCTACTGTTATGAAACTCTTAGCGTTTGTAGACTTGCATGGGAGCCATTCTGCTATAGGCAAAATAAAAGAAAAAGCAAAAAAAGCAGATATGGTTATATGTGCAGGAGATATCTCTATATTTGAAAACAACCTGGATAGGTTGCTTAATGAATTAAATAAACTAAAAAAACCGGTTTTAATAATACACGGAAACCATGAAGATGAAAACGACCTAAAAAAATTATGTGTTTTATTTGAAAATATAAGCTATATTCATGAAAAAAGTTTTGTCAAAGAGAATTGTTTATTCCTGGGCTATGGTGGAGGGGGGTTCTCTATGGTAGATAAGCATTTTAATAAAATCAGCAAAAAATTTGAAAAATCAATTAAGAAATTCAGAAAGGATATCAATGGAAAAGTAACATTGATTACGCACGCTCCTCCCTACAAAACAAAACTTGACAAAATCATGAAAGAGCCTTGTGGGAACAAAGATATAAAAAACTTCATTCTTAAAGTAAAACCCGATTTAGTAATTACTGGTCATTTGCATGAAAACGCAGGCAAAGAAGATAAAATCGGAAAAACCCTGCTAATAAACCCCGGCCCTACGGGCAAAATTCTTACGATATAACCAGAAAAATTAACTTACTACTACAGAATAGAAATATTTAAATAAAATTAGCTATTTTTGTCTTTTAACGATGATTGTGATTTAAATGCAAGATAAAAAACCAACCACACCCCCTCATGAACCTCCCCCACACCAGGGGATGAGATTAATAAAACCAGGGCAAGGTAAAGGTCCAAACTCTAGACCAGGGCAACCTACTGGTCCAAAACCACCTAAGCCAGAGCCAGAAGAAGGGCCTATAACTTTCTCAATCGATGATGCTGTTAATGCTTTTGGCGCACATGTCCATCCAAAACCAGGAAAAAGATATTTAATCACTACACCAGATATAGCTTATAGCGTTATTGAAACAGGAGGTAAAACTGTTGAGATGCTCTCTGTTGATTTATCCGGATTCAAAGATGCGCTAACCTACGCAAGAAGAACACTTGAAGAAAGAGCAGGCGATGATCCTAAAAAGCCATTCATAAAACAAAGGCAAGTTTATGTCTTTAGAAGCGATCAATCCTATCGCATAGATATTTCAGGGGAAAGTTTCAGATTTTATAGGGTATATGGCAATAAGCCCTCTCAAGATCAACTAGGTAGATTACTGATGATCTATCTTGAGAATATTAGACCAACATTTATAAGGCCATACAATCCAAAGACGCAGCAAACCCCTAGACCACAACAGCCTTCTCAGAATCCTTCTTAGCCAGCAGCACAACCCTGGAATTTTCCTTCTCATCAATTACCTTATAACCAGAAAGCTTAGCAATCCTAGAACCAAATTCCTTAATCTCATTATGGTAAGGCATATCCTTTATGTTTAATCTTTTCTGGGAATGCCCAACCCACATGTACCCCTTGCATTCAACAAACAAAGGCCTGGCTTCTTTTATCAACTTAGCATACTTCTCAGCCTTAATCATATTCTTGCCTTTAACTAACGTCAATCTAATAACTGATCTTTTAAACTTTTTCAATAACCCCAAACTTTCAATTATCTTCTTCCATCCATCTTTAATCAAAGGCTTACAACATTTAACATAAGTTCCCTCATCAGGAGCTGGTAAGGTTACATAAAGCTGTGTTGGTTGATGCTTAACCAATTTCCTGATCATAACTGGGTTCGTACCATTACTAACCAAAAAAGAAGTAATCTTCCTAGCAATTAACTCATCAATCAATTGAGGCAATTTAGGATACAAAGTTGGCTCTCCTGTCAAACTAATAGCAAAATGCATTGGCTCTTTGCTTTCTTTATATCTAGCCAAATCAGTTTTTTTATTCCCGCCAAAACCTTGTAGATATTTAATCTGTGCTTCAATACAACCATCAATTATTTCCTTAGGATCATCCACCTTACCCTGCCATTTAGGTTTTGTAAACTCAATATCTCTCCAACACCATACACACCTATTGCCGCAAAAAGGCAGCGAAGGAGTCATCTGAACACATCTATGGCTATTAATACCATAAAAAGTATTCTTATAGCAGACATCCTCTTTAAGTAGGGCTTTCTTTGCCCACATACATACTTTTACAGCTGAATGATTTCCAACTATTCTATAGCCTTGTTTGTACAGCTCATCAACTTTCTTTTTATCCACCATATCCTAGGTGAAAAACCCAAATCTATATAAATATTAACAATTTCAACTAGACTATGGAGATAAAAGACATCCTAAAAAGATTAAGGGAAGATAAAGGATTCAAAGAATGGGAAAAATCTAACAAAGGATCATTCTTGGCGCATGTTTTCAAGCTATTAGATGATATTAACCAAGATGACTGGCAGGTAGGATTCTACAACAAGGATGACACAATAACAACATTTATTCTAACTCCAAATGATATAAAAAAAGCTCAGACAGAAAATATCTTCAAAAAACCAGAAGCAAAAATAAGCCCATTAAATGAGAAAAAGATTAAAATAGATATAACAGAAGCGTTGCAAACAGCAGAAAAGATACAAACAACAGAGTATAAACAAGAAATACCCATGAAAATAATTACAATATTGCAAAAATTAGATATTGGCCAGGTTTACAATATAACTTACGTTACACAAACATTCAAAATCCTTAATCTTAAAATTGACACTTCGAATGGAAAAGTATTAAAAAAGAAGATAGAGTCAATAATGGATTTCAAGCAATCGTAACTCCAGAAGTATAACGCTCTCTAAACTATAGTTTTAGTTTTATATTTCTTAAATTAACATTATTTAAATATAAGTTAATCTAAGAAAATTTTATAAAACTTTCTCACGTCTGAAAATGGTTAAAGTAAAAATAAAGAAGATCAAGGATAATGCAATAATTCCAAAATATGCTCACGAAGGAGATGCAGGAGTAGATTTGTACTCAACAGAAGAGTATATCCTAAAGCCAGGTGAAAGGGTTTTAGTATCAACAGGAATTAAAATTGCTATACCAAGAGGCTACGAAGCTCAGGTAAGGCCAAAATCAGGGCTGGCAGTTAAACACGGCATAAGCATAGTAAATACCCCTGGAACCATTGATGCTGATTACCGTGGAGAGATTGGTATAATCACAATCAACCTAGGTCAAGAAGAATTCAAAATAGAAAAAGGAAAAAAAATTGCTCAAATGATCTTTAATAAAGTAGAAGAAGCTGAATTCGAAGAAACAGAAGAACTCGAAGAAACAACAAGAGGACAAGGTGGCTTCGGCTCAACAGGGCATCACTAAAAATGGTATACAACAAACCTAAAATAAGTTACAAAACAATAAGAAAGAACACTTCTTTAGATAATTTCATGGGTAAAAAACCAATAGAGGAAGATGAAGAGGAAGTAAAAGATGACCCTAAGTAGTATTCATTCTTTAGTAGTAAAGATAGAAAGATTTAAATATCAGAAACTTATTCTATAGCATATAATGTTAAATAAGAAAGCAGATGGTGGTTTAACAGCGATTATAATTATTCTAATAGCAGTAGTCTTCATAGGCTGGTTAATCAACCTTGGCAACAGGGAATGTAATTCTAACAAAGACTGTAATGAAGATTACTACTGCGGCTCTGACTTCAGCTGCCACAAAATTCCAGTAATAGAAAAGACAACTACTATAAACAAAATAAGTATAACAGGGCCATTAATTATAATAAGCTTAACATTGATTATCCTGGCAATAATTTGGAAATGGGATAAAATATTTGGTACATTTGGCAAAAAGAGCAGCCCGCCTAAGAAAGAAAGCGAAAAAGAGATAGGAACACCAGAGACATTCTACACTTCGCAAGTGCAATATACAGCTAAATAAGCTGATCAATCTCTTTCTTTATCTGTTCAAAAACTTTATCTTTAGATTTAGAAGAATCTATGATTTTTATATTATCATCAAGCTCGTCTTTTAACTTCAAGAAATTCTTTCTTAACTCCTTCATAAAATCTAACTGCTCAAACTTCTCTATACCCTCCCCACGCTTACCAATCCTTTCCAAAGCAACTTCAGCTGGCAAATCCAGTATAAAAACAATGTCTGGCGTCCTAAAAGCCATATTCTCAGCAATAACCTTTTCCATATCTATGCCCTGTGTATGCTGAAAGGCTATAGTGGAGTAATAATACCTATCACATATAACAATGCCGTCTTTAGAAAGAAACGGCTCAATATCCTTAGCTAAATGTTCCTCACGATCCTTAACAAATAAATTCAAACACTTCTCAGCCCCTGCTTTTGGGTCTTTTTCTTCTCTAAGAATCTTTCTTATTTCCTTGCCATATTTTCCATCAGTCGGCTCTCTTGTAACCAAAACCTTCCCCCCTTTAGAAGATAAATACTTCTCTAATCTTTTAATCATCTCCCCTTTCCCAGAACCGTCAAGGCCGTCAAAGACAATAAATAAGTTTTTTGCCATAGATTGGAATAATAAAGAAGTATTTATTAAGTTTTGCTATTAGGAAGCATTAAACACAATAAAAGCGGGTTTGATGGTAGTGCGTATGTTAAACTCAATAAAATTTTCACTTTTTAGAAAACAAGTCGTGGCAGAGCGGTCTAATGCACACTTACTTTCAACGATTGAAAATTAGTCCTCACCGAAATAGACCCATCAGCCAATCAATAAACTTGGGTATAATCCCCTCTTCAACTATGATGTGCTCTGTTGGAGTGGAAACCGAGCTATTTTCTTTGTTAGAATCCTGTTCAGAGTCTGGTTGCACAGGCTGCCCACTGCTTTCATCGGTATCGGATGGCATAATTCTGGGCGGATCTGATAACGCTGTGCCAGATGGAGTGGAAGAGACCGTGACAGATGGAGTGGACGAGGCAGTGCCAGACGTCTTATCGCCCGATGGCTTGATAACAGTACGCACAACACTATTGCACGTGTAATAACCGCCGCTAAGCGGTGGCGATAAGCCGACGCCAAAGCCAAAACTATCCTGAGTCCCAACAAGATTTCCTGCTGTGTCAAAAACCTGCGAAGTTGAAACCGAAGCAAACTCGCCAATGCCTGCAGATTGGACTGTGTTGGTTGCCCCGCTAATAAAGGCTTCATAAGAATTGTAAAGTCCCACAGTAGCAAAGTCCGAAATTCCGGCACTTATTTCACCGCCAGTGCAATATGACAAGTAACAGCCATAACTGCCATCCTGCCCATATACTGTTCCGCTTTCGTCAGTGGCACCCACCCCAACACTGGCAGCACTCCCGGCACCAAAATTCATCGTGATACCGCCATTTTTTGCGGTTTTATGGGTACTTGAACTGTACATGGCAAGGCACGCTGCTTCGTCGATAATTTTATTACTTGGCTGGGGAAAGCACTGCGATGCGTAATCGCAATTTTTAGATAAGCATATTCTGCATTCGAGCCCGCTTGCACAGTCTCCTGACGCAAAACATTGTTCTCCGGCTTTCCTGCGCTCTTCGCAACGCAATATATTGCAAAAAAGGCCCTTTGCACAAATAGGAACAACAGGATTTGTTTTGTCACATATCTCGCCTGTTAAAGGAGGATCATGTCGGCATTCTCCATAAAAGTCGCACACAAGGCCCGATTTACAACTGCCTTGCCCTATGCCAAAGCATCTTTCCTTGGAATTCCCCTGTTCTTGGCAAGACAAATCCAAGCACACCAAGCCTGATTTGCAAACCCAATCAGCAGAGCAACTACCGCCTACGCCCTTTTTAGCCTTGCATTTAAACAAGTCGCAATATAAGCCGGAATTGCATTCAGCATTTGTCGTGCAGCTGCTTCCCTCCACACCTGGCTTCTGGCAGGTTAAAGCCAAACATTTCAAGCCTGATTTGCAATCCCCATCATCAGAACAAGTACTGCCTTCACTCAACCTGTTTTTGCACCTAAACTGCCAGTCGCAAAATAAGCCAGAATTACAATCAGAATCTTTACCACAACTAGTTCCCTGAGAACCAGGTGACCTGCACTTGCCAGAACCCAAAGGATTGTCGCATTTAGTGCCCCAACCGCAAGAATATATCCCATACGCACTCCCTGCGCCGCAAGGATCTCCCTCTTCCAGAAGGCATTTGCCCAAATTCCAATTTGTCTTACTTTTCCAGCAGGTACCGGAAGAGCAATACCCATCACAAACAGTTGCGCCCGGGCAACAGTCAGCACTTACGCTTCCCACCAAGACCAGAAAAAACAATAGACTAAAAAACAATATTATTTTTTTCATATTACCACTCACTCGATTACAATGCCTTGCTCTTTTTAATTCTTTCGCAGAATTATAGACTTTGCCTCGACTCTAAACTATAGTCTGCTAACGCAGAATGGATAATAAAGTGAAAATTCGACTCTGCGGACGAAATTTTCCCCCACTCCCCACAGAAAAAGAACTCAACCCAAAATAACAATCAACTTTTCCTCCTATAAGTTATAAACGAAAACTTAACCTTGAGCTTATTCTTCACATCCATGCCTTCATGGTCCTCCCTTTTAACCTCTTCCCACTTACTAAAATCAATTTCAGGATAGAAAGTATCTGCATCATAGTCATGATAGATTCTTGTTAATTCAAAAACATCTGCAACTTTCATACCTAACTTATAGATTGTTGCTCCGCCAATAATAAACGCTTTAGAAACATTTTTCTTCTTAACATACTCAATTGCTTCATTAAAATCATGAAATATTGTAGCGCCTTCTGCTTTGTAGTCTTTAATAAGCGTGCATACAATATTCTCCCTTCCCGGTAAAGGCCTGGAATTATCAGGCAATGAATCATATGTTTTATCCCCCATAATACAAGGATAACCCATTGTTTTTTCTTTAAAATGTTTAAAATCCTCTTTAATATACCAAGGAATCTCATTATTTTTTCCTATTGCGCCATTTTGCGCTACAGCAACAATCACAATTATCTGAGTCATATCAAACCGCTATCTCAAATTTTATTCTTGGATGATGTTCATAACCAATAACTTCTGAATCTGTGTATTTCCAGTCAAATATCGAAGTAAAATTATTTGTTCTAATTATTGGAAGTTTTTTTGGTTCCCTGCTAAACTGTTCTTTTAATCCATCAACATGGTTTGTATATATATGTGTATCCCCTAAGAATCCAACTAATCTCCCCTCCTTAAAGCCACTTTCTTTTGCCAATAGATGCAAAAGTAGACCATAAGAAGCTATATTAAAGGGCAAACCTAAAGCAACATCAACACTTCTTTGATTCCACATGAGATTTAATTTTCCATCTAAAACAGTAACCTGATATCCATAATGGCAGAAAGGGGGAATTACCTTGTCAATATCCATTGGATTCCATGCAAGAACCAGCATCTGCCTGTCATCAGGGTTTGTTTTAAGCAAATTAACTATTCTTTTTACCTGATCAACCCCCTTACCTGTATAATCTGTCTTGTAATCTTTGTACTCAGCTCCAAAATGCCTCCATTGCCACCCATAAATTGGCCCTAAATCCCTTTCCTCTAACATTTTTTTCTTTGTTTCTTCATCATGAGCATAAGGGATTGCTTTTGGGCTGCACCATTCATCCCAAATATGGTTATCTCTGTCCTGCAGCCACTTTTTGTCAGAAATTCCCCTAAGGAAGAACTCCAATTCAGAAGCTACAAGCCTTAGTGGAACCGATTTGGTGGTTAATAAAGGAAAGCCTTTTGACATATCATGTTCAAACATCACACCAGCAATAGCAATTGTCCCTACACCAGTCCTATCCTTTTTGACTATTCCTTCATCCAGAATCTTTTTAACAATATCTAAGTATGCTTTCATTTTATGTCAAAAACCACCCACTAAAGTGAGTGGTATTCTTTGCTAGCGCCATTGTTTTACATAGTTGTTTTTGACGCCAGAAAATCCCGCCACTATATTAACCACTAAATAAAATTTGGTGGGATTTTCGCTGCCAAAAACAACTAACTTTAACACATTTAAATAGTTTTCTAAGAAAAACCACCAACAAAGGCGGAGACGGAGCGGGGGTTGCCCCCGTCGGGGTGCTCCGTAGGACTTTGTTCGAGCAAAGTCCGTCTCCAGCCTTTTTTGGTGGTGGTTTTTCAATATCAATATCTTTAAATAAAACAGATAACTACCAATACTTATGATAATCGGCCTTACAGGAACAATGGCTTCTGGAAAAGGAGAAATAGTCAAATACCTAAAATCAAAAGGTTTTGAGCATTATGTTTACTCTGACATCTTAAAAGATATAGCCAAAAAAAGAAATATAGAGCCCACAAGGGAAAACTTACAAAAGCTAGGCACAGATATTAAGAAAGAGGAAAAAAACCTTGGGATTCTATCCAAAATTATGTTAAAGAAAATAAAAACAGACAAAGCAATAGTAGATGGCATAAGAAATATCGATGAAATAAAAGAACTAAAAAAACAAAAAGATATATGCATCATAGGAGTAACTGCCTCTCAAAGATTAAGGTACAACAGGATTAAAAAAAGAAATCGTCCTGGGGACCCAAAAACATTTAAAGAGTTCAAAAAATTAGACAACTTAGAAAACAGGGGCAAAACAAAAGGCCAAGAAATTAACAACTGCCTTAGGATATCTGATTTCACAATTAATAACAACAGCACGTTAGATAAACTAAAAAAGAACGTAGATAAAATATTATCATCTATCTCTTCCTAAACATAGATTCTGCATGTTTCCTGTCTTCATAAAGCTCTTTAATGTCTTCATAAACCTTTGCCTTATTTTTATCTTTTAGTTTGTTATACAAAACCATTATGCCAATATAAATGTTTTTTGCCCTTTCTAAATCAAGTTTCATTAGAGCATCCCTGGCATCATAAATCTTCTGTTTGATAAAATCAAGTTCATTTAATTTTGTTTCTTCTGGAATATCTGTTTTATGAGCAATAACCTGCTTTTTAAGAGGTATATCAATTTCCATGTCCGGGATTTTTTTGATAGGTAATTTCTCTTCACTCTTCTTTTTAAAAGATTTCTTAAGATTAATATCAATAACCATATCTTTTAATGTTTTAATTATACTTAACTTTGGTTTCTTAGCTTTCTGAATTGCCTTCGCAATCTCATTTTCCGCTAGTTCTTGTCTTCTTTGCTCTTTTATCCTCTTTATTTTCTCCCTTCTCTCAACCCTGTTTTTATCTTCTTTCTGCTTTTTCGCTTTTAACATCTCTAATTCTGCTTCTCTTTCTCTTATCAAAAAGTTCTCTCTTCTTTCTGCCCCTAGTTTCCTCTCAAACTCTCTCTTTTTCCTTAATTCTTCTTTGACCCTTTTCTTCTCCTCTTCTAGCTTCCTGGCTTCTCCTTCTCTCTTTCTCTCCCCCTTCTGCCTTTTTTCTTCTTCAAGTTTTCTCTTCACTTCCCCTAATTTCTCAATCCTCTTTCTCTCTAGTTCCCGCCTTCTCTTTTTTTCCATAAGTTCTTTTCTTTTATCCCTGGCTAATCCAATTACCTTTTTATTTAGTGCTGATATCTTTTTTAGAATAAGTAATTCCTTTTTTTTAGTTGCCCCACCCTTCTTATCTCCCTCATCGAATAGTTTTTGATATTTATCCTCTTCATTTTTTATCCTTTCAAGCAGTTCCAGCTCTCTCTTCCTTTCCCTAACCAGTAGAACCTTCCTCCTAAAATCTTTTCTTTGCTTATCCTTTTTTATTCTCCTTATTCTTCTTTCTCTTTCTTCTTCTCTTAGCCTTTTTGCTTGTAACTTAAACTCTAATTTTTCTTTTGTTCTCTTCTCTTCCTCTTGTTTTTCTCTTTGAATAACCTTGGTCCCCTCTTTTAATTGAGAATCTTTAAGCTGCTTCTCCAACAACTCAAGTTTTAATTTTTCTTCTTTCTTCCTTTTATCTTCCTCTAGCTTAATCTTTTTTTCCTGTGCTTTCCTTAATGCCCTTTGATTTAGTTTTGTTAATTTTTCTAGAATCTGCAGCTCCATCTTTTTATCTGTTTTTTCCTTGAATCTACTCTGTTTTGTTATTTCTCTCTTTTCCCTTTCCCTGTCTAACTTATCAATTAAAGAAGGGGGTGGTGGGGGGGGTAAGTCATCTAACGATAATAAAAACTCCCTAGAAAACAGCTTACTATCTTTATTTCTAGAAATATGTTTCCTAATAGTAATCTTCCACTCACCCCTTTTTATTAATCTTGGTAATAGGTATATATAAAGTTTTGGGTTTTGCAGAGCAAAAACCAAAGCTCAGAAATCTCTTTGAAATTCTTTGAATTTCTAAGAGATACAAAAAATCTATGATTTTTTAGTATCTATGATTTCTGTTGTTTTGGGTTTTCAATCTATTTTTAGTATTTTTTCCTTATGCCTCAAACCTTTGATTATTCTAACGTTTTTACCAAATAATTTTGAAAAGAACTTAATAACCCCAACATTTGCCTTATTATGCTCGGCTTTTTCCTTAATATTTACCCTATAGGCCGCCCTGGTTTCATCATAACCTATAATCTCATTTTTTGAAGAATTTGGCTTAACAATTATTTTAAAGGGGTTTTTTTTAATCTGCATGTTCAGTTATAATCTCTCCATGTATGCCCGCACTTCTCACACTTTAGAAATTTTGTCTCTGGCTCATCCCCTGCCCTTGTTTGCATAGTCCAGTACTTTGCTTTTTTATGCCCGCATTTAGGGCATTCAACAATCATAGAAGGCAAAGCATCCAAATCGTGCCTCCTCTCAACAATTTCCATTCTATTTGTCTTCTTCTTGACAGTATCTTTTAAATGTCCGCTTGATTTATCTTGGGATTTATAGCCGCATGAGCATACAAATACAGCTTTATCTCCTTCCTTCTTTGGAATTAAAATTGAACCGCATTTAGGACAAAACATTTCTACCTCACAAAAAGATTTATTAACTCTACAAAGCCTATTTTTATATAACCCAGAAGCGGAATTCTAAAAACCGCTTTCCCTAATAACTGGTCTTCGCTAATGTTTGTTTCATCTAACCCGACAGAAGTTATTGAATCTGTATTGTGGTCCCCTTTTGTATGAAAATAATATTTACCATTAATCTCCCATTTTCTAACCACCCTATGTATTATTGGGTCTGGTCTATTGCTTCTAAAGACTATTACTCCCCCTACTCCGATATCTCTAGGTTTTTTACCATACAATATCATAATATCTCCTTTATTAAATCCATTCCTAAAATTAAAATCAAAAAATTGTTCCTGAGTTAGATTATGGTCTATGTACCATGCTCCACGAACCTCCCAAAAATTATTAAAATTGCCGTCATGTTCCATAGAACCAGAAACAACAGCAACGATAGGATAAGATGTGCTAAGTATCAACCCTAAACCAGGATAAACAATATACTTTATCAAAACAAAAGCCAGAATAATATTAACAATCCAGCTCCATATACTATCATCTTCCCAGATGAACCACCAAACCTTCTTAAGTGCAGCTTTAAATTTCTCTTTATCCATGATTAACAGCAAATATAGGAAAAGTATTAAAAAGTTATCGGTTTTATCAGTCAAATATGGACCCCAATTACTATGAAGGAATACTGCAGATTAGAAACCCTAATGAGGAATGCATGAATTTTATTAAAAATCAGTTTGAAAACAACGAAAAAGTATGGATTGCCAAGCACATAAAAATTAAAACCGGAGTAGATTATTATGTATCCTCAAACAGATTCCTATTGGCATTGGGAAAAAAGATGAAAAAATCTTTCAAAGGAGAGTTAAAAACATCTAGAAAATTATACGGGCAAAGTAAAACAACCAGCAAAAAAGTTTATAGGGTAACTGTTTGTTTCAGGTTAAGCTGATCTTTCTTCCCTATAATCTTGTAATATCTTATGCAATATGCCCTTACTGCTTTTTATTTTTTCAAAATCCTTTCTAGATGTAACCCCAAAATATTCATCCTCCTCGATAGAGAGTGTACTTCCATTAATGAATATGAAAGGCAGCCTGGATTCTACATTCTTGCTTACTGGTTTCTTGTAGATTATTATATTGATTTTTCCTTTTATCTCATTTATTGCTTTTTCAGAAAATATGTCTGGATCTTTTACTAACAAAACATCCCCTTCCCCTATATTCAATATATTTTTCTTTTTTTCAAATTCCCTCAAACCTAAATTGTCTAGTTTTTTTAATAAAATACTGGAGTTTACACGTGAAAGAAAATAAAGTAATGTAGTAATCTCGCCCTGCATACATTTTATCTCATTTTGTTTTTTCTTTAGCTCAGAGTCAAAAAACTTGATTCTCTTTTCTTTAAATTCAAGCAAAGATTGCATCTTCTTATCCATTTGGGATTTACTAATCTGCTTAAACATGTATTCATAATCCTTACTTAAGTTAGTTAGTTGAATTTTTAGCTTCACATTCTGTTCCTTAAGTAGAGAAACATCTCTCCTTGCTTCCTTAAATTTTTTATAAAGGATCAAAAAATCCTTCTCTGTAAGCTTCTTTTCCTCAACAACTTCCTTTATTATTTTAATTTCTTGCTTCTCAGGCTCCTCTATAATCTCAGCTGCGTCCCTTATGTTAAGTTCCTTGCCAACAACAAATTCTATTAGCTCCTGCTTTATATGCTCTTTATTATAATGCTCTACAAAAATATTTATTTTGTTCAACAAAGGGCTAATCTTTTTTAAAGCGAATAAAGCAGATGCTAAAGCATCTACCTCATGCTGATTTTTTGTTTCATAATCTCTAACAAAGTCTCTCTTCTCGATAACCTTCAGATCATAATCTGGGCTTATCACCCTAGCTCCAATCTTAACCGCTAGCTTATTAACAAAATCAGGATTGTATTCCTTATCACTAGCCACAATCAAAACCTTGCCTAATTTAATAAGCTCAGAAATCAAAGAACTTAAATCAAGGTTTTTCTCTGAATGGACCTTAACCAAATTTCCATCAAAATCTATTGCAGCATAGCCTAAGGTAGTGCCTGGGTCAACTCCAATAATTAACAATTGTTTTTCCCCCATCTATATAATGAGGATAAATGCTCATTTAAAATTCTTTCTTTATGGACTACTCACATTTAAGTAACATAAAATTTATAAGTAAGTACTCATTTCTAGCTCATATGTATAGTTATATGGGACTATTGCTTTACATAGCTAAAAAGGAGGGCTTATTTGGACAGCTAAAAAGCTCTACATTAAGCATTTCCAAGGAACTTGGCATATCACAACAGTCAATAAGCAGAAAGCTCAGAGAAATGGAAGATAAGGGCCTTATAACGCGTTTGGCAAGCCCAAATGGCCTAATAGTAGGTTTAGACAATAAAGGCCGGGAGTTTTTGCAGAAAAAATATCAAGAACTAACAGAGATATTCAAGGCTAAAAAAGCAGATATTATCGGAATAGTGCAAGGTGGAATTGGAGAAGGCGCATATTATGTTTCACAAAAAGAATACCAAACTCAATTTAATGAAAAACTTGGATTTAAAGCTTACCCAGGAACCTTAAATTTAAAAATTAGTAAAGAAGAATTAGCGCCTTTTTTAGCAAACAAACCGTCCATTAAGATCAATAGCTTCACAACAAAAGAAAGAACTTTTGGTTCATTAACATGCTGCAAAATCAAGATTAAAAGCGCACAAGCAGCAATAGTTGTTCCAGAAAGAACCCGTCATTCAGAAGATATAATTGAAATCATAGCTCCTGTTAACCTAAGAGAAGAATTAAGATTCAAAGATAACGATAAAATAAAGATAAGTTAAAAGAGGGGGTGTTAAAAATCATGAAGATTGGGATAGCTGACACAATGTTTTCAAGAGTAGACATGTTCAAGATAGTCCAAAAAGCATTAGACGACTCCATGGAACCAGGAATTAAAATAGAAAGATACACCGTACCTGGCGTTAAAGATTTACCAGTAGCATGTAAAAAACTTTTGGAAGAATACAATTGTGATATTTGTATAGCTTTAGGAATGCCGGGAGACAAACCAATAGACAAAACATGCGCGCATGAAGCTTCCCAAGGCCTAATTCAAGCTCAGCTATTAACAAATAAACACATAATCGAAGTTTTTGTATATTTAGATGAAGGCAAAGATGAAAAAGAGCTTTTTGAAATCGTAAAAAACAGAGCCTATGACCATACAATAAATGCAATTGCCTTGCTAAAAGGAAAAGAAAAATTAAGCAAAAAAGCAGGACAAGGGATAAGGCAAGGCAAAGCGAATATTGGGGCAATAAAAGCGTGATAAAATGCAAGAATTCAACAATATAAAAAAAATTGGGGTTATCTCAGATACCCACATTCCAGTTAGAGCAGATAAAGTTCCAGAAAAAGTATTTGAAATATTCAAAGATGTAGATCTAATACTGCATGCAGGTGATTTAGCACAACTCAATGTAATTGATGAACTTAAGAAAATAGCTCCTGTTGTGGCTGTTAGGGGGAACATGGATAAATTCGAAAGTACATTACCAGAAAAAATAATCATCCATATAAACAATAAATTCAAAATTGGATTGTATCATGGTGAAGGCTCCCCTGATGACTTGAATCAAAGGATCATATCATACTTTACTGATGTAGATTGTATTGTATTTGGTCATACCCATCATTCTTTCAATGAAGTTGTTAATAATGTTTTGTTGTTTAATCCAGGCTCTGCCTGTGATACAGTATTTACAGATATAAATTCTATAGGAATATTACATATCAATGAAAAAATTAGGGGTGAGATTTTAAAAATTAATTAAGGTGAGAAAATGGTAAATGAAAAAATAGGCATAGTTTTATCTGACTTCAATGCAGATATAACCCATATGATGAGCAAAATAGCAGAAGAGCATACAGAGTTTTTAGGAGCAAAAGTAGCTAAGCTGATAAGGGTTCCAGGAGCATTTGACATTCCATTGGCAGTAAGCAAGCTTGTAAAAAGCAGCAACATAGACGGTGTAGTTTGCTTAGGAACAGTCATTGAGGGAGACACAAAACACGATGAGATTGTAGCCAATAACGCAGCAAGAAAGATAGCTGATCTAAGTGTAAGCTCAGGCAAGCCAGTTGCTTTAGGAATATCTGGCCCAGGAATGACTCGTGCAGATGGAGTAAAAAGAATAGAAGGCTATGCTAAAAGAAGCGTTGAAACAGCTATAAAGATGATTAGAAGGTTGAAGTAAGTTTTATATATCTACAGCTTTGCTGGAGTATTATAAAAACCACAGTTTTTATATATCTCAAACTTGTTTGAGTATTATAAAAACCACAGTTTTTATATACCTCCTTTCTATCCTTTTTTTATATATGAAAACAACCAGGGTCCAGAACTTCATATTATTTACTTTAGGCAAATGGTTTGAAGAAGCCAACAAAAAGATAAAAGACAAATCACTACAAGTATCTATTTCTAAAAAAACATTTATAGATTTAGTAAAAACAGCACAGTTCGCAAAAAAACAAGAGCGCGCTTTATACAAAAATCTTGAGATACTAGAAACCAAAAGGATGATAGAATACCAAAACAAAGAGATAAAGTTAACAAAAAGGGGTAAAGAACTTTATGAAGACATAAGCAAAAGATTAGATCCCTTCTTCAAGGTTTATAAAAAACTAAAGGAAACAGACCCTACAAGCTACACAAAAAAGGTACAGACAGTTTTTAGGTAAATCATTAACTTCTAAAAGGTAACTACAATATAGCGTAACATTTAAATATCGCTTTTTAGGTATACATTAGCTAGTCAATTACAACGTAATTGGCTAATAAGGCTATCTTTACGAGTGAAATTTTTATTTTCACTCTTTTTTTTCTTTTTTTGATTTTAACAAGTTTTTTATAGGTAATTATTTTTCTTTTTGTTATGATATCACTAGACGGATCCTACTTAGAAGGGGGTGGCCAGATAGTAAGAACAGCCCTAGCCTTGTCTACAGTTCTGCAGAAACCATTTGAAGTAACAAACATAAGAAAAGGAAGGCCGACACCAGGATTAAAAAACCAACATTTGTTCTGTATTAAAGCTCTAGAAGAGTTATGCAAAGCAAAAACAGGCTATGCTGAACTGGGATCAACAAAATTAAGATATATCCCGGATAAAATAAAAAGTCATACCATATCCATCGATATAGGAACAGCTGGTTCTATTACATTATTGCTTCAATCTTTATTGATACCTTCTTTATTTGCAAAATCCAAAGTAAGGTTAAAGATAACTGGCGGAACAGATGTTTCTTGGTCTCCTCAATTTGATTATTTCAATAATGTTATCATACCTCAGATAAGAAGGTATGCTGATATTGAGGCTAGCTTGCTAAAAAGAGGCTATTACCCAAAAGGAAATGGAAAGGTAGACCTCAAAATTAAGCCAAAATTTAATCTAGAAAACATAAAAGAAGCGCCTTCTATAAATCTAACAGAGCAACATAATTTGATTCAAGTAAAAGGCGTATCTCACGCTTCATTAGACTTGCAAAAAGCAAATGTTGCAGAAAGACAGGCAAAAGCTGCAAAACTATTCTTAAATAAGTTAAATTGCCCAATACAGATACAAACACAATACCAGGATACCTTATCAACAGGCTCTGGAATTACATTATGGGCAATATTTTCTAAGGATCCTGATGAAATAGATATTTTCAACCCAATAAGGCTAGGTTCAGATGTATTAGGAAAGAAAGGAAAAAGAGCAGAAGATGTAGGAAAAGAAGCTGCTGAAAAACTATTGAAAGAAATAGAAAGCAAAGCGCCAGTTGATTCCCATTTGGCAGATAACCTAATCCCCTTTCTCGCTTTATTCGGTGGAAAGATAAAGGTCTCTGAGATAACTAACCATACTTTGACCAATATCTATGTTTGCGAACAATTCCTAGGAAAAATATTCAGTATATATAAAGAGACCAGAACAATAGAAGCAAAGCCCTATAAATAATTCAAATGTGAAGCGTTTGAGGGACTTAAAAAACAAAGTTTTTTAAATAGCTATAAAGTTCTAAGTATTATGACAGAAGAAAAATTAAAGTGCAGCTCATGCAAAGCATTACTAACAAATCTAGAGGGAAGTACACAATTCAGGTGCCCTAATTGCGGGAAAACCACAATTGTAAGGTGCAAGCACTGCAGAAGCATTGCTGCTAAATATACATGTGCTGAATGCAATTTCTCAGGTCCTAATTAAAAATGGCTAATGCAGTTATAACTGTTAAGATAATGCCAAAAAGCCCTGAAATAGATCTTTCTAAATTAGAAGAAGAGGCTAAGAAGATAATTGCAGAAACCGCAGGAGAGGGACAAACAAAAACAGATATAGAACCAATTGCTTTCGGTCTAAAGGCAGTAAAGATAATATTTGTAATGAATGAATCCAAAGGAAGTCCTGACCCAATTGCAGAGAAGATAGCAACATTAGAAGGAGTCAACTCTGCTGAAATAACTGACGTTAGAAGGGCGATTGGATAAAACTATTTGTTATCTCTTACTGTTGCAGCTCTTTTGGTGTAATCATTTTCTTTTATGCTTGCCTTAATAGACTTAATAAAATCCTTTGCATCTCCCTCAAGTTCATTTTTTATGGCATTGAATACTATTTCATCATCTACCTTGCCATACTCATGTGCCAAAATGTTCCTCATGCGCTTTGCATCTTTTAACCTATCTGCAAGCTCAGCAGAAATTATATTATTTTTTGCAAGGGTATCAAAAGCCTCTAAATCATTTTCTGGAGATGGCAGTTTTTTCTCTTTAATTGACAAAAACGCCAAGTCAATTACTGCTTCTACAATCACCTCAGCATACCTCTCGCATGCAGCTTTTGACTTAAAATCATTAATGTAGCTTTCTAAATTGTCTGGCTTTATTTCTAAAAGCTCACTTATGTACTTTTCTATCTCTTCAATTTTGTCTTTAATCCTTTCGTTCATATAAGCTCCTGCCCTTTAGCTCAATTTCTCTCTTAATCTTATCTGGAAGGAAATTATAGACCTGTATATCTATCTTTTGGTCCATTTTCCTCATTACATCCAGCCTAAACCTTATAGCTTCTTGCTTTGTGATTTGCTCAAATTCAACAGCAATATCTATATCAGAGCGAAGCATCAGCTGATGCTCCACAGCAGACCCGAACAATACAATCCGCTTAATCTTGGGAAAATACTTGCTTTCTAAGATAATTTCTTTAGCTTCGCTAATCATCTCATTAATTATTGCTCCGTGCTTTAGCTTAAATTCGCTGGCAAACGGAGCAAGTGCATTAATAGCCTCAAACTTCTTTCTTATATCTCTTGAAAGCCTTGTTTTTTCAGAAGCCTTTAAAGCTACTCCTAATAATTGCTTCTCAATAATTACCAGCTCTCTTTCTCCAAATATCCTTCTTATGTTCTTGTCTTTTTTAATGGTGTTTAATAAGCTCATAATGTTATCACCTTTATGATAATAGTTATCATAATGATGATATATTTAAATGTTTTGGTTTTAATCACTTAGAACAATTAGAAAGTGTTAATTCTGCTGAAATAACTGATGTTAAAAGGGCGATTGGTTAAAATCCTATTTCTTTTCTGTATGATAAAGTATATTAACTAAATCAGGTAAAACATTTATTTTACCCATAACATGATAAACTAATCCATCTACTGAAGTTTTATCAAACTCCCCATTAACAGTTAGTAATTTAGCTAGTCTTCTTGGAACATTTCCAGAGAGATAATCTCTAAGTAACCGATCATAATTTTGGCGATCTTGTAATACCCTCACTGCATTCCCAATCTCCTCTAATGATGCATCTCTAACCTTATATAATCCTGGAAGTAATAATGTTGATTGTGCTTGTGCATGACTTCTAAAATTTCCATTCTGGCTTAACATCTCTCCTAAGATTTCAGAAGTGACTAAATGGGTAAAAAACTCATCCATCGAGTAAATCAAAGTAACATTTATACCAGTTGGATCTAAATATCTTATACGCAAACCAGTGCATATTACCTTAGAACTAGTATCCCTAACAACTTTTTTAGCAGTTCCTTTAAGATCAAACAAATCTAAGGTGACGTCCCTATAATAATCGGCAATATAAGGGGGTAATCGAACTTGCTTACATGACCTATGTAAATTTTCATGCATTAACATTAAACAAAGAGACAAAGTATACATATCATTAACAGGTGGAGAAGATCTAAAACTCTCACCTAATGAACCACGAATAAGTTCAAATTCTTCAGGAATATTTTCTTCAATAAAATACGTTCTTCCAGTTTGGTCGCTTAATACAATAGCAGAACCATCAACCTTAGTTTTAATCCTATCTTCAACTTCTGCTTTCTTAACAAGATGAACAATTCTTGCTTTTTTTGGGAATTCCCTTAATCTATGTTGTGGCCTTCTACGATTATGTAATCTTACGTACATATTCGTAAGCTGTACAGTTGAATCTAAATCTTCTTGAGTTAATGTTTTCATATTAAATCTCCCAGAAATAATTCTGAGGTTGTATAACCTCTTTTTAAGTATAAAAATTCAAATTAGTTTAAAAAACTATCTAATCAACCCTAACAATTTCTTCAACTCAACATTTGACCTTATAGAAGTCCCGCTAAAACTCGTCTCTGAAGCTTTATACCCTAACTTCCTCAATTTCTTAATCAACTCTCCCTTCCTAGGTATACTAATCTTATATCTCTCACCTAGTTTATGCAAATCATAAAAGCCAATTGTATCAATCTTAGCTTCTTCCTTAATAACATTCAATATTTTTTCATTCTCCTCAACTTTATTATTCCTTACCATCTTCTCAACTAACTTACCATCCCACAACTTCCCTAACCACATAGGCCCGGCATTATCAAAGTAACCATGCTGCTTCAACACTTCATCAACTTCCTCCTTGCCCTTATCGCATCTAAAGAAAACCCTCATATAATGGTCTTTAGAATACGAAAAGATGGGAACTAAAGCCTTACCATACTGCGCTCCAATTAACTGACATTTTCTAATCAATATCCTAAGCCCAACTTCATGCATTAATTCATTTCTCAAAGGAATAGCCCAATATTTTCTTAAACAAGCCTTAGGATAAGTCCCTGATAAAGCACTAGTATCAGTGGCAGTTACAGCCAACACCCCACCACGAGAAATTCTCCTAACTGCACTATCTAAAAAAGGATTTGGAGTTCCAAAAGGATCAATATCAATATAATCAAAACCTTCAGAATTTAATAAAAACAGATTAGCGTCTTGATTTGAAATTTTTATCTTTTTATTTATTTTATTTAATTTAAGATTATTTTTTATTGATTTTATTGATTTGTCAGAATAATCGTTTATTGATATTGTCTTAATCTTATTTTTCCCTAATTCTAACAGAAATCTAATAGATCTAACACCGCTACCAGCCAAAGGATCAGCAATAGTCATTTTATTCTTACTAATTGAATTCAAAACCAAAATAGAAATATCTCTGTTAAACTTCATAACAGGATTATAAAAAACATCCATTTCCTTGCTAACTGTCTTAACAATAGCTCCTTTCAACAAAGCTTTGCCTTCTTTTATCATCTTACCACCCCCCCACCTATATCTTGGAGGGGGATTTGCTGCTTTACTAGCCTCACACAAAACTTCAATCTGCCCATAAAGTCTTTCTGCAAGATGGGGTTCAGTTCCTGCAGTAATACCTTCCCTAACCTCCTCATAAGTATATTTAAATCCAGCGAATATTATTCCATATTTATCTTTTTCTGAACACCCCCTATTATGCCTACAAAGCATATCCAAAAATTCCATTACCTCATCTTTTGGTTTAAACATAAATCATCAAAAATCAAACTAATTATATAAACCTTGTGCATTAATGCAAAAGAACTTAAACAATCCTCAAATAAAATTATCCCTACAAAAATCTTAGGATGAAGAAAAGTTTAAATATCTCATCAATTAATCAATTTTATAGGGGGTGAACCTAAATGGATTCGAATATGGGCAGTTATGATGAAGTTTATAATAATTTTAAATGGGATGTGCCGGAATATTATAATTTTGCTTTTGATGTAATAGACAAATGGGCAGAAAAAAAGCCTCAAAAAGTAGCTTTAATGACCATAGACAGCGAGAGCAGCGCCAGAAAGCATACCTTCAGCGATTTAAGCATTCTTTCAAACAAGTTCGCTAATGTTCTAAAAAAAGAAGGAATAAAAAAAGGCGATTTCATAATTGTAATGCTGCCAAAAATTCCAGAGTGGTATATTGCAGTTCTAGGCATTATAAAGGTTGGAGCTGTTTTTATACCTGCTACTACCTTATGTGTTGAAAATGATATCAAATACAGGATAAATAAAGCAGATGTTACAGCAATAATAACCGATGAACAAGACACACAAAAAGTAGATAATGTAGGAAAAGAATGCCCATCTCTAAAAAAGAAGATAGTCGTAGGTGGAAAAAAAGATGGCTGGGTAAGTTTTGAAGAAAGCATGAAGCAATCTTCTGAAAAATTAGATAAATCATCAATTGAAAAAACAAAAAGCTCAGACCCTCTTTTGATATATTTTACTTCAGGCACAGAATCTTATCCTAAAATGGTTTTGCAAACCCAGGCATATGCAATAGGACATATAGTAACTGCAAAATTCTGCCAGGATTTAAGGGAAGATGATATACACTGGACTTTAGCAGACACAGGCTGGGCAAAGACAGCATGGGGCAAGCTGTTTGGCCAATGGGTTATAGGATGCACTATAGTGCAGGATAATATCCCCGGAAAGTTCAACTCAAAATCAATATTAAAGATGATAGGTAACTTTGGAATAACCACATTTTGCGCTCCCCCAACAGCATACAGGATGATGATATTGGAAAATCTGAAAGAATATAATTACGGCAGGCTTAGGCATTGCATGAGTGCAGGTGAACCACTTAACCCAGAAGTAATAGATGCATGGAAAGAAGCAACAGGATTGGAAATATACGACTATTACGGCCAATCCGAGTCTGTATGCCTTGTATCAAACTACAGGTGCATGCCAATAAGAAGTGGCTCAATGGGAAAGCCAACACCAGGCCATATTGTTTCAATAATCGACGATGATGGAAATGAATTGTCAACAGGCGAAGAAGGCCATATTGGAGTAAAAACAGAGCCAGAATGGCCTCCAGGGCTTTTCAAAGGCTATTATAAGGATCCAGATAAAGACAAGCAGGTATTCAGAAATGGATGGTATTACACAGGAGACAAAGCATACAAAGATGAAGATGGTTATTTATGGTTTGTAGGAAGATCAGACGATGTGATAAAAGCATCTGGCTATAGGATAGGCCCATTTGAAGTTGAATCTGCATTAATCGAGCATCCGGCAGTTGCAGAAGCAGCAGTCATAGGCCATCCAGACCCTATTAGGGGGATGGTTGTCAAAGCATTTGTTGTTTTAGTGCCAGGATACACAGCTTCAGATGGATTAACAAAAGAGATTCAGGAACATGTGAAGAAAGTAACAGCTCCTTACAAATACCCAAGAATAATAGAATATGTCAAAAAATTCCCAAAAACGATTAGTGGAAAAATAAAAAGAGCAGAATTAAGAAAGATGGATATGGCCAAAAACAAAGGTTAACAAAACTTAAACAATCCTCAAATAAACATGCTGAGTATCCTTATAATGATCATTTCCAACTGTTATTTTAGTTAAATACTCTCCCGCACGAACATTCTTAGGTATATACATAAACAATCTCTGCACAACATGATCTTTGTCTTCAACATCGCTTGGTATAGATGTGTACCTAAGTCCTAAATCATAAATATATACCTGAACATTAACATCCTCTAAATCCCTATCAAAATTATTCCTTATAGTTACATAAGCAGTGCCAAAATCACCTCTTCTAAAAGGCTCTTCAATAAAAAATCTTCCAAAAGAATGAGGATTTACAAAACTTACTGCGACTAAAAACAATAAGAATATTGTTAATTTGTTCACTTTTTCACCCCATGTTCCCTAGCAATAATAAAAATGTAATACCAGTATCTATTTAAAGTTTTGTTTAGTTAATCATAATGTTTAAAAAGGATATTATAATTCCTTACAACTTAGTGATAGTTTATAAGTTTGAACGTAGTGAAAACTTACTAAACTAGAAAAAATTATTTAATTTTTTTGTGAAAATGACAATAAGAAGTCCTTTGTGTGTTGTACTAGCACACGTTGATCATGGAAAAACAAGCATACTAGATAAAATTAGAGGTAGTGCTATAACAAAAGGAGAGGCTGGAGGGATTACTCAGGCAATAGGCGCTTCTATAATCCCATTAGACATAATAAAAAAGGTATGTGGAAAACTATTGGAAAAATTAAATATGAAATTCACAATTCCAGGGCTTTTGTTCATTGACACTCCAGGTCATGCTTCATTCACTAACTTAAGAAGGCGTGGAGGAAACTTAGCAGATATTGCTATCTTGGTAATTGACATAAATGATGGTGTAAAACCGCAAACAATCGAGTCAATTGAGATATTAAAACAATATAAAACCCCATTTATTATTGCAGCAAATAAGATTGACTTGATATCAGGATGGCAATCAGGTACTGACAATATACTAGCAAATATCCAAAAACAAAGCCAAAATATTCAGCAAGTTCTGGACAAAAGAATATATGAATTAGTAGGAAAATTATCAGAACTGGGTTTTGACTCTGAAAGATTTGACAGAGTAGATGATTTCACTAAAAGAATAGCGATAATACCAACATCAGCAAAAACAGGAGAAGGAATTCCTGAATTATTGATGGTTATTTCAGGATTAGCGCAAAAATTCCTGGAAAAATGCCTGGAATGTGATGTTAAAGGTAATGCAAAAGGGACTATCCTGGAAGTAAAAGAAGAAAAAGGCCTAGGGACATCAATAGATGTTATATTATATGACGGATCCATAAAAAGAAACGATACAATAGTGATAGGAACATTAACAGATCCAATAGTAACCAAAGTTAAAGGCCTATTCGAGCCACTGCCTCTAGCAGAGATGAGAGACAAAAAAAGCAAATTCAAAGTGGTAAAAGAAGCGCACGCAGCTACCGGAGTAAAAATATCGGCAAACGATATTGATGAGGTTTTATCAGGCATGCCAATAAGGTCATGTTCCCCTAACGAAGTAGAAAAGGTAAAACAGGAAATCAAAGCAGAAGTAGAAGAAGTCTTGATACAAACCGATAAAGAAGGGATTGTAATTAAAGCAGACTCACTAGGATCATTAGAGGCCCTAGCCAAATTAGTAAAAGAAAAAGGAATTCAGATTAAAAAAGCCTCTGTTGGAAATATAACAAAAAAAGATTTATCAGATGCAGAAGCAAACTATGAAAAAGACCCTTTAAAATCTGTGATTCTTGCTTTTAACATTACCTCAGATGTAAAAGATAAAGGGAACGTAAAAATCATAGAGAATAATGTAATCTATAAAATAATTGAAGATTTTGAAAAATGGCAGGTTGAAGAGAGAAGAAAGTTAGAAGCTAAAGAGCTGGAAGAGCTAAAAACACCATGCAAATTTCAATTAATGCATGGTTATGTTTTCAGGCAAAACAACCCTGCTGTTTCTGGTGTTGACGTCCTGGCAGGAACCATAAAAGTAGGAACTCCATTGATGAAAGAGGACGGAAAAGAGATAACAGAGGTAAAAAGCATGCAAATGGACCAGGAAAACATAGAAAAAGCAGAAAGGGGCAAACAAGTTGCTGTTTCTATGGAAGGTGTCACAATAGGCAGGCAAATAAACGAAGGAGATATACTGTATTCATCAATCCCGGAATCAGATTTCAGAAAACTAAAAGAATTAAAAAAATATTTATCAGAAGACGAAAAGCAAATATTGAAAGAAATTGCTCAGATAAAAAGAAAACAAAACCCCATGTGGGGGATATAAAATGCAGAATCTAAGGGTTCTTGAGAGAAAAGATAAAAAAAGATTCTTAGAACTGCTGGAAGAACAGTTTGAATTTAAAGAGAAGCTTGATTACATTTTCTTGACAAACAACAAAAACAAAGTATTCATAGTAAACAAAGAATTAACAAGTATTGATCTAAATAAGATAAGAATCAATTCTATTGGCCTTTACATAGCAGAGTTTTCAAACAACGAAGTAAGGCTAAGTATAGAAGGCTCACAACTCATTGGGCCAAAAGCTAAAAAGAACATCATAGAAATAAACGAAAAACAAGCAAGAGAATGGTTAAAAGGAATGGACATTGAAACAAAAGAAGAAGTAAAAGGTTATATCATAATCAAAAACGAAGATGATTTCCTAGGTTGTGGAAAAATAAAAGAAGGTAAAATCCTAAACTTTGTGCCAAAAACAAGAAGGTTAAATGTTAGTGATTAAAATAACCAGATTTATCTTGGCATAAAACTATGGTACCTTCTAAGAAAGTATGAAATGACATCCCTCTCGCTGTATAACTCATTTGCAGCCAGATTATAATATCTAAAGGTTGACATCAATTCTATGATGCCATGGAATACCTTAACATTCCTCCTTAAATTATGATAAATTCTATCCATCTCCTCATTTACCAAAGCCTCAGCTTCCTTACCTGTAAAATGTTTTATCATTTTTTCGTACGGCAAAACAATCATCTTTCTCTCATCCCCATTACCGATTACATAAGCAAATGGATTTATAAGTTCCTCCAAAGGATTTGGAACCCTACCCCAAAATGCCTTATCGAAATCAATAACATCAAATCTCTGCCAAGGATCCAAGACAATATTTGCACCATTATCCATATCATAAAGGGATAAGAAATAAGCTACTAAACTTAATCTAACTAATTCCCTCCTCACCCTAGGATCACCTAAAAAATTATTTGTTTTTTGGTAAGCTTCCAATATTGTAGGGCCTTTTGTCTCTCTTTCCACAACAGAAGATTCCGAAAAAGCCATATCATAATTTCTCCCTACCATTAAATGATATAATGTCCCTAAAAATAGTCTATTAAGATTCATCTGCTTAACGTATAACGCCTCTGTAGTGTTGCTCCTAATCCCCTGTGGGTGTTTCATCCTAGGCGCACCAACACTATATGACACTTTTATAGGAAGAGTACCTCCCTCTATCATAAAATGTCTTGACAATACCGTAACATCTTGTTTTTTGTCTGAGGATAATAATTTTCTGCCTAATTTTTCACATGCATGAACTGCATCAGTTACATCTTTCGGATTTTCATTATCAACAGGCCAGATTTTAGTAGATAATGGGGCTCCATCTGGAATTTCAACAGGGTTTCTTCCCCTTACTGTAATGTATGAAGGAAACCCCCGGTTTTCAGAATAAAAAATACTGTGTTGCTTAAAAAAATCACAAACAACTTTAGTAACTACATTTAATTCTATTATATGGTCTATACTCTTTGTTTCCTCATTAAGCATATTGAAAAAGCATAGATTTCTACTTTATAAATCTTTCTATTTTGTAACTACTATAAAGTAATTATCAAAACATCTATCTTTTGCCCAGGATCCTTCAATTTCTCCACTAATTCTCTTTTCAGATCACTACAAGCCTTATCCGCTCTCAGCCCAAAAGTCCTGTCAGAGCTGAAATCCCCAATACGAACAACAATCTCCTCCTCATCATTAAACTCGGGATTAGGCTCAAATATAACTTCGTCAGAAACATCATCTACAGTAATAACCATCTTCAACTTACCACCTTCTTTTATCAGTTCCTTAAGATCATAAATACTAAAATTAGAAGTAACACCCAAAATACAATCTCCTTCTATTCCTAGTTCACTATCTTTGGTAAACTCAAGTGTTCTTTTATGCCTCCCAGTAACATTCTTATGCCCCCATGCTGTAAAACTATATTCCATTTTATTCTCCAAACAAATGATTAAACTCCTCAACAAACCCCTCAGCAACCTTTTTATCATGTATTATCAAGATATTCTCGTCGTTCTTATGATCACCTGCACCAGTAGGGTTCATCGAGCCAGTAATTACAGTTTCATTATCAATTATAAAAACCTTATGGTGCATAGTAGCTGGATTAGTGTCTAACCTGACATCTAAACCAAAATCCCTTAGCCTGCCATACTGGGAGTATTGGCTTCCAGCACCTACCTTCTCAAACAAACCTTTTATATCAATCTTATCGTTAAACAATAAAGCATCAGCAATATCCTCATTTGTAAAGCTAAATGTCATAAAATACACAGATTTCTCAGCATCATTAATTTCCTCAATTATACGCTCAGCACAATCATCCTCAGGGCAGAAATAATTCTCAATTTCCTTGCCATTAAAATAGATTGTAGGATACTTAACACTAGAGCCTTCACCAAAACTGCCATTCCACAACTCCTCAAACTCATCTTCATAATTAACAGCTAAATACTTAGAATAGATAACTAACAGATTGTTATTATTCTTATTAGCGCCATTATCAGTAGGATTCATTGAGCCTGTTGTAATCATCTTGCCATCAATAACACAAAACTTATTATGGGAGAATTGCGAAGAAGTATCTTTTCTAACACCCGGCCCTTTGATCTCCCCATAATTCTCATCATCAACAACTAATTTAACCTCAACTTCATGGCTTTTCGCACCAATTGCCTTAATCAAATCTTTAAGATCAATATCAAAAAGAGCGCAATGAACCTTTTTAGAAGCTGAATCTATAACATCAATCAATACCTTCTCACAATCATCTTGGGGGCAGAAATAAACACCTATTTCTTTGCTATTCTCCCTAGGAACTGCGTCTTCAACAACTTTTCCTGTGCTGGAACAACCAACTAATAAAATCAAAAACAAAACCATTATCTTATCCATTTTTATAACCATTTTCAGGTACTGCCTTTTTGTCACTACTTTAGGATACTATTACAAAGAAAAGTTTATATATCAGTTGTATCCTATATTTTATTGATAGTAATCTATCACCTCTTTTTTCCCAGCAGGGCTGTAAAAGGCTCTGCTCGGGTTTATAATCACTTCAAAATATTCATATTTTGAAGTAGGAAAACCTCTAGCTTTGCTTGAGGTATTGGGTACAATATCTATGATTTTCTGTTCTTAGTCTTTCCTCTTTTCTTTGCTTTCTTCTTAGGAACCTTAGAAAACAAATAACCTATCAAAAATCCAATAACCAAAAGCAAAACGGGCTTTAAATCAAGCTTTATATCTGCACCGCCTTTAACCCTCTCAAAGTACATATCTAGATTACTTAACTCAAGGGCATATTCTGAATATAATAAAGCAGAAAACTTATCACTGTCCTTAAGTTCATTTGCATATTCATAATACGAGTAAGCTAAGATTGGAAAATTGCCTTTCTCAACTTGCTTAAAAATGTTTTTCTCTGCTGCTTTTATTTTCTTAGCAAGTAAACCATCTATTTTATCTTCTCCAATACCACTAACACTTAAAATAACATCAGACTCTGCTTTTGCTTTTGTCGCCTTAAACAAACAAAGCTCATAATCCTTGTTCTCTAAATCATCATAAGCATAATCTATCTCCTTCCTGGTGCTGCCTAAATCCAAAACAGGATAAAACAATAAAACATAGTTATATCTCTCTTCAGCCTCAGCTATCTTATCCTTACATGAAGATTCAAGCGCTTTCTTATTAAAATCAAACTCATTACCCCTATGATCAAAAAAATTAGCCCATGAAAAAGCAGAGTAAACTCTTTCAAAAGAATATGCCAGATTATAAAGGACATCTCCAGTAATATTACCTTCAGCTATTTTTGTTTTATAATCTTTTGCTTCTATCAAACGTTCTTTAACAACAACATAAGCTTCAAGATCAGTTATTGTTTTCTTTTCTTTTTTATCAATACTTTTCTCTAATCTATCAGCATTTTTCTCAATAATATCTATATTTTCGTTAATATCCTCATCGCTAGCATTATCTAAGAAAAGTAAGAGGTAAGTTAATTTAACATTTGCACCAAAACAATAAGATGCTGCTGAATAATACTTCCCATTTCCAACAGCTATCTTTCCCTTACTAGTTAGATTCAAAGTAGAATCCATGGTTATATTATCCCCACCATTATATTTCTTATCAACCATCCCGATCAATTTATCACTTCTATTGCAAAGCTGCTCAGCCAAATTAGACATTGTCCTTTCATAATCTTTATCTATCTCTAAAGTATAATCTCCATCTTCAAACTCAATGCCTGTAAACTCATACAAAGCATCGTTTATATCAGAAACCTCTACTACTTCTATTCCTTTTTCTTTACCATACTCAATCAAATCAATAGTTTTATTCTTAATTGAGGCATTAACAAAAGATTTATTCTCCTTAATTATCTCTATTGTCTCTATAATTTTCCTATCTTCAACAATTACCCCCTCCCCAGCAGGAATCAACACCTTTTTTAACCCAATCTTTTTAGCAGCATCTATTTTTTCTTTAATGCCTCCAACAGGCCCGATTATACTGCCAGAATTTATAGTTCCAGTAATACTAATCTTCTCATCTAACTCAAAATCACCTAGTAAAGATATTGTAAGCAAAGTTATAGCCCCTCCTGCAGAAGGCCCAGCTATTATTGGAGAATTTGCCCTTATAGTATAAATAAAATCATATTTTGAACAATCCTGTTCTAAAAAAGAACATGCTATATCCTTTGCAAACCTTGTACTGATCTGAGTATCAACCTTTGTCAAGGGAAAAGTATCCAGAAAAACCCTGCCGCTCCCATCTTTTATCTCCAAATATAAATCAGCAGTGGTTCCCTCATAACCATCTCCCACTTCCTTAACTGCTAATAAAGTCAAATGAGCCTCTTTTGCATGTATAGATGGAACTATTAATAATATAATTAGTATTAAAAAAAATTTATTTCTTCCCATTCTCCAATTTCTCAATATGCTTGCACTTGGGATAATTAGAGCATCCATAAAACTTGCCATAGATAGAGCTCCTAAGAACAAGGTTACCATCACACTTAGGGCATTTCTTCTCAATTTTTCCCTGTGCAACTGCTTTTGCCTCCTTACCCGCTTTACCATCAACATATTTTGACTTACAATTAGGATTCAAACAAAATTCCATTGGCTTCTTTCTTGCCTTTATAGCCAAAACCATAGGCATACTGCATGTTCCACAAACATTCTTTGAAGGTTTTATCATAGCATTATTAGGCAGAGAAAATGTTGTCTTGCATTCAGGATATTTGTTGCAGGCAGCAAAACTTCCAAACTTTCCCTTTCTCATCATCAAAATCCCTTCTTTGCAGTTTGGACATGAACCTAAAGTTGACATTACATCTTTCGCTTCCCAATGTGCTTTCTTTAAACTCTCTCCAACTTCTTTTTCGTGTTTTTTGAAATCCTTAATCACTTCTTTGATATCCTCTTCAGCTTCATTCAACACTTTTTCTTTATCTTTTTTACCTTCACGTATTTCTTCCATCTCATCTTCAAAATGCCTTGTTAAAGCTTCATCAATTATCTTTGGAACATATTTCTCTAACGTTTCAATAGTATGAATCCCCAGCTCACTAGCTTCTATAGAGCTAGAACCATGAACATAATGCCTCTGGAATAAGGTATCTACAATAGAAGCTCTTGTAGCTTTCGTACCAAGATTTCTTTTCTCTAGTTCCTTAATAATAGAAGCAGGAGTATACCTCTTTGGAGGCTGAGTTTCCTTAGAATGCAAAGTAATTTTCTTTACTTTAACAACATCTCCTTCCTTAACTTTAGGTAACTCTTTTTCTTCTATCCTCACATAATCACCATAGTAAATAAACCATCCTTTCTCTACTGTTCTTGTCCCCTTTGCAACAAATATCTCTCCTTTAACATCAATGTCAATTTTCATTGTTTCCCTAACCGCAGCTTCACCAAAAGTTGACATAAATCTCCTGGCGATTAGATCATAAATCTTAGCAGCCCTATCATCTAATGTAGGCACTAAACCAGTGGGGTATATTGCCGGATGAGCAGGATCTGTTTTATTGCCATTATTCGGATTTAATTTTCCTTTTTTAAGCAATTGATTGCATAAAGCATTGTAATGTCCTTGCTTGGCCAATAAAGACAAAATCTTAGAATATCCTACTTTACTAGATAATTGATTAGAAGAAGTTCTGGGGTAAGATATAAATCCCGCTGTATATAACTCTTGAGCAATAGCCAATGTATCCTTTGGTTGAATCCTAAACAGCCTATAAGCCTCAACCTGTAAAGAAGTTAAATCAAATGGATTAGGCGGAGCTTGTTTGAACTGTGATGTTTTGACTTCTTTTACCTTTCCTTCCTTAACACCCTTAACATTATTCATTATTTTATCTGCTTCTTTCTTTTCCCAAAATTTATCTTTGATATGCCATGCCTCAATCTCACTAGAATTAACATTTCCTAAAAGCTCAATCTGCCAGAAAGGGACTGGCTTAAAAACCTTAATCTCATTTTCCCTGTCCACAATTATTTTTAAAGCAGGCCCCTGGATTCTTCCAATACTTAATATCTTAAATCCTCCGGTTGTTTTATAAGCTGAAGTTAAAGCTCTTGAAAAATTAATACCGTTATACCAATCTAAGAAATGTCTTGCCTCTCCAGCATTAGCCTGTCCCCAGTCTAGAGTTTTTGACTTATTCTCATAAGCCTCAATTAAATCCTCTTTTGTTAATGTTGAAAATTTCATCCTTGCAGCATCTTTCTTCTTGCAGGCATACCTAACTACATTTAACCCTATAACCTCTCCCTCAATATCATAATCTGTTGCAACAGTAAACTCTTTAGCGTCTTTTGCTAATTTCTTTATTGTCTGTAAATATTTCTTAGTAAAAGCAGCTGTTTTTCTTGTTTCATATGAAGGTTGCCATTCAATATCAAAAACAGGGAATGCCCATTTCTTTTCTCCTTTCTTCCTGTCTAAACCAAACAAATGACCGACAGCACAAGCAACTATAATATCTTTCTTTCCATGAGTAATTTTATAGTAAGGAACACCCTGCATATTCTCCTTGATTGCCTTGCCATCTGCTAATGCAGTAGCTATCTTAAAAGCAGCCTGTGGTTTTTCAGTTATTATTAATTCATACATGATTTTTCTATAGAATTAGACGATGTTTAAAAAACTTCGTTTTTTTAAATTTTAAAATGCTTTAGTATTTTAATTATTTAAAAATTTTTGGAATTAAAGTATTTTCAATTTCCAATCTTGATGTGCCCAGTTAATCTTTTCAAAGTAGCACACGCACTCAAAACAGCCAGATGAGAAGTCTTGGGATTTAAAGGGCTCAAAACATTCTCTGTCCTTGTATAAAGCTTGCCAAAACTGCCTTCAACCTCTATCTCGTGCATATTCTTATTGCTAAAAGGATCAACAACAACCTTAACTTGAGTTTTCTCAGCACCAATCCCAGCTAAACTTAAAACAGCGCTTACATTAACATTTTTCGGAAAACCTTTTATTGCTTGTAAAGCGTTTCCTTCAAATATAACCTTTTTCTCTTTAATAGAGTCTAAATCAATTTTGTTCTCAACAACATAAGGGGCTCCTGCTAAACTCTTTGGGCTTTTAGTAGAAGTTATCGTAACAGAATATACCCTTTCAATTTTAGCTGCCTTAACACCATCTATACCACAAATAGCTCCAGAAGGGATAAACAATCTTGCAGTCAACTTAGGCAGCAAATCAGCATTCTCAATTAAGCCACCTACACTAAGCACCATCAGATGCTTCTTGCCCTTTATGCATTTCTCAAGCAAAGACCTTACTATAGATGTGCTTACAGCTTCAATAACAAGATCAGATTTTTCAATCAAGCCATCAATATCTAAAATTAGAGGTTTTCTTTCCAAAGACCCTACTAATTTCTCTACTTTTTTATTATCAATATCACAAACAGCAACTAACTCGTGCTCCCTTAACTCTTTATCTATAAAGCCGCATAACACGCTTCCAATTGCCCCAACGCCTATTACTCCAATCTTCATTCTACCCTCAGTTTGATATCCAATGATCTTACAGTTGTAGTCAAATAACCCAAAGATAACACATCAACACCAGTCTTGGCATATTTCCTTATATTTCCTGGATTTATCCCGCCAGAAGCCTCTATAAGGATATTATCAAAAAGGCCATTTCTTTTTAATATCTTTACTATTTTTTTTATTTCCCTGGGCTCCATATTATCAAGCATCACAAAACAAGGCACCTCATTAGACAAAGATTGCAATTCCTTAAATTTCTTAGCAGCCTTCAATGCCTGCCTCTCATTAAAAACCTCAATCTCCACAAAAACACTCTTATCTCTTTTTTTCCATACCCTCTCTAATGCAGTATCTATAACATCCTCAACCCCCTCATTGCCTAGGGCATCCAGATGGTTATCCTTAATCAATATTGATTCCCAAAGAGCCAGCCTATGCGTTAATCCTCCACCAACAAAAACCGCCTTTTTATCAAGATATCTCCACTCTGTCTTCCTCGTTGAAGCAATTGGTACCTTATTCTTTATCCTTTTATTCAGATTATTAGTCAGAGTAGCAATACCCGACATCCTTGACAAGATATCAAGAATTGGTCTCTCTATCTTTAGCATAATCTTCTCATTTCCCTCTAACAAAAGAATTCTGCTGCCTTTCTTTACCTTACCACCATCCTTGACTAATGCTTTAACCTTTATCTTAGAGTTCTCAAGCAGTAAAGATGCCTCCTCTATGCCAGCAACTATACCATCAGACCTGGAGTGTATATATGCTTTAACCTTTCTTCCATTCTTAAGAACAGCGTCTGTTGTTATGTCGCCTTTTGTCCCAACATCTCCTTTTGTCTCGTCTATAATAAATTTCTTTATCCAATCTCTGTAAAACTTATTCTTTACAGTAAGTAGATGTCCCCTCTGGAATGCCTTATTTAGCAACTCACCCCTATTCATAATAAGAAATAGTTGAATAATCCTTTTTAAATCTTTGGCTAAGAAAGCTCTAACATTCTTTCCAAAGCCCTTTTAGCATTCTCCATAATTCCTTTATCCAATTCAACCTTCTCAATTTCATTCAATAAGCAATCATAAACCTTCTGCAATGTTATCTTCTTCATCTGTATACAAGTGCCACCAACAGCCCAAAATTGCTTATCAGGCATATCTCTTTTCAAAACATTAACCATACCGCACTCTGTAACTACAATAAACTCCTTTGCTTCACTTTCCTTGGCATATTTCATCATCTGCGAGGTTGAGCAAACAGCATCTGCTTCATTTATAACATCCATCCTGCATTCAGGATGGGCCATAACCTTAGCATTTGGGTGTAATTCTCTCGCCTCCTTAACATCTTCTGCCATTATTTTATCATGAACATAACAATATCCATCAAGCAAGATTATTTTCTTATCAGGCAGCTTACTTTGAACATAGCTCCCTAAATTCTTATCAGGTGTAAATATTATCTCATCTTCTTTCAAAGAGCTGGCTACCTTGACGGCATTCGCTGAAGTGCAGCAAATATCAGAAACTGCCTTAACATCTGCAGTAGTATTTATGTAACTAACTACAACAGCCTTAGGATATTTTTTCCTCATCTCCAAAACCTGCTCTTTCGTAACCATATTAGCCATAGGACATACACTTAATTTCTCAGGATGCAGCACAATTTTGTCAGGATTTAATATCTTGGCAGACTCTGCCATAAAATCAACACCACAAAAGACTATTATCCTTGCATCTGTCTGTACAGCCTTTTTAGCGAGCTCCAAAGAATCACCTAAAAAGTCACCAACCTCATAAATTTCAGGCCTTTGATAATTATGGACTAAAATAACAGCATTCTTCTCTCTTTTCAGCTTATTTATCTTATCAATCAATTCTTTATGTTCCATAAGAGAAAAAGAAACCAAAAGCCTATAAAAACTTTATGAAACTTTAGAAATAAGCTCTAACTAAAACTCAACCTTACTATCTCTCGATAAGTATCAGCATTATTTAAAACATAGGTCTCAATAATAACAGCTACCAACAGTATAAGAATCGCAAATACTATCAGCAGGAATGTATTCTTTGTCAAAGTCTTAAATTTCTTTGACATAAACTTCTCCTTAAAAATGCCCTTAGATATGATTCCGCCAGCAGTTGCTGAGGATATATAAGAAAAAGCCTCTAAAATCATATGGGGGAAAACAATAAGTAATATTATAAAAAAATAATAGAAAGGGCTCTTTGCAACATTAAAAGCAGCTGTCTTTGCAATATTCCCAAATATAGTACCCCAAACAGAGGCATTCCAGGTTATAAGGAATATAGCGCCATCCCCAAAGACGAAAGCAGCCACAAAACATAATATCAAGACACCAATATTATTTTTGAATATATCCAAAAAAAGTGCTTTGGAAAAAATAGCGCCGCCTGTTTTAGAGCCATATAGGACATTAATCTGATTTTCAAAAATATAGTTTGTCGCTAATGAAGGAAGCACTAATGAAAAAAAGGAAAATGCCATAAATATGCCCAAAAATAGAAAAATGTAAATCTTAAAAACATCTTTATGGTCAACATAAAAATTGACAAGATTAAAATCACTCTTTTTGCTTTCAATTGTCTCTTCCTGCTTCAACAACTTAGACAATGTAGGAACTATCATCAAAGCAATAAAAGCAACAGCAACTATAGCAGGATCCTCTGGAAATAGTAATAAAGCCGCCCCAATTCCAATAACAGAATAAGATATTCCCAACAATAAAGCATACAGGGGGTTCTTCTCAATAAGTTTTAAAGGGTATATCTGCTCTAGCACCATATATCAAACATTAACAAACCTATATAAAAAAGTTTCTGTATATAAAGGCTAACCCTGCTGCTGGAGGTCTTTAGAATCATACATTAATTTGCATATTGGTTTAACTTTTTCAAAACCTTTCTTTCCTTCAAACTCATCCACAATATACAAACAGCTTAAGAAATTAAATTTCGTGCCTATGGGGGTTTTCATTAAGCTAGTTTCAGATGACCTCCATCTGCCTCCTGTAATGCATCCTTTGAAATAAACACGTGAATCAAAAACTCCCATAAAATACTTATCCCACAATTGGGTATTCTGTTGGCAATTAGTATATTTTATCTTAACTAAATCAATAACAACCCCCTTATTGCCATTGTATATGTATTCATCATTTAGCTCAAAGCGATGGCCAGTTTCATGCATCACCACAGAAGGCTCTATCTTAGCAAAGCTTATCTTCATGCCTTCTATATAAAATCCAAGAAGCTTATCGTGCTTATTATCCTCCCCCCAGTTTTTATCTAATAGGATAGTATAATAGAAACCCGGACACTTATTCCTAGAAAGTATAACCTTACTAAGTGAGTTTTCCTTTACTATGCCGTTTGTTTCGTATTCTATTGGTATATTGTGCTCCCCATAAGCAAAATAAAACGAGCCTTTTTTTCCATCGCCAGTATATTTCTTAAAGGGCTGATACTCCATAAACCCCTTCTTAATTATATTATCGACTATATTCTTCTTAAACTCAGCCTCATTTGCAAAACCTGAACCTAAAAAAACAATTTTCAGCCTCTTATCATCTGATTTATCACCTTCATAGACAGGCTTGCATTCCTCTGCCTTAGGATCATCAATAAGAGAAACTATTTTCTGGACTAACTCTTTCAATTTGGTGTTATAATCATGTCCAACATCAAAATTCTTCAGGAATGAAAGCCTTCCTTCATCCAATCTATTGCATTTCTCAAAAGCTATTCTTACCTTCTTGTCTTTTTCGTATAAAATGAATATAGTGCACTTATCTACATCCTTCAATATTTTACTTTCCTCTTCCAAATCTGCTGATCCAACTGTTTTAAGGATTATTTTCCCCCCTACTTTACTTGCCGTTATAATGTCTCTAATTTCCTGTTCATTTGTTAGTACATTTGCACCATCAATAACCTCAGCCTCTAAAGCAGTTACATAACTTAAACAAAGCAAAAATACAAGTACCCATAAAATCTTATTTTTCATTTTTACAGTAAACAACATACTACATTCTGATCAGGAGGCGAAAACCAAGTAATTGTTTTTCCATTAACATTACTTTCTTCTTTATCTAATCCCTGATTATTGCAAGCTCCTTTTGGATCAATTGCCTGACATTTATCTCTTGGAATACATGTTCCTTTACACGCAGCTAATCCTTTTGAAAACACACCCATTCTGCCTGTAAATATGGACCATAAAACAATTAAAACTACTAAAACAATAGCAGCTATAATAATAACATTCATTGGCATTCCTTGAGCCTTTCTGTGTTTTATCTGGATCATGTTTAGTAATTTGGGGGATAGGCCCCTTTTGTTTTGTGTTTCTTAGCTATCAAGACAACCAAGATAATAGATATTAAAACAGCAGGAATCAAAATTAGTGCATAATTAAAATGGCCCCTATATCCTGGAACAGGATAATCAAAAAGGAAATTTTCACTTCCATATACCCTGACAGAGTTTGCTTTTCTCAGGCAAGGAAGATTTATAGTAACTATTGGGATTGTTTCTTCTATAGGGTATATTTCACAAACAACCTCGCCGTTTTCATCACTTATACACTCATCTGATATTGATGGAAGGATCAGAGCCACAAAATCAAACTTAACAGAATAAAGCACTTTATCCCCGCTAACGAGATCAACTTTATAATTGCCCTCATCATCATTAGAATCCTCACCAAACTGGACCTCAAAAAGCTCAAGGTTATACGGAGAAATAACCCCTTTTTCGTTTTTAATTGTAAAGACATAAGTCATTTTAGAAGAAACGGCCATTACAAGACTACAAAGAATAATTAAAAACAACATTACTAATTTTAAAAACCTTAATTTTTCTTTTTTCATTATATTAAACCAGCATGGATAAACTAAAAAGAACCGATGGTCCTAAACAATTATTACTTTGATATCCATGATTTGATAAAACCAAAAAACGTCTTGGGTAAAGTTGTCTGGTCTATAAAATCATCTAATATCTTAAAAAGATTATTGGAACTTTGGACACAAGCGCCATTCAAACAATCACATGTTATGTCTTCCAGAACAATCAGGCGATCTTCACAGGAAAATTCTCTTAACTTAGAGTTATCAATGCACATATCAGTGAGGTTATAAGGCTCCAGCACACCAACAACAGCAGGATTACCGTCATCACTGTCAACAGTACAGCTTTCTTTAGGGTCAACTGCCTTTCCATCATTCAACAAAACAACATCCCTATTAAGCTCATCTGCATGATCTCTGTAATTGATAGCATAATCTATAACCTGAAGTGTTGAATTCAACCTGTCTCCAGTTATATAAATCGTACTGTATCCTTTATAATATCCCAACTGCATAAAAGCATCATACCCTTCTAAAGGCCATCTTCCACCCATAAACCCATAAATGTACTCATTCCCTATATAAGTGCCTATAACCAACACATTGCCCTCATCGCTAGGAACATACTCCTCGCCTGAGTAATAATTAGTTGATTCTATTGCGCCAAAAGCCAGAAGAAATTGGTCAATCTTGTTGTACACATCACCACTTTCATAGCCCCCATAGATTATGTTCATGTCTGAAGAATTAAATGTTTCAAAATATTCATACAATGTGTTAGCCTCAACAGTTCCCAAAATAATTAAAAACATTGCAACCAATAAAATAGTTTTTTTTATCATTATAACACGCACCCTAAAGCTGTAAGTCTTCTTCTCTCTTCCCCTGTAACAGGATCAACAACAAGCTCATCATTATTGATGATAACACACCTTATTTCATTTACTACATAGCTTGCTCCAGGAACTGGAATTAAAAATGTAGGCACAGTTAAGATAGAGTTTATTGTAGCACCAAAGGAATCAAAAGTTCTAGAAAATGTTCCCACAGAATCTCGCACATTTCCTACTAAAAATCCGCTTAGTCCTCCAGTTGTCAAGCAAGTAGGCCCATCCGCCTGATCAAAACACATCTGTTCAAAAGGCCCTCCTCCCCCCCAACCAGGGTAACAATCTGTTTTACCATAAGGGCTAGGTTTTTGCTTACAGACGCCATCTGAAGAGCAATAAAAGTGTAATTTGCTTTTCCTATCAAGGGAACAATATGAAGGGCACTTGCTGCTTCTTGTATTTGAGTTCATAATTGAAGACTCATCAAGGCTGCATGGTTTAGCCTCTAGAGCTATACATTCACCATCTTTACATGTTCCTTCCTGGTCATCGCTCATTTTACATGCTTTGGGCTGATCGTATTGAGCAACAGGCCAAAGAGAAGTAACTCCAATCAAACCAAGTAACAACCCCCTCCCTTCTATCTGTTTGCATGTCCAACATGGTAAATGATCATCCATATCAAACTTCCAGATACCTTGATCATGAGGTGAAGAATCCATCCCTTTTAGGTGCCAATCACAATATTTACAGTTTCCTACTTTGTCTTCTATTGAATAACAAGGCCCACCTATAGGGGAGTAAGTCCCATAACATTTCCAACCATTATAACACCCCCTTCCCCCTTCCTTAAGATTTAATGTTCTGCTTAACTGATTGTATCGGTACTGGTCCAAACACACCTTAACTGGGTGGTCTATAATAAGAGGATCCTCATTGCAAACATTGTCAAAACCACAATCACATGCCCTGCCTAAAGGGAGCCCTACAGAGCTCAACTGAGAACCATCACTGCAATCATCCACATTCTCATTTATGCACCAAGGCCAATAATTACACGATGAAGCGCTTGTACATCTGGCATATATTGGTGGGGGATTAGCAACATCATAAAGCGCTTTGTAAGAAGGATAAGTTGCCATGCATGCTTCATGGCATGTGTTATACTTTGTACAAGCTCCATTTGGCACCGGCTCTGTGCTCGTACACAAACCATATTTTTCTGGATCTTTAGTACATTGCGCCTTATCACATTCATCATCGCCACAATCAGTATTACTATCACAATCATTATCTATTTTATCATTGCATGCCATCTCATTCTGGCCAGGATGTATACAAACAGCGCAACCGCTGTTAACAAGATAACCTTTGTTGTCTTTCTTGTTGCAATCTATAAGGCTACTGCCTTTGTCCTTGCAAAGAGGATCATTCATATCATCCATTGGATCATAATCACAATCACCAAAGCACGAACTTTGTGGATTTTTAGGATCATAGGTTCCTCCTGCCAAATAACCATCCTTATCTGTATCTGCCACACATGCTGCATTGCCTGATGAAAATTGTTGACAAAATCCCGTATAGCTTCCTGCCTTACAGGCAGAACATGTTGGACAATCTTCAACATCCTGGCAATCAGTCAAACCATCACAATCGTTATCTACATTGTCATTACAGATTTCCTTTTTCCCGGGGTTTATGCATTTAGGGCAAATAAAAAATTCTGGTTTAGTGCAGTCTACTCCTTCTTGTTTGCATATATCCGGCAAACTGGGAACTATGCTGGGTATATCATTACAATCACCTAAACATTTGTGCAAGGGATCATCAGCATATCCTGTAGGATATATATACTCATCTTTATCTTTATCTACAACGCATCCATTAGTATTATCCTCAAAATGATAACAAAATCCAGGTAACAGATCTCCGCCCAGCTCAGGGTGGTTTGTGTTTTGGTACATACAAGGTGCACAGTTTGGGCAGTCTTGATCTGCACAATCAATAAAACCATCTTTATCATTATCAATTCCATCATCACAAACTTCTTTATCCACACAACAGCATACTGAATTGCTATTTTGTGTGTAAGCCTTACAAGAGTCATCTGCAACCCCCCCATCAGTATAACTGCTAGCAGCATATTCTCCTGCTGAGCATTGACTAACCTTACATCCTGCTTTGTTAGGATCGTCATTACCTGCAACATAAGCAGCAGTATAACTTACACCTTCTAAACCCTCACAAAAATCCTTGCATGTTGTAATGGGTATACAAACATACTCTTCATCAATCTCTCCATTGCAATCATTATCAACCCCATCACAAATTTCTGTTGCTCCTGGGTTAATATTAGCATCATTATCATTGCAATCGCACGTAGAACTACAACCAGGAATAGGTTCACCGTTTGCACTGCATGAATCTACATCATCTCCATCATCATCGACACAAGGCATAAGAACACACTGAGCACCACCTGGGCTATCCTCTGAACATATTTTACCGGGATCACAAATTTCAGAGTCCACCCATACGTTCTGAACCTTGCAAGCTGCACTTCCGGGTGTAACTTCTTCGCAACCTATATTCTCAAAATGATCCAGTTGAACTTTGCTTTTATCCTCAGAGCATCTGCTTTTTTCTCCTATTATGGGTTGCCCAACATTACAATCGAGATAATCTTCGTAAACTCCTGAATCCCAACGATAATTTCCAGCTGCTGCATCGCATAACAAATTATACTCTTTGGCAGTAACGTATGACCCATCTGCAGAACATTTTCTATCATTTACATCTTTGTATACATTATTTCCATTTTCTCTTCCAACATAACCGATAGGATAAATACGCTTCCAATCAGTTATATCAGAAGCTTGGCCATTGGGATTAGCCATAGAATACAGTATACGATGCTCATAATATTGTAACTCAAGGTAGTTATCTACACACCTATAATTTCCAAGCCACTGGAAAGGATATGCCTGTTCATTAACAGAGCCGAAAAGCCAGCACATGTCTTCTCTTGAATGATATGTCTGGCTGGTTGTTATTCTGGAAAATTTATCATATGTGTTTTGATAACATGATGGCTGAGTGTTAAAATCAAGATAATAAGGATAATTATAAAGATTAGTAGAACCCTCATAATATTGCCCATCTGAAGGATTATAAAAATAATATTTAGCATCAGCACCATAATAAGTTGGATACATATATCCATTACAGCTTCTTGAATTGAGAGTCTGCCAATACCAACTTATTTTAGTAGTTTCTTTGCACCATCTTCCAGAACACCACCAACCGCATTTAGTTGACTCTGGGCTAAAACAATTAGAAGACGGATTTGGAAGTGGGCAGTCATTAGCGCAAGCTGAACCTGCTTCCCATTCAGTAGCACCACTAATATCTCTAGAAAGTTCATATATTACACCATTCCTGCATTCTTTTCCAATAACCCCTTCTCCCTGTTCTCCTAACAACAATGCAGCTTTTCCTGTCTTCTGATCACAACCAGAGATTAAGAATAGGGCAATTCCCAAACAAAAAAGTAAGGTTATTTTTTTCATTTTAATCTCTTCTTTTTATCCTTCATAACTTCCCTAAATGCTTTATTTATGCTGCCCTTACCCCATCCTTCCTTTATCAAAACACTTTTGATTATTTTATTATCATGTTTAGGAGCTGCCTTTAAGATATACTCTTTTAGCTTTATTATCCCAAATTCTTTCTTTATCTCCTTTGTAGGATACCCTTCCTCTTTAAGTACCTTAAAAATAAATTTAGGTGGTTTGTGTTGTTTAATCAACTTTTCCTCTTCTTCTTCAATCCTCCTATCAATCCTTTGTTTTCTAAGGTACAATATAATGAAAATCAAAGGTAAGATAACTAAAAACCAAAGCAGATTAACGTTTAATACAAACTCTGCTTTTTCCTTCTCAGTATCTATACCAACAATATCAAGAATATCTTCTGTCTTAACCTCTTCAAATTGATAGCTAACCTCTTCCTCAACCCCTTCAACAATTTCGCTTTCTGGTTCTCCAGTAATGTTTAATTCAGTTTGGGTACCTTGGGTCAAGTTAGTCACACTAACTCTTGGAGTTCTTCCTCCACCTCCACCACCTCCGCCTCCTCCTCCACCAGAAGGGCAGCTTCCGCAATCTCCTGGGCAATTGCTGCAATCCTCTCCTGATGTGCAAGAGCCATCCCCGCAAAAAATGATAGTACAATCAGTTGGGCAGTTTTCAGTAGTTTCTCCAGAATCGCATACAGAATTGTTGTTGCACACTATAATCTCCGCATTATCCCCTCCGATAATTCCTTCAATGTTAGCTATTTTCAGCCCAAATTTCCCCCTAAATTCAGAGCCTACTGCAGATATTCCATCAATAGAATAGGTAATTTGAACAGGAAGAATACCAACATTATTTTGAAATAACCAAAAAGCAATATCATCCTCATAGGATGTCGGTTCTAAACTGAAAGAACCTTCAACAAAAGAAACCCCATCTGGAATCATTTCTGCAATTAGTATTGTTTCATTATCATCCATCAAGCTCGGATTAGAACCAATATACAAAGTAATTTGCCCATCAGCTATTGTTCTTTCAACAGCAAAAGTCTCTCCAGGCAATAAAGCTACTTTCCCTGTCTTCCTCACACAACCAACCATAGAGGTAACTATAACAAAGACAAGAAAAAAATACATGATTTTCTTCATTTTCAGCTCTTTTTTGTAGATAATCCTCATTTAGAAATGCCACTATAAAAACATTTCTATTAAAAAAGAGAATCATTTTATATAAGGGAAAATTCCCAATAACAATGGATAAAAATGTGATAAGCGACATCCTAGAATCATTAAAAATAAGCCTAAAAGAAAAGGGGGACCATGTTCAGTTTAATGATCCATCTTATAAACCGATTAGAATAGACAAGAACAACTTTAAAGAAATAAAAGACATTGACACAAATCAAAAAATAGCCTTCATCGATGCAGGAAACACTGAAATATTAAAGGCTCCAAACTTCTCTTTACAATTAATTAGAACATACTATTCCATCTATGAACAAAATAAAAGAATTAGCTCAAAAAAGCAGGAATTCTATATCCTAATCAACGCAGAAAACAAAGAAGAAAACATCAACTACAAAGTAAAATTCTTTGGTCTTGATAAAAAAGAGCTTGAATTCAACTCGTTTGACGAAACGATAAGACAGGGAAAACACAGAATCTCTATCACAAGTATAGGCAATGTCATAAGAAGATTTGCAGAATTACAAACAGCAAAAGAAATAATCAACGAATTAAACAAGAATGACATTATTGTAATGGACGGAGACCTAAAAGCAACAATAACTAATGAAATAAATTACCTAAACGAACTATACCAAAAATCAATAGAAAAAAACATCATAATTTCTGCAATATCAAAAACATCTGAACTTTTCACAGAAACAGGCAATGCTTTAATCCCTGTTCTAAACGAAATTGCTCCAAACACAGAGTGGTACTACCACCCATTAGTTGAAATCAGTAACGAAAACCACAAAGTAGGCATGTACATAATAAAATTGCATAAAAACTCCAATTATATTTTTAAATTTGAAATCTTTAACAAAATAAAATACAATATAGATAACATTCTCAGCATTCTAAAACAAAACTCAAAAGATCCTGTTTTTTTAGGTTACCCTTATGGCTTAATAGAAGCAGACCAAAAAGCGAGAATAAGTAACAAAGAAAACGAATACCTAAAAACAGTTTTCATATCCAAATTAGGAAAAAACAACAAAAAAATTTCACAATATCTAACCACAGTTAACACTCATACCATACTAGATTCTATAAGTTATTGACCATAAGGTTTATATATTAGAGATGCCAAAAACACAATAAATGGCTTTATTCATAAAGCCAAAAAAAGAGGTGAACTATGATGGACAAAAGAGTGGGTAATTACTCTTTTATAATTGGAGTAATTATAGCAATTGTTCTTGGCATTGTCTCGTTAGGAGCTATGACCGTATGGCTAGCATCACTGCTAGTTGTTCTAGGTTTGGTTGTTGGCCTCCTAAATGTAACAGGTAAAGAAACAAAAGAATTTTTAATAGTAGCCGGCGTTTTAATAGTAACAGCGGGCCTTGGAGGAGCAGGAGCAACATTATCCTCAGTTGAGTTTATTGGAACATATATGCAGGGAATCTTCACACAGGTATTAGCCTTTGTAGTTCCAGCAACAGTGATTGTTGCCTTAAAAGACATTTGGAGATTGGGCCAAGTTTAAGATTTACTTTTTCTTCTTTTTATTTTTTAGTAAATTATAAATAGTAGATGACATAAGGCAAAACTATGTATGATGTAATAACAGTAGGAAGCTCTACAGTAGACGTTTTCGCTAGAACTAAATTCTCAGAACTAATAAAAATAATGGATAGTAAAGGAGAAACTGATTTCCTTGCATACCCCGCTGGCTCAAAAATCCTAATCGAACAACTAGAATTTACAACAGGCGGTGGTGCAACAAACACCGCAGTTTCTTTATCAAGATTGGGCCATAAAGTTGCTTGTATATCTAAAACTGGTTGTGGATCAAATGCAGATAAAATTAAAAGACATCTTAAAAGAGATAATGTAGACACATCTATGATAGCATGCAGCAAAAATGAGAGAACAGGTTATTCCATAATCCTTGACAGTCTCAAGCATGACAGGACAATATTAGCTTTCAAAGGAGCTAACGATAACCTAATGTTTAATGAAATCAAGCTCAAAAAACTAGATACAAAATGGCTATTCATTTGCACAATGATGAATAACTCATTCAAAACATTAGAGAAAATTGCCAAATTCGCAGAGAAAAAGCGAATAAAAATTGCATTCAATGCAAGCCCATACTTAGCTGAGAAAGGGATTGGTTATAGCAGGGAAATCCTAAAAAGAGCAGATATCTTTGTATTAAACAAGGAAGAAGCTGCTTCTATGACAAAAAAAAGTAAATTGGAAGATATGCTCAAAACATTAAACAAACTAGTCAATATAGTTGTTGTAACAGATGGTAAAAACGGAGCTCACGCTTATGATGGAAAGTATGTATACTCAATAAAGTCAAACAACATAAAAGTTGTAGAGACAACCGGCGCAGGAGACGCTTTTGCCTCTTCCTTCCTGTCTGGGATGATAAAGAAAAACAGCATAGAATTCGCATTGAAACTCGCAAGAACAAATGCAGAATCTGTAATTCAGCACCATGGAGCAAAAAACAAATTATTGACATATAAAGAAGCCCTAAAAATTATGAATAAACAACCAGCAAAAATAACAAAAAAACGATTAAAATGATGATTCTAGGGGTAAGCGGCTCACCAGTTAAGGACGGAAATAATGAAAATGCAATTGATTATGCCCTGAAAAGAGCAAAAGAAAAAGGATTTGAAACAGAAAAAGTAACATTAGCAAAACAAGACCTAAAAGGATGCATAGCTTGTGATGCATGCAAAGAACAAAAAGGAAAATGCTCAATAAAAGATTCGATGGAGGCAATAAGGCCTAAACTAACAGCAGCAGATGCCATCATTGTCTCAAGCCCAGTCTACTTTGGTTCTTTATCAGCTCAATTAAAGGCAATGTTTGACAGAACATTAACTTTAAGGAGGGATAATTTCAAGCTAAAAGACAAGATTGGAGCCGCTATTGCAATAGGAAGGTCCAGAAACGGAGGCCAGGAATCCACAATACAAGCAATCCACAGCTGGATGCACATTCATGGCATGATAGTTGTTGGTGATAACAACCATTTCGGAGGAGCAGTTGTAGTTCCCTTTGAAGAAGACAAAGTTGGCAAAAAAACAGTTGATGACACAATAGGCAAGGTGTGTGATTTATTGAAAAAGATTAAGAAATAATTTCTCTGTTAGCCGTGTGCAATTCTTAAAACTCCGATATGATGATCTAGTTCTTTTGGCTTAAATTCTTGCGCAGCATGGTACCAGAAATTATCATAATCAATATCTTCAAGTTGCTTTAATCTTCTGGCAGAATATTTTTCAGCAATTTTTAATATATCATGACGATTATGTTCTGCAGCAACTTTTGCAACTTCAACACCTAAGCCAGAATAAGAAAGAAACCCAGCAAGATTAGCAGCAACAGAATTATAACCTTTATCCAAAGAATATTCCAAGGTTTTGAAAAGAGGCTCCATATCCCAAGTGTGAACAAACGGGGTATTGAAAAAGCTGTATGTATCACGTGAATTTTCTTTATAAGAATCTACAAGTGCATTTAATGTCGCTTCGCTTAAAAGATTTCTATGATTCAAAAATCTTACTGCTGCAGACCTTAATGAACGAGGCACACCCCCATCAACCCCATAATCTTCATACTTTGCAATCCTTTTTCTAACTTCTCTCTTTGCAAATATCCCTTCAACTAACCCTTGAATCCCCATAAGCATAAAGAATATAGCTAAATTTAAATAATTTTCTATAGTCAATTATATACAAACCGGGTGCGTTCAAAATCTAAAAATATATAACCCAGTAAAGCCATAAGGCTATACTGGGGGTGGGGAGCACGCCCCACCATGAAAAAAGAAACAAAACTAATTAATAAAATTAAGCGTTTGATAAGAAAAGCAGGCCTGCCAAGATGGCTTCATCATTATGGGCCTAAAAAATATGAATTCTTACACCATGCTTTAGCATACCTAGTCAAACAAGAATGTAGATTAGGCTATCGTCGAGTAACAAGGCTGTTAAGGTGGTTAAGTATCAAGTGCCCATGCCCATCTGCTTTGTGTACAAGCTTTAATAAATTGCCTCTGCAGATATGGCAAAGATTACTCACTGCTACATTAAATACTCCCCTAAATCTGGTTGCAATAGACAGCTCAGGCATGTCAAGGCCCCTGCCAAGCCCATACTATTACAAAAGAATAGACAAGCCTTACCCTGTTGAGATACCTTTGAAGCTCTCTATTGCTATTGACACAAGAACAAAAAAGATTCTTTCCCTTAGATTAAGGTCTAAGAAAGCTCATGACATTAGAGATGCTAAGTATCTTATCCAAAAGCTAAAAACAAAACCCAATAAGATAGTTGCCGACAAAGGCTATGATGCTGAATGGTTGCATAAATTCTGTTTTGGTAAGGGAATTAAAACATGCATACCTACAAGGGAATATGGTCATTCAATCCATAAGATGTGGAGCTTAAGGAGAACACAGAAAATAAAGCAGAAAACATATGGAAGAAGAGAAATGGTAGAATCTGTATTTAAGGCAATAAAATGTAAATTTGGTGCTAGTGTTAACTCAGTTAAATTTTCTGCTCAAAGAGCAGAAATGTATTGTAGGGCTATAACCCATAATTTATTTTTTATAATTACTAGACTTTTTGAACGCACCCATACAAACCATAATCTTTATATATACCCCTAATTTCCAAAAGTATAGAAAATAAGCCTTAATAGGCAAAAATAGGTGATATTCATGTCAGACAAGCTATTACCGTTAGCTGCTATGGAAAAGATCATAAAGAAAGTTGGGGGATCCGATATAAGGGTTTCTGACAAAGCAAAAACTGCTTTAAAACAAGTTGTAGAAGAAAAAGCAGAAGAAATAGCAGAAAAAGCATGGCGTTTAGCAACACATGCAGGAAGAAAAACAGTTAAAGAAGGGGATATAAGGTTAGCTGTAAAACAATAAAATGACGACAAAGCCCGTAAGTGTAGGGACATTAAAAAAAGGAAGTTATGTTGTTCTAGATGGGGCAGCATCTATAGTAACAGACACACAAGTTTCTAGGCCTGGAAAACACGGCCATGCTAAAGTAAGATTAACCGCCGTGGGTATAGTAGATAACAAAAAAAGAGTTGAGGTAATGCCAGGCCACGACGTGCTTCAGGCACCGATAATAGAGAAAAAAACAGCTCAGGTTTTATCCATAAACGGGGATATAGCAAATGTTATGGATTCAGAAACTTACGAAACATTTGATCTAAAGATCCCAGAAGAGCTAAAAGGGCAGGTTGTTGGAGGCTCTAATGTTTTATATTGGGTAATACTATCTGATAAAGTAATGAAACAAATTCAAGGTTAACATGGTAAAATTCGCACAAGCAGAAGTAAGAAAATTTCACAATGTTTTTGTCTGCAAGAACTGCAAGCAAAAGCTAAGAGCACCTAATCTAAAGGTACTTGCAGGTAAATTAACTTGTAAGAAATGCGGTGGTCATGCATTCAGGCCTGTAAGGAAGAAATAGTGTCCATTTTTTCTTAAATATCTGAAACAAATAGTAACATTTAAAAATGTATATTCTAATTTCCTAAAGAATGAACGTTCAATACACTTCAGCAATTATATTTATTTTGCTTATGTTTATTTTCCTCATTCTTAATAGAAAACGTATACAAGTTCAAAAAATCCTATTTCCCTTGCTTTACTTTGCAATGTACAGGACAAAGCTTGGATTAAAGTTTATGGACAAAATTGCAAAAAAACTGTCAAAACCATTAAAACATATTGGATATTTTGCCATATTCATAGGATTCTTTGGGATGTTTGTGATAGCCTATGCATTAATACAAAATGTGATTACATTAATAACAAAACCAGAAACAGTTTCTGGAGTTGGCCTGGTATTGCCATTTGAAGTTAAGGGTGCTTTTTATGTTCCTTTCTTCTACTGGATAATTTCTATATTCATAATAGCTGTTGTTCATGAATTCTCACATGGCATATTAGCCAGAAAATACAATATGAAAATAAAATCTAGTGGATTTGCTTTCTTAGGGATATTACTTCCGATTGTACCAGCAGCATTTGTGGAGCCAGACGAAAATGAACTAAAAAAAAGGCCAGCAAAACAACAACTAAGTGTTTTTGCAGCAGGGCCATTTTCAAATATATTATTGGCTTTTATAATATTAGCTATAACTGCCTTAATTGCAACCCCCTTATCAAGTATTATGATTGAACCAGATGGTGTTCTTATTACTGGCCTGATAGAAGACAGCACATATCCAGCACAAGAAGCTGGTATAAAGGGGAATGATATAATAAAGAGTATAGACAATATACCAACCCCGTATCTAACAAATTTCTCAGAAGTGCTAAAAAACAAAAATCCAGGGGATATAATAATTCTGGAAACAAACACATCAACTTACAATGTAACATTAGGAAGAAACCCGCAAAATGAAAGTAGGCCCTACCTTGGAGTCTATGTCGAACAGAATACCAAAATAAATGAGAATTTCATAAATAGATATGGTAAATTTACCCCGGCAGTTATAATATGGATTATGGGCCTTCTCTACTGGTTGTATGTACTAAACCTAGGAATAGGTTTATTCAACCTAGCTCCAATGGGGCCTTTAGACGGAGGAAGAATGTTGCTGGTAACCTTACAAAATTTCTTTGAAGAAAAAAAAGCAATAAGATATTGGAAAAATATTGGATTCTTTTTCTTAGCATTAGTTCTAATTAATATCCTATTTTCTTTTATTCACTAAATACCTCAAATCCAGCTCCCTAGCAGCTCTAACCGCATCTAATCTACCAACAACAGTGGTAGAAGGAGCACTTAACACCAATAAAGGATCATTATCAATCTCTACTCTAATTTTTTTCATAACATCAACAAAATTATCCAATGTTTCTTTACTCTCAGTTTCAGTAGGCTCTATCATCATAGCCCCATAGACTATTAAAGGAAAATAAACAGTCATTGGGTGAATTCCATAATCAAGCAGCCTTTTTGCAATATCTAAAGTGGTAACATTATTGGGTAATCCTTCATCTGAAAGAACAAACTCATGTTTACAAACACTATCATAAGGCAACTTATAATATTTCTTCAATTTCTCTTTCAGATAATTAGCATTAATGACTGCATTCTCACTGACTTTCCTCAAACCTTCTGCACCTATAGCCCTGATATACGAAAATGCCTTAACCATAACTCCAAAGTTTCCATAAAAAGCTTTAACCTTACCAATAGATTTTGAGTTATTAGTAAATTCGTAAACATCATCGTTCAAAAGAATAGAAGGATTCGGCAAAAATTTAGTCAATTCTTTTTTAACACCTACTGGCCCAGAACCGGGGCCCCCTCCCCCATGCGGGGTGCTAAATGTTTTATGTAAGTTCAAATGCATAACATCTACACCCATAGAACCTGGCTTTACTTTACCAAGTAAAGCATTCATATTTGCTCCATCCATATAAACCAAACTTCCATTTTCATGAACTAATTTAGTAATTTTCAAAATATTCTCTTCAAATATGCCCAAGGTATTTGGAATTGTCAACATAACAGCAGCAACATCCTTGTCTAAAGCACTTTTCAAAGAATCAATATGAACTTGCCCTTTGTAATTACTTGAAATCTGCACAGTTTCAAAACCACACATTGAACTAGAAGCAGGATTTGTTCCATGAGAACTATCAGTTGTTATGATCTTATTTCTTTTTTCTCCTTTATCCCTAAAATAAGCTTTTATTATCATCAATCCTGTTAATTCTCCATGAGCGCCAGCAGCTGGTTGCAGTGTAAAAGAATCCAGCCCACAAATCTCACATAACATCCTCTCTAGGTGGTACATTAACTTCAGACAACCTTGAGTATATGGCTGTAAAGGGTGGCAGTCGGTAAAACCAAAATAATTGGCAACATCCTCATTAACTTTAGGATTATACTTCATTGTGCAGCTTCCTAAAGGATAAAACCCATTATCAACACCAAAGTTAAGCCTTGATAAAGCAGTATAATGCCTTACAACATCAACCTCTGAAACTTCTGGTAAATCAAGCTTATCTCTAACTAACTCTTCAGGTATCAAATCATTAATCATAGGTACATCTAATTCAGGAAAACTAACTGCGCATCTTCCATCCCTACTCTTCTCAAAAATTAATTGCATGTTTTAACAACCCCCACTAATCTATCCATATCTTCTCTACCATTTAGTTCAGTAACGCAAAACAACAGGCAATTATCCAACTCAGGATAATATTTACCAAGTTCCAATCCCCCTATTATTCCATTATCTAACAATTTAGAATTTACTATTTCGGCATCTTTAACTCTAACAACAAACTCATTATAAAATTGATTACTGAAAACAACCTCAGCTCCAACTTCTTTTAATTCATAAGCCAAATAGTGTGCTTTTTGTAAACACAATTCACTTACTTCTCTCAACCCATTTTTACCAAGGGCAGAAAGATAAACAGAAGCAGCCAAAGCACATAAAGCCTCATTAGAACAAATATTAGAACCTGCTTTCTCACGACGTATATGTTGCTCTCTTGCCTGCAAATTCAAGATAAAGCCTCTCTCACCATCCTTATCAACAGTTGCTCCAACTATTCTTCCAGGAATCTGCCTTACATACTCCTGTTTTGTAGCCATTATACCCAAATAAGGCCCACCAAAATTTAAAGGATTACCAAAACTCTGCCCTTCCCCAACAAAAATGTCAACCCCAAAATCTCCAGGGCTTTTCAAAATTCCTAAAGAAGTTGGTTCAACAACACAAACATTCAAAAGAGAGCCATTATAATGAACAATATTCTCAATCTCATTCAAATGCTCAATACAGCCAAAAAAATTAGGGCTTTGAACTAAAAAAGCTGCTGTTTTATCAGATATCTTCTCCTTCAGCTCATTAATAGAAGTGACTCCATCAGAAAAACCAACTTCAACTAATAAAAAACCATGAGCTTCGCAATAAGTATTAACAACTTGCCTATAATCAGGATGAATAGCTTTAGAAATCAGAATTTCTCTTCTTTTTGTAATATTCACAGCCATTATACAACTCTCAGCTAATGCAGAAGCACCATCATACATAGAAGCATTAGCAACATCCATTCCTGTTAAATTACAAATCATTGTTTGGTATTCATAGATTGCTTGTAAGGTACCCTGTGAAATCTCAGATTGATAGGGGGTATAAGAAGTATAGAACTCGCTTCTAGAAATAATATGGTTAACAATAGAAGGGATAAAATGTTTATACGCTCCAGCCCCTAAAAAATAAGAAAAATTAACATTATTTTTCTTACTTATTTTTCCCAATAAATCCTTAAGCTCTATCTCAGAAAGGCCCTTGGGTATTTTTAAATTCTCTTTCAATAATAAGCTGGGGGGTACATCCTTAAACAACTCAGAAACATTCTCAATATTAATACTATTAAGCATTACTTCTCTGTCTTTGTCTGTATTTGGGATAAAATCCATTCCTTCACCTACTTTTTAGTAACCTATCCCTCTTAAAAAAGAATTAATGGATCTCTTTTGCAAAATTTTCGTATTCCTGTACCGACATTAAATTATTTAATTCATCCTTATTTTCTACTCTTACTTTAACTATCCATCCTTCACCATAAGGGTCCTTATTGATAACCTCAGGATTATCTTTTAATTTTTCATTCACTTCAACAACTTCTCCCGTAACTGGGCAAAAAACATCTGATACAGACTTTACAGATTCTATAACAGCCATCTGTTTATCCTTCTCTACCCTTTTGCCTTTCTCAGGTAATTCAACAAAAACTATATCCGTAAGCTGCTTTTGAGCAAAATCCGTAACACCAACTAAGACGTTATCTCCTTCTACCTTAGCCCATTCATGATCTTTGCTATATTTGAAATCTTTAGGATTTTCCATTTTTACCGCCTCAATTATATTTTACCCTTAAACTTATAAAATGGCCTTTTAACAATCTTCGCCGGATATAGTTTTTCCCTTATCTTTATATTTATTTCGTTTTCTTCAAGCGCTTCTTCCTTTTTTACAAAAGCCATGCCTATCCCTTTCTTATAAGTAGGCGACATTGTTCCTGAAGTCACATAACCGATTATGCCATTATTTTTACAGGCTTCATAATCCTGTCTGGGAATCCCCTTATCCAACATTTCAAAAGCTACAATTTTTCTGCTCAACCCCCTTTCCTTTATTTTCTCTAAAGCAGCTTTACCAATAAAATCAACTTTATCTAATTTTACAACAAAACCAACACATACTTCAAAAGGATTTATATCTTCACTTAGCTCGTGACCATATAAACTATAACAAGCCTCTACCCTTAGGGTATTTCTTGCCCCCAGTCCAACAGGCTTTAAACCAAACTCCCTTCCAACATCTAACAGC
>CAZSRD010000008.1:0-7634 GCA_964609455.1 uncultured Methanosarcinales archaeon
ACAACAAAACAGGCAACGCAGGAATGACCAAAGCAGGAACAGGAGATGTTTTAGCGGGCTTGTGTGTAGGATTCCTAGGCCAGGGTTTATCATTACTTCAATCAGCAATAAACGCAGCTTACTTTAATGGATTAGCTGGAGATATTTTATTAAAAAAGAAAAAAGGATTTACCTATCTGGCTTCTGATTTGGTTGATGAGATTAAAACAATTCTTAAGTTAATGTAACCCCTAAAACCAAAAAGTTTAAATATATGTAGTCCCTAACATGTTGCTATGTATGTAGAAAAGAAAAAAATCGGAAAAAACGCATATAATTACCTTAAGGTTTCTGTCAGAGTAGGAAATAAAGTAAAAACAAAAACAATTGCTTATTTAGGAAAAAACCCGATGAGCAAAGAAGCTATAAAATCAGAAATAGCAAAAATACCTGAATCAAAGATAAAAAAAATAAAAGAAGAGCTTAAAAAAGAGCAGGCAGACATAAACAAGGAATTCCTGAAAGAAAACCAGTTAGGGGGGATAGAAAAAATAAAAAAAGACTTCAACAAAAAGATAAGATCATTAGATAAAAAACTGATAGAAGATATGTTTAAAGACTTCAAAACATTCTACATCTACAATACAAACGCGATAGAGGGTAACACATTAACATTAGAAGAAACAAACCTATTGCTAAATGAGAATAAATCGCCTGAAGGAAAAGATTTAAGGGAGATCTATGACCATATTAATGAAAAAGAAGCATTTGATTTTATCCTAAAAAACAAGCCAGACATTAATTGTGATTCAATAATTAAACTGCATTCAATGCTGCTGAATAAAATAGACAAAAGGATTGAAAGGTTTAGATCACATAACGTAAGGGTATTTGGGGCTTCATTCGAAACCACTCAAGCAGAATATGTAAAATCAGACATGTCTATTCTGTTAAGGTGGTATAATAAGAATAAAAAAAGGCTGCATCCATTAATACTAGCAACTATTTTCCATGAAAAATTTGAAAGGATACACCCATTTTATGATGGAAACGGAAGAACAGGAAGGATGTTAGTTAATTTAATCCTGATTAAAAACAACCTGCCGCCTTTAATAATCAAAAACAAGGAAAGGAAAGAATATTACCGGGTTTTATCTATTGGCCACAAAGCAGATTTAACAAAAACAGACATCAATCAATACAAGCCTATTGTTGATTTTTTTTATGAAAAACTAACAGATACATACCAAAAAATATTCTCAAAATGGGGCTGATGTAGTCCCTAAGATGATTATTTTCAAAATATTGTAATCCCTAAATTGCCCGGCCTCTGGCTTAGTGAAAGAGATTAAACATATTCTAAAATAATTTGGAAAAACTTTATATGGGATTAGTCCTGAAAGATAGTGGCCATCGCATAGTTTTCAAATTCTGAAAATTTCTTTTTCATTGCAGCTATAAATTCGCCTGTTCTTTTACTAGGATCATATAAAGCATTAGCAATCAACACCTGCCTTCTTAAATAGGTTATAATCCTGCTAATCTCCTTACTAACTGTTTTCTCATTTTCAAAAGAAGCTCCTTGCTTATATAATTCAGCCAATCTGGCCAAAGAGAAGTAATGATCGTTCAATAGCTGCCCAATATCCCCCCCAGAACGAATGCTATCCCATGAGCTCTTAAATTGGGTTGTAGCCTCAACAACATCCCCCAAATAATCCTTTACCCTCTCTAACTGAGTATTTTCCCTTAAAAAAGCAGAACAATCCCTAGCTGTATTGGCATAAACCATATAGTTAAGAGGACATTCATTATCACCAAAGAATTGTTTAAACTCCCCTCTTAAAAAAGCCCCAACCTACTCTTCTGAAACAGTTAACTCTAATGGCCCCATAACCAATAAGAATGAGTTATTATTTTTAAACATATGCCCATAAAAAAACACAAGTTTTAAATACTATTAATCTAAATAGTATACAAAATAGTACATTAACTATAAAAAAAACTATTAAAAATAATAGTATCAAAAATGGTAAAAATACAGAAATTACCGTCAGGCCAACTCGTCATCACATTACCTAAAAGACTAGCAGAATACGAAGGCCTGGAGAAAGGAATGGACTTGGAGTTTAAGAAACATAAAGACGGCTTTATCCTGGAGATTAAAAAATGATTGACCTTATGCAGTTAGCACCAAGAATAGAACAGATGTTCGTTACAACTCAATCTAATGACATATTCTTTGAAATAGGCGTGATTATAATTATAGCAACAGTATTTGCATTTATAGCCAAAAAACTAAATCAGCCTTTAATCCCTGCTTATATAATAACTGGAATACTAATAGGCCCAGCATACAGCCTGATTACAAACAAAGGACTGATCACAACAATGTCTGAAATAGGCATTGCCTTCCTCTTATTCATTGTTGGCCTGGAGATGGACCTTAAGAAACTAAAAGATGTTGCTTTGGTATCTGGCCTAGGCAGCACAATAAGAAGCCTTTTTATGTTTACCTTAGGATTTATTATCGCTTTAATCCTGGGCTTCGTTACCCAAGAAGCAGTCTACATCGGCCTGGTAATAGCATTCAGCTCAACAATGATAGTAGTTAAACTATTATCAGACAAAAGAGAATTAGACACCCTGCACGGAAGAATAATTGTTGGTTTCCTATTGCTGGAAGACTTTTTAGCTATCCTGGCGCTGTCTATCTTAACATCCTTAAATGGCAATTCATTTATGGCCATCGCTTCTGCTTTGGTAAAAGGAATAATTTTTATTGTTTTCACATTAAGCTTGACCAAAACAGTTTTTCCAGCCTTGTTCAAATTCTCTGCAAAAAACCAGGAATTATTATTTTTAAGTTCTATTGCAGTTTGCTTCCTTTTCTCAATTATAGCATACTACTTAAGTTTCTCGATAGCAATAGGAGCATTCTTAGCAGGCTTAAGTTTAGCTAACTTGCCTTATAACATAGTCATAATAGGAAAAGTGCGCTCATTAAGGGATTTCTTTGCTACAATATTCTTTGTTTCATTAGGAATGGAACTGGCCATAGGCAATATAACCAGGATGATTGTTCCTTTGATCATATTAATATTCCTTGCCATTTTTATAAAGCCATTAATAACAATGTTCCTATGCTCATTTTTTGGATACAAAAGAAGAGTCAGCTTTATTACATCCATATCCCTGGCGCAAGTATCAGAGTTTGGTTTAATAATCGTTGCGCAAGGCCTTGCTCTAGGCCATGTATCAAAGGACATTTTCACCTTAACCATATTGGTTGCAATCACAACAATGGTACTAACTTCATACTTCATAAAATTCGACAACAGCATATACCTAAAATTAAAAGGTTTACTAAAGCCATTTGATAGGTTTACAGACAAATACGAAGAGCTGGAATATCTTCCAAAAAGAAGGCCGGAAGCAATACTTATAGGATACGATCGAATAGGCTATTCAATAGGAAGAACTATAAAAAACATGAGAAAAAAGCTCCTTGTTGTTGACTATAATCCTGAAATCGTAAAGATGCTGATAAAAAATAAGATATCATCTATATACGGCGACATAAGCGATATTGAGATTTTGGAAAGGCTCCCATTTAAAGAAGTGGAAATGGTTATCTCAACAGTTCCAAGCAGCAAAGTAAACAGGTTATTGATAGAAAAGGTAAGAGAAGTAAATAAAAATGCAGTGATATATGTAACTGCTTTAGAAGTAGAGAAAGCTTTAAAACTTTATGATGCAGGAGCAGACTATGTCATATTGCCCCATTTCCTTGGTGGAGAGCACGTTTCCTTATTAATAGAAGAATTTAGTTTGAATATAAACAAGGTGATTGAAAACAAGCTCAATCATATAAAAGAGTTGAAGCACAGGCAGACTATGGGGCACGAGCATCCAAAGCACCATGGTCATGAGCAGGAAGATTAAAAAGCACAAATTATAAAAAAGGTAAAAAAGAGTGTGATATTGTGGAAGAGCCAAAAGAGATGTTGAAAAAAAATTGGAGCAAGAAAGAAGACTTCGATGAGACTAGGGCAGGTGAAAAAGTGCCTACTGGTTACCCTGCGCCCTTAAGCAAGTATAGGCTATTTGTAGAGGGTTATAACATCTCAATAGAAGAGCCATACTTCTGGATGCTCCATTACCTAAGGTGGTTCCATTCATTTGTGCATATAGATAAGATAACAGATGTATTCTCTGCTGGTGAAAACTCCGCATTTTTTGGAAGCGCTCAGCAAAGATTGGGGTTGCAACAGGATAAGGTTTCTCAGTTCTTGGCAACAATTGGAAAAATGGTCAAAGAATTGTTCCAATTAGTCAGGGAATTAAGGGTATTGGATGAAAGGATAGGATATTATTTTGATTCATACAAAATGGACAGCCCAAGCAGAGAAAGCGCAGAAATCACACTAAAAGGAATATGGGTGGACATGGTTGAGCAGGGGGCAAAAAATCCAGCATCTGTTTATGGCATGGCCAGAGAAGTTCAATTTACAACATTGCCTGATCTTTTCTTCAGCACACACCCATTAAAGCAGGAGGACTGTGATGTTGTGGTAGAAAAAGAAAGGGGCGAGTTCAACAGAAAAGTAAGGGAAGTTCTAAAGAGAAAATTAAGAACATACCTGGCATGGAAAGAAGCAACATTTGAAGAGATAAAAAACAGAAGGATATTTACTCTAAAATATCTAAGGCAGCATTATGAGATAATAAGGATGTACATGGCATGGGTAAAGCCCTACCTAAAAAACATCCAAAGGCTGATGATGGACCAAAGCAAAGCAGAAACACCAGACATATTAGTTGCTTTTGAAACATCAATGATAGAGATTGAGATATTAGCAAAAAAGCCCCATAAAACAATCAAGGTAGGGGCAAAGGACACCACCATAAACCAAGTAATATTAATGCATTTTTGGTTCAGGACAAGGCCTGAGATGAGTTATGTGCAGGAAGGCTATCAAAAAGGCCCGCTGCACGTCGGAAGAGTGCAAATGACATTTAGGTCATATGCATGGACTGAAGAAGATATTATGCTTTACAAAAAAATGCGTGACAAAGAAGATTTCAAGCTTTTAGGGTTAGTAGACTCATCAGTTAAAGCTGCCATGGAAGCTCTAGGGGATGAATTGATGCGATACTTAGAAGAAGCTGGTGAAGAGATGAAAAAGAAAAAAGAGGAAAAAGAGGAAACCCTGCCTACCTTAGTCAGCCCTTTTGCAAATGTCTACAAAGGATTTAGGGATATGTTCACCCTTTACAAGGGCGTTAAGAAAACAACAGCAAACCCTAAAAGGCCTACAAAAAACGACCTATACTTACTAGACTCAGTAAAAAGTGATGCAGAAAAAGCAGTCAAGAGCTCAATGTGGGGCATCTACCATCATTTTAAAAAGCACCATGGAATGTTAAATTGGTAATCAGGATAGTAAAAAAAAGGTAAAGAAAAAAATGGAATTCAGATACTATACCCATCACCCAATGGCGGATTACGCAAACGCAATGGACCCGGAAATGTATGGCCATGAGCTAAATGAAAAATCAAACTTTTCTGTTAAAGATGTCGGAATGAGCGTCCCAATGGGTATTGCTGCTCAAAATGTTGGAGGGATCTATAGTAAAATAAGAATGGGTGCTGGTTCTCTGGAGATCCAGTTTCCTGGAAAATTCGGCGGCCAAAGGCAGGCAATGACTCCGGGAATGTTTGGAGAAGACCAGCGCCAAGCAATAAGAGAATTGGCTAATATAAATGAGATTAACTTAACAACACACTCCTCTTATGGAATAATGGGCCTTATGGGCAGAGACGAAAGGGGCAATTTCTCTGTTAGTAACGCTACGCAGGAAGTTAATGAGATTAAACGGGCAATTGATTTTGCCGCTGATACAGCAGGAGGAGGCTCAGTAGTAGTCCACTCAGGAGAATGGGACAGGCCAATGACAGACATGGTGATAAATGATGAAACCGGAAGTAGGATCAACCTTGGATGGGATTTACAAGGAACAGGAAGAAACATGTTCAGAAAAAGAATGGCAGAGATTGGTGATGCAAATTTCGTAATGCTTGACGACAGGGATTCCAGGGTATTTGAGCAGGTAACAAAAGATAAAGATGTTGCTTATCCAGAATGGAAAAGGGCAGAAGGAGACCAATGGGGGGTGGATCAGGAAGGCAATAAAGTGTGGATTCAAAAAGGAGATTATGTTAATTATGAAGGAAGAAAGATAAAAGATGAAAATACTTATGATCCTGTTAAAGGAAGAGTGCCTGAATTTGACGAAGCAGGGCAAAGATTCAAGACAAGAATGATGCATTTCGTTGATTTTCAAGATGAAGCAAAAGAGTATAATAAGTGGGCTAAGAAGAATTGGCAGGTTTTAGCAAAGCAAAAAGGCCTGAAAAGCAAAGAGGACTTTGATAAAAACTGGTATTACCTAAAGATGTATCCAGAAGAAGCATATATAAGGGCTACCCTTGAGTCTAACGAAGGCTATTCAAGAGGATGGGCTTTGCAGTTCAGCTCCAGGATTCAAGAGCAGCTTAATACTATCAAAAAATTAAGGAAAGCCAAAGAGTATTATGAACAGCTTGATAGGAATATCCCGGAAGAAGAAAAATGGAAGATAATGAAGCAGGATGTCCTTTATGGGCTTCCAGGAACATTAGTGCCACCAGAATCAAAACACCCTATAGAATTGATTAACAAAGCAATAAAAGATGCAGAAGCAAACTTAGAGTATGAAAGATTATCCGGTTATACGCAGGAGCAGCAGGCTAAAGACACAGCAGAATCAAAAGAGCACATAGTTACTCCTGTAAAAAGATTTGAAAAGATTACAACTATGCTTTATGCACAGGCAGCTTTGCATGCTTTCCAAAGGTCAAAAGACCCAAATAACCCAGTAACATTAACCATAGAGAATTTATTCCCAGAGCGTTTTGGCGGCCATCCGGAAGAGCTAAGATGGATTATAAAAAAAGTAAGGGAAAGAATGGTAGAATATTTGACAAGTGAAAAAATGCCTTATGCTGAAGCAGAAAAAATACCGACAAAAAAAGGAGAAAGTACGTTTGGCAGGAACCCATACTTTGTACCTGGAGTAACAAAAGAAGAAGCAGAAAAAATAGCTGAGAGGCATGTAAAGGCAACATTCGATACTGGCCATGCAAATATGTGGAAAAAATTCTGGGTTAATATACCAGGAAAAACACCAGAAGAAAACGATAAAGAATTCAAAAAATGGTATCTGCAGGAGTTTGAAAAATTAGCAAAAGAGAAAATGATTGGAAATGTCCACTTAGCAGATAACCTTGGTTATTGGGATGATCACTTATCTCCTGGGCAAGGAAATGCTCCAGTAAAAGAAGTTATGGATATACTGAAAAAACATGGTTATGATGGCCCTCTTACTGTTGAGCCAGGCGCAGATGCCTCAACAGATTTATCAGATTTTCATGGACTAATGAAAACATGGAAATATTTAGGCTCTCCAATTTATGGAATGGGAATGGGCGGTGGCGGAGGAGGCCCTCAAACATGGTCAGACGTCCACTATAGTTACTTTGGCCAGAACAAGCCCCCATATTATATCTTTGGCGCTTACGCCCCATCAAATGATTGGACATTATGGAGCCA
>CAZSRD010000008.1:7734-20629 GCA_964609455.1 uncultured Methanosarcinales archaeon
AAAAATTAACCCCTGCTGAGAAAATCAAAAGGCTTAAGAAATTAGAAGAGCAAAGTAAAAAAGAGATTGAAGAAGCTGAAAGCCTGATCAAGCAGACCGAAGCAGCAATAGAAAGGGAGAAGATAGCTGAAAGCATTGCTGTTCCGGAAACAAAGCCAGTTGACATTTCTGGATTGTTCGCTCCGCCAGAGAGCGCATTAGAGCAGGCAGCCCAGGAAGCAAGGAAAGAGATAAACGAAGACAATGTAAAATATTTTGTTCAAAACGCTTATGAAGGTGTAAGGGAAGCATTATATTCAGAATCCGCCCGGGATTTAATGGACAAGGTAGATGCAATAGGTGAAAAATTAGACAAAGTTAAATACATGCGTGTTAGCGACGAGATAGCAAATCTGGCTGTTTCCGCAAAGCAGATGATATACAAACTCAGGAAAGATATAAATGAAGCCTAAAAAATTCAAGCAGATTAAGCAGGAGTATGACCAATTTTACAAATCATTATTGCAAAAAGGCCAGCTTCCTCTTCGCTCAACCTCCCATGGCTTCTGGAATGCTGCTATCTCAGAAGAAGTTTACAATGCCTTTAAGCAATTAAAGCTAAATAAATTCAAAAGTTTTATTGATCTTGGCTCAGGAGATGGAAAAGTAACATTGATTGCTTCTTTATTCTGCAAAGAGGCCCACGGGGTTGAGATAGATGAAGACCTGCACGACAAAGCAGTTGAGATGCAGCAAAAACTAGGTATAAACAACGCTGTTTTCCACAATGAAGATTTCTATGATCATTCAATCAAAGATTATGATGTTGTCTTTGTAAATCCAGACGCGCCAATGCATCGCGGCCTGGAAGAAAAGTTCTTGAAAGAATTAAATGGAAAGCTGATCCATCACGGCCACCATTTTCATCCTGAAAATCTGAAAAAAGAGCAGAGCTTTTTGGTTGATAACACATTGATAACGGTGTATTCAAGATGAAACTCAAAATAGAAAAAAAAGGCGCAATTGAATTGTCTGTCAGCTCTATTGTTTTCCTGATTTTAGCAATCGCTGTTTTAAGTTTAGGGCTTTTCTTTATCAAAGGGATGTTTGGAAAAACCTCGATAAAATTCGAAGAATTAATCTCAAGAGAGCCAGAGCCTCCGCAGGCATCTGCTTCTTACCCAATAACCTTGTCCAGAGAAACTATAACAGCAAACCCTGGAGCAACAGAAGCTGTAAAGATAGATATATTCAACCCGACAAACATAGATTGGACTTTTAGGGATTACGTAGAAGATGATATCGGCCTATGCGGGGTTGATGATGATAATATTTGTTACATAAATAGCGCAGGAGGAAATTCCGCTTGTGATAATGATCTACATGCTACAAGTAGTGACAATGATTGTACAGAATTAGCTGATAAATATACTGTCAGCTCTTTAACAGCTGAAGAATGCAAAGATGAAGGGGGTATATTAACAGAGCCGCCAGAAGGAATATGCTTCATAGACAATATAAACTGCCAAACAGACCCAGACTGCGCCCCAACAGAAGGGGTAAGGCTGCAGATTGAATGTAGCCACGGTTTAAGTCTTTTGACTCAGACAAATCCTAAAACAATATTATCAAACAATTTTGTTACATTCACAGCTTTGATTGAGATAGATAAAGGCACATCAGAAGGCACTTATCTCTGCAACGTTAAAGTGGTCGGAGAGGGCGCAGAAGGAATAACAAAAGATATTCAGGTAAAAATAGGGAGATAATAAAAATGTTGAAAAGGATTGTATTGTTTTTTGCGTTGTTGTTGGTTCTATCAGGCACCGTTTTTGCAGAATTGGCCATAAAAATCGATAAAGAAAGCATTTCTGCAGGTGACACTATAAAGATCACAATAACTCCATCTACAGAGTTCTACAAATATTTATACCTATATGATTCAGAAAAAAACTATATAACAAGCATAACCCTCCCTTGTTTAGGTGAAAGGTGTAAAAAAGAATCATCCAAAAGTTTTGTAACACCCCCTGATTGGGAAGGCTCTTATTCTCTAAAGGTATATGATTATGATACAAACAAATGGGTTTCGAAAATTATTAACGTTGTAGATGCAGGCACGTATTCAGATTCGGATGGTTTAATCGCCCACTACAAATTCGAAGACAACGCAAATGATGAAACAGGAAAGCACAATGGTACGATTAATGGAGCTACCTTCGCATCAGGGATGGATGGCAAGGCTGCTTATTTTGACGGTGTTGATGATATGGTAACCTTGCCAGATAATGAACCGGTCTGGTTGCCAACAGAAAACTTTTCACTTTCTGTGTGGGTTTATTTTAATGATGATATACCAGCTGACTATGAGTATATATTAGATATGAATCATGGAGACAGCAGCAGTCCTCCTAATGAGCTTGGTTATACTTTGATAAGAGATAAAATAGGACATATTAGGTTTGCTATGACTACATCAAATACTGATGAAGATCTAATTGGAGTTAATAAATTAGATGCAGGTAAATGGTATCATTTAGTTGCAGTTAGAGAGGGAACTTCACAAAAACTTTATATTAATACTGCTTTGGATTCAAGCAGAACATGTGAGGCTTCTCCGATTGATTTTGTTGGTAATTATGATAATAATGAGATTAATGTTGGAGCGTTTACAAGAGCAACAAATATAGGGCCTATATTCTTTTTAGATGGGCAATTGGATAATTTAAGGATATATAATAGAGCATTGTCCTATGCTGAAATTGTTGGGTTGTATGATGAGGAAGAGTCTGTTGTTTGCACAGATTCTGATGGTGGGGTCAATATATACCAAAAAGGAACGGCAAATAGCACAATAAATGGAGCATATACTGAGTACTGCGCAATCTCAATAGGTGAGGGGGAGTATGTCCAAGCTCCGAGTGGAGAATTTTTGAAAGAGTATTTTTGTGATGAAAATGGAGAAGTGGATGATTATCGTGTAGAGGGAGGACCAAATAGCCTTGTTCCTTGTCCAAACGGCTGCAAAGATGGAGCATGCTTAGAAGGGCCCATAGCTTACTATCCTTTTGAAGACAATGCAAACGATGCTTCTGGCAATGGCCATGATGGGGTTGTGAATAAGGTTTCTTTTGTTGATGGAAAGTTCGGACGGGCGGCTTATTTCAGAGGAGTAGATGGGAATTATGTTAATATAGGGGACTTGGATATTCTTTCAAAAGGCGACGGAACTTTTTGTGCTTGGATTAAACCAGAAAGCACTTCTTCTTACCATACAGTTTTTGGAGAGAGAGGAAATGTGGGGGGGAGTCAGTCAATAACATATTTGCAAGTCTGGAGTGATGGAAAGCCCAGGTTCGGACTATGGTCTCCTGCTGATAGGGGAAATAGTTATAGTACTCGAGGTAGTAGTAATCTTCTTGATGGATCTTATCATCATATGTGTGCTGTTAGGGTCCGTGGGGAAAATATCTTTTTGTATATTGACGGAGCATTGGAGGGTAGTATGGTAGATAAATATGGGGACATTTCTAATAGGGCACTAGATTATATTGGAGATGAAACAGGATCTAATAATTATTATAAGGGGGCAATTGACGAGGTTAGAATTTATGATCGTGCTTTATCCGCAGCAGAGATTGCTGAGTTGTATGGACCTGTTGAGGAGCCTGTTGTTTGTATAGATTCTGACGGTAAAGATGAATTTGTTTGGGGTTATGCAAACCTAACACAACGTCATGAAGATTATTGTTCTGGCGATACAAAAGTTTTTGAGTACTTCTGCAGTTTAGATAATATAATAGCTAGGAATGAGTATTTTTATCTGCCTGTTAATGGAGAGGATGTCTTGTTTAGGTATAAGGGTTCAGATAGATGTTCTTCTTTAGATCCTAAAATTGAATTTGATATTGTAGATATAGGGCAAAGGATACAGGCTAATATTGATACTAGCGGCAATACAGCAACTTTAGTACACCAAGGCAAACAATTTGTCTTTGAAGTTGTTGATTGTAGTGTTGATGATTCAAATATAACTTTGATAGACAATACTCTTCTTATGGGCGAAAGGATGGATTGTTCTGAAGAGTGCAAGGATGGAGTTTGTGTTGAAGGGTTTGATGGTTATGCATCTGTAGCGACATTAAAAGATGGTTACTTAGTTGGAGAACAGATAGGATTGACTGACCCCCCTAATAAAGTTGCAGGATTAAATTCTAATGTTAAGGGTTATTCTGCTGTTCAATCTGATTCAAGATTTGAAAATGATGTTCCTTTTAATGATTTAGGCATAGGGGGAGAAGTTTATGCTTTTGATGAGCAAGGAAATGCTGTTGTTTCTAACGCATTACAAGATATAATCAATTCAGACTTGATTGAAAATTATAAAGGATATATAGTGCAATTTGAGGAAAAACCAATCTTAGAAAAGAAAAAAGAATTGGAAGAGAAAGCAAAGGCAAATGAAGAATATGTTGAGAATGCTGCACCTTATAATCCCATTAAGGTATATAAACAATTATTCTCAGTTATGCCTGAAGATACAGAAGAAGAAGTTGTGGAATACACAAAAGATTTAGAGAAGGAAAATGAACTGGTTAAGGAAAGGATATTATCTAAACTAGGAGATGATTTAGACATAACAGGAAATATTGTTGGTGTGAAAGAATTAATTGTAAGGAATGAATTTAAGAAAACTTTCAATGGTATTTCGTTGGATATCTCAGAAGAGCAGGCTGAGGAAATTAAAAAAGTAATGGGGGTAAAAGGGGTATATCCTAACCTGGAAGTGAAAGCTGACCTTATGGATTCTGTTTCTCTAATTGGAGCATCAGATTTGTGGACTTTGGATAAAGATGGAAATGATTGTACTGTTTCTGGCCAAGAGTGTTTAACAGGAGTTGGAACTACAATAGGCATTATAGATACAGGAATTGATTATACACATGAAGATTTGGGTGGTTGCTCCATACCTTTACCAGATCCAAGCCCTACTTGTTTTGATCCTTTTGAAGTTAATGTAAGCGGGTGTGTTGAGGATGATGGAGGGATAAACTTCTGCCATAGGGGTATGTTGTCTTTCTCAGATGGTAGGGGTGCATGGGATTATTGTTTAGGTAATGCACTTGTTGAGCGTTCTTGTTCTGCTGATGGAACTAATTATATTGAAACATCACATGTTTGCGAAGAGCAATGCGCAAATGGCGCTTGTGTTAAGTTTGTGAATATTAATGAAATTGGATGTGAAAAAGTAATTGGTGGTTATGATTTTGTTAATAATGATGCTAATCCTATGGATGATCATGGGCATGGAACACATTGTGCAGGCATATCAGCTGGAAATGGTGTATTGAAAGGGGTTGCTCCAGATGCTAAGCTATATGCTTTAAAAGTCCTTAGTAGTGGTGGATCAGGTAACACAGATAGTATACTTGCTGCAATTGACTATGCTACTGACCCAAATGGAGATGGAAATTATTCTGATCATTTAGATGTTATCAGCCTAAGCCTCGGTGGTTATGATGGGGGCAGATCAAGACACCCAGATGATGCATTAAGTCAAGGAATAGACAATGCAGTAAATCTAGGCGTAATTGTAGTGATATCTGCAGGAAATTCAGGTCCTAGCCAATATTCTGTTGGAAGCCCCGGAACATCAAGGAATGCTATCACTGTAGGAGCTACTGATGATAATGATATGATTGCATCTTTTAGCTCAAGAGGTCCTGTAAAATGGGAATTATCTACTAAGTACATAAACAAACCAGATATAGTGGCTCCTGGCGTAAACATATGTTCAGCACAATGGGAGAATGCTTGGTCTAGTTATCAATGTGTGGATGATGAGCATACATCTATCTCAGGCACAAGCATGGCTGCTCCGCATGTTTCAGGTGCAGCTGCTTTATTAAAGCAGGCAAATCCAGAATTAAATCCCTTTGAAGTAAAATCAATACTGAAATACACCTCCTTAGATATAGGTTACAAACCACATGAACAAGGGATGGGTAGATTGCAGTTAGCCATAGATAACAATTTACAAAACCCCCCATTATATATACAGCTTGAACTTCATAGGCAGCAAGATGGTATTATAAAAATAATGCCAACTGTGCTAGAAAATGCTTACTCTAGCTTAACAACTTTCTCTATTGAATATAAAGATGAAAATGATATTGATTGGACTGTGATTTATCAATCTAATCAATTACCTGACCACGAGTATCTTTTCGATACTTCTCAACTTGAAGACGGAATATACACATTCCGCTTAAGTACAACTGATTCTTTTGGAAGGAACTTATTAGATGAGATATTTATAGAGATTAACCAGTTAGTTATCTACTCTCCTTATGACCATAGCATGCTGAATGGTATGCCTCCAGTCTATAGAAATGGAGATACAATTGAGCTAAAAGGGGAAGTGACAAAACTTGATGCACAACATTATCTAGAATTTTACTCAAGATGTGGGGAATCCCTTGATTGGGATAATCAAGGAGGGACCTTAACAGGAGATAGTGAAGGAGTTCTTGCAACAGTCGATACAAGTTTTGTTTCAGGTGAAATTGATTGTGAGTTCAAGCTTGAATACTCACATGTAGGTCAACTACTTTCAACAGCATCAGTAAAGATTCATTTTGACCCGACATTATATCCTGGCTGGCCAAAGCGTTTCCCAACTTATTGGGATCAAATTAGCGAATTGCCTGTTGTTTCTGATTTGGAGAATGATGGTTCAATTGAAGTTATCTATTCGGTAGAGAGGCAAGCTGATGGAACACCAACTAAACTATATATAATGGATCTTAATGGAAACGATAAATACCCTCCATTAACACTGCCTATTTCAAGCCCAGGAAAGATAAGCATTGCTGACATAGATAATGATGGTTTTAAGGATATAATCTTTAGAGAATATAGTTATTCTACTGGTGGATATATATATGTTGTAGAATCTAATAACGAAATAAAACAAGGATGGCCAAAAAATTATAATTACTTATCTTTTGATTCTGATATTGCAATTTATGATTTAGATAATGATGGTAATCTAGAGATGGTTGTGGCAGATATAGATTATGAATTCCCTGTGGCTGTTCTTGATAATAATGGCAATGAATTGCCTGGATGGCCAAAGTATTTGGATAAAGCTGGGGGGGGGAAGCTCAACTGATTTAAGTCATATATCTATTGCAAATATGGATTCTGATCCTGAAAAAGAGATAATTGTAAAGCAATTGGTTGAAAGAGATTATAAGGATTACGTGGGTGTTTATGTGTTTAATATAGATGGTAGTGATGTGCCTGGTTGGCCGATTTATGAAGAAGCTTTAGGGTCAACACCTCACCATATTGTAGCTGACTTAGACAATGATGGTTCTAATGAAGTAATTTTTTCATTCGTTACAAGAGATAGTAATGGAGATAATATTGGAAAGATTCAGGTCTATAGCCAAGACGGCACAAAAATAGCACAAGAAGAAATATTCAAAGAAAGAATAGGGGGTATAATAGCACAGGATATCAACAATGATAGCATAAAAGAAATTATTGCAACAGAAATATACGAAAAAATAGATATTTACGACAACGAGCTTAACTTTTTATCTTCAACAGATAAGTTGTATGTAAACTTCCTCCCTTTAACATTATCACTACAACATGGAGGAAAAGGAGTTATAACCCAACTAGACACAGGGATTGCCATTAATGAATATTACCCAACTAATTTACCTCTTATAGATACAAAAGCAATGCAATTCTGGTCGAGAATGGGGCCTGTTACTGTAGAGATTCCTGGTGGTATTGGTTTGTTCGCAACGTCTGATACACCAGTACCTAGCGAATTAGTAGATTATTCATACCAAGGTAAGACTTCCCCTAGGATTGATCTATATATGTGGGATCTTGTTGGCGCTTCTGTTGATGAATCTGATTGGAAGACATATAACTATGATAACCAAAGAAGTGGATGTTATATGTGTCAGGATGTGCCCCTAGTAAGGCCACAATCGAAAGTAGTAAACGACGGAACAATAGATGTTACTGATAATCTATTGATCAAGATTCAAAAACAAGATGTTGATTGGGTTGATTATGTTACAGCGTATAATGATATGGTTACAATCCCTGCAAATGGTTTACTTAAATTAGATATTGGTGAGGATAATCTTGGTAATCAGGTATTTGCTGGATTTAATAATTTAGATGTTACTGTTGATGAAGTTGGCGATTATAGAGTATATGTTCAGTTTAAGGATAATTCTGCAAGCTGGGAATTTAGTGTAATTGAAGAACAGCCTAATGCAAGTGTGAGTGTAGCGACATTAAAAGATGAATATGTTGTTGGAGAGCAGATAGGATTGACTGATCCTCCTGATAATGAAGTATCAGGGCAGAATACAATAACTGGGAATGTAATAATTCAACCATCTAGTTTAGACATATATAATACAATTCCTAAGAACTCAAATATTGAGAATGTTAACCAGTTAAATAACATAGTTTCAACTAATTATTTAGCAGATTCAATGGGTAATCTGAGGGAAGTTGCACCAAAACAACTAGAGAATGAACAAGTTTTACAAGAAATTAATACTGATGATGTTGTGGATGAGATGCTTTTACACAAAGGATATATTGTTGAGTTTGAAGACAAACCTATCGAGGAGAAAAGGGTAGAATTGGAGAGTAAAGCACAGGCTAATGAAGAGTATGTTGAAAATGCAGCACCTTATAATCCGATTAAAGTATATAAACAGTTATTTTCTGTAATGCCTGAAGAAACAGCTGGAGAATTAGAAGAATATGCTAGGGATTTAGAAAGAAAGAATGATAGAGTAAAAGACAGGATTAAGGAAAAATTAGACGAGCAATCTAAATTAACTGGAAATGTTATCGGAACTTCAGAATTAAAAGTTGAGAATGAGTTTACTAATGTTATTAATGGTATATCATTAGATATTTCAGAAGAGCAGGCAAATGAAATAAAGAAAGTTAGTGGTGTAAAGGAAGTTCATCCTAATTTAGCAGTCAAAGCAAACCTAATGGACTCTATTCCATTGATAGGTGCAGATGATCTTTGGCAATTAGATAAAGATGGCAATGATTGCACTACTTCTGGGAATCCTTGTTTGACTGGTGAGGGAGTTACAATTGCAATTATAGATACTGGGATTGATTATACTCATGCTGATTTAGGTGGATGTTTTGGTTCTGGGTGTAAGGTTATAGCTGGTTATGATTTTGTTAATGATAATGCAAACCCAATGGATGATGCAGGCCATGGAACTCATTGTGCAGGAATTGCAGCTGGAAATGGTGTATTGGATGGAGTTGCCCCTGATGCTCAGTTATATGCATATAAAGTTTTAAATGAGAACGGAGAAGGTTGGTGGGATGATATCATTGCAGCAATAGAGAAGTCTGTTGATTTAAATCAGAATAATATATCTTGTGAAGATGAAAATGATTATGTTGATGTAATAAGTTTGAGTTTGGGTGGTTATGGAAACCCAGATGATTTAATTTCTACTGCTATTGACAATGCAGCTTTATGCACTGTTCCTGTTATCGCTGCAGGCAATTCAGGACCTAGTAAGGGAACTGTTGGAAGCCCAGGAACAGCAAGAAAAGCAATAACTGTTGGAGCAACATACAAAAAGGATTATGAAGGTGAATCCTGGGATACGGATCCAGTGGAAGATCAACTGACTTCTTTTAGTTCAAAAGGTCCTGTTCACTGGGTAGATGAAGACGGAATAGAAACTTATCTGATGAAACCAGATATAGTTGCTCCCGGAGCAATAATCTGTTCAGCAAGATATGACTCAATATATCCTGTAGGAGAACATCCATATTATTATCCATGTTTAGATGAAGAACACCTTCAACTTGCAGGAACATCAATGTCAGCACCCATGGTGGCTGGGGCAGCAGCATTGGTTAAACAGATGAATCCTGGTTGGACTCCTGATGAAATAAAATATTCCTTAATGAGGAATGCCATTGATTTGGATAAGTTACAAAGCGAGCAAGGAGCAGGAAGATTAAATCTAGGTATTATTGACCAAAAGCCTCCGATAGTGAGACTACATGAACTTAAGATGAAGATGCCATTTGAAATAAGTGGGGAAATTATAATTGATGATTTTGTTAGTTATTCACTTTATATTAAGAAACTTTATTGGCAAGAATGGACAGAGATAACATTTAGTAATGCAATTCCTCAAGATGGCCTTTTAGCAATTTATGATATTGGGTTCCTTGAAGATGACGATTACCTGATTAAGTTAGAAGTTACAGATGCATTTGGTAATGTGTACACTGATGAAGGCGAATTTAAGCTGAAGAAATTTGATTTCTTGTTCCCAAAAGAACAAACTGTATTAAATAATAAAGATGTATATCCAATAGTAATAAAGAATAATATTCCTGGATTAGAAATTGATGGTTATGACATAAAAATTGCTGAGATTGAATCTGAATGGGCTTCTCCAGAAAATGAAACAGACTTAGGCATTACTTTAGTAGAAGAAGGAGATAAAATAGGTGAGTGGGACACTTCTTTCTATTCTAATGGGCTATATCAATTGATAGTGAAGATAAACTATAAGGGATCTATCCTTTCTTTCACAAACAAGATATTCTTAGATGAGAAACTTCGTTCTGGTTGGCCTAGGCCTATTCAGGATACAAGTGGGAGTTGGGGTTCGTTGAGTGTAGCACTTGCGTTTCTTGACCAACCTACAATATATGACATAAACAATGATGGTATAGAAGAGATAATAGTTGCATACGGCGAGGGGGTTGGTGGAGAGAAAGTTTATGCGATTGAACCAGATGGAAGTAATTTAGCAGGATTTCCTGTTACTTTGCCTGGTAGGACTATTCAAAGAGGACCTCTTGTTGCTGATACTGATGGAGATGGTTATGGGGAGATTTTTGTTGTGGGCGAGCATATAGATGAATCCATTCAATACAATGAATGGAGTAGAGCACTTTATAGGATAGAACATGACGGCTCATTTATAGCTTCAAGAGATCAGGATGTTAACCCTATTTATTCTGATGATTTGAACAATGACGGTTATCTGGAGATTTTTGGTCCTGATTATGGTAATGCTGACACAATTTACTTATTCAATACAGATTTAGAATATTTCAATGAAAATTGGCCTGTAAAACTTAGTGACTATGGTGTTGATACTACTTGGGGAGATATAGAAAATGGAACACCTCATGTTTCACCTATGCCTTATTTGTTTACATTAGACGTTAATAATGATGGAGATAAAGAGATTGTATCTCATGTTGTTAATGGATACTGGTTAGAAGAACCACAATGGTTCACATTTATTCCAACAGATACTTCTTTTTATGCTTTCGATTTAAATGGAAATTTAGTTAATGGTTGGCCTAAAAGTTATGATATCCCTTTAGTTTGTCTAAAAAAAGCAGATTTTGATGAAGATGGTAGTTTCGAAATACTGTGCTTCACAAATAAATTTGAGCCTGAAAAACAAATAGTTAAGATTTATTCCTTCTCACCAGATGGCTCTCTTGAGAAAAGATTTGAAGAGGAGTTTAGTGACACTAACGAGTCAAGGTTTGAATTTCTTTCTTTATCTATAGGCGATATTGATGGTGAGAGAAATGTTATTTTACATGCAAGGGAACTTTATAGAAGTTCACCAACATGGTGGTCTTCCAGGGGAAGCCTTGTGATTTTTGTGGATAAATTTGGAAATAAGAGAGAAGTTAAGACACTTGGAGGCAATTTCTGGAATGAAGGTTTTTATTCAGTTGGTAAGGTTACTTCATCAAACAATACTGAGTTTGGGGTTGGTCTTAGGACTGGAATCCGGGATGGGGTAGGAGATTCAATAAGGTGGCAGGGAAATACAGGTTATTTTTCTGATACTGATGGAAACTTATTCAGAACTTATATGGGCAGTTATCAATTAGGTGATGGGAAAATTATATCTGACCTTGATAGAGATGGAAATAATGAAATAATTGGAGTTGAGTGGTCAGGAGATATTTATGTGTGGAATTCAGAGGGTAGTGGTTTAGGAGATGAATGGAATGAGATATATTATGATGCTAGGCATAGTAATTGTTACAAATGCCCACCACTATTTGAAAGGCCGCAGTCAAAAGTAGTAAACGACGGAACCATAGATGTTACTGATAATTTATTGATTAAGATTCAAAAACAAGAGGTTGATTGGGTTGATTCTGTGACAGTCTATAACGATATTGTTACTATCCCTGCAAATGGTTTATTAAAATTGGATATTGGTAAAGATAGTTTAGGAAACCAAGTATTTGCAGGTTTTAATAATATGGATGTATCTATTGATGGAGTAGGAGATTATAGAGTGTTTGTTCAATTCAAAGACCAGTCTGCAAGCTGGGAATTCGATGTTTTGGAAGAAGAAAAAACTTGCAAAGACTCAGATAACGGCTTAAACTATTACATCAAAGGGGATTGCAGTTTATCTTCAGGACAAAGCGGAGGGGGAGTTTCAGATTACTGCATAGATAAAAACACATTAAAAGAGTGTTATTGTGAAGATAATAACTTGCAACCAATGGAATATGATTGCCAGCAAGGCTGCCAGGATGGTGTCTGCATACATCCATATATATTGCAATTTGTCAACAGTCTTGACTTAAGGCGGGTAGAGGAGGCGCACGATTGCGAGTTTGCAGAGATAGGCCTGGATATGGGGGATAGTGATTGCAGCATTTATATGGGGCAATATACATCTAACGAGGTTGTTGAAGAACCAATTGAAGAAACTCCAGAAGAACCAATTGAAGAGATTATTAGCCAACTTGTTGAAGAAGTGCCTATTGAAGAACCAATTGAAGAAACTCCAGAAGAACCAATTGAAGAGATTATTAGCCA
>CAZSRD010000008.1:20729-22437 GCA_964609455.1 uncultured Methanosarcinales archaeon
TTGAAGAACCAATTGAAGAAACTCCAGAAGAACCAATTGAAGAGATTATTAGCCAACTTGTTGAAGAAGTGCCTATTGAAGAACCAATTGAAGAAACTCCAGAAGAATCTGAACCATCAGTGTCAAATGAATTTGCAGCAATTGTTGAAGTCCATCCAAATATTATAGAAAACCAGGAATTCCTTGATGGAATGCAGGCGTTTATTGAGAATTCACCGGATATAGTGTTTGAAGAGGAAGAATACAATGGAAACTACTTCTATATCTTAGAGATGGAACAGGTAATGGGTGTTTTATGGTACTCAGGCGATAAGATTGTTTATGTTGTTGGCACTGCAAACACAGATTCCCTCGAGGAATTAGCAGTAGCATACCTTCAGGAATATCCTTCTGGCCTGAAGTTTGTGCAATGCTCTGATTGCGGTGAAGGATTATTCAATATCTGCGACGAAGAAGAGTGCTATTCATTAGGAGACTGCATGTACAAAGGCAATTGTGTGGATGTTCCTTATAATTTCGGCGAAACCTTAAGAATGGAAATAGAGAACAGGATAAACCAGGATAATTTGTTTTCATCAATAGGTTATGGCTCAAAAACAAAATTGCTGGCAAAAATCAATAACGAGAGAACCTATGCCTATGATATCTACAAGGAAGATGCAGTAAATGTAACAAGCTCTAAGTATAATCCAGAACAATGGGAATATGATGAAGACATAGCAGTTAAATACCTGCATTATACCTCTCTGATTAAGATGATGGATGACCCATCCTGCGCAAGGTTTAAGCAGGGCATGGGCGGCAAAGATTTTTTCCTGCTTCCCTCAAAATTCATTAAGCCCGGCTTTAATATCGAATGCACTCAGGAATTCCAGGATAAGTATTGCGCAGCTATAAGTGAATGCGCAACAAGAGATGAGCTTTATGGGATTGATTGCTGCTATAAGACAAACCTAGATTGTTACCACAACTATACCAAAGTCAGCCTTGGCGCATGCGATGAAAGTATTGATATTTGTGATGAAGGCTATACCCACACTGGATGTGAAGAAAGGGATGTTTGGGGAATTATCATAAGGAAGGATTACTGTGAAAGCGCATACCAGACCGGATGTTTAGAAAACGCGCAATGCAAAAAGCCCTATAAGGCTGTTCATGTGGAATATTGCCATGAAATCCATTACCCTGAAATCCTTATAGAAGAAAACATTGGAGAATACAATTATTTAAGGTCAGCTAAGGAAGATATCCAAATGGGGGAGTTTCAAATAAACCTAACCGGCTACTATGCTTTTTACGGCAAAAAGGATGATAATGATTATCAGTCGATTGTGTTTGACTTCAAGAATAAAGAAGATATGGCCTTATTCATGCAGGATGAAGTGATTGAAGAGGGATTTGAAAAAAGGGAAGTTGAAGGCAATATAATCTATGCCCTAGATTACAATTATTCCAAGGTAGTTGTTTGGGCCAATACCAACAAGGTTATTGCAGTAGTGGCTGAAAATCGCAGGACAGAACCAATTGAGAAAACGAATGCTATTAAGATAGTTGGAAATGTTGTTGGCAGAATAACTGCTGAAGAATTGTTAGTAGACTTCCCCTGGCCGATAATCAGCGCCTATTTGTCAAGATACTCAAGCGATATTATTGGCGAAGAATGCACCGATACTGATGGTGGGATTAATTATTATGAAAAAGGGACTGT
>CAZSRD010000008.1:22537-52215 GCA_964609455.1 uncultured Methanosarcinales archaeon
TTGATTAAGCCAGAATGCAAAGTCAAGATACCTGAAGAGCATATCGAAATAACAGCCGAAGGTAAATCGGGAAAAGGAAAGTATTACCTTATCAAAGATGGAGGCGTTCTCAATCATGGAAGTGGAAGCCGGACTTATTTCGTGGAAAGCAGCGGCTCAGTAGCCAAAACAGGCGGAAGCTGCACAGTATACCTTAAAGAAGGGGCATCATTCAATGCAGGAGGAAGCGGAAGCCACACAATCTATTATGAGCCAGGAGCCAATATAATAAAAGCAGGAGGAAGCGCAAAACTGGAAGAATGCCCCAAGATAGAGTTTGAGTATCCTTAAGCCGACTGTAAAAAACAGCAGAAGTATTCATTATTCAGGCCTTTCAAGAAAATAACATTAACCCTAAATTCTTCATCTCAAGCCAATTCAGAAAGTTAATATCAAGTTCACCATATGTTACAAGTAACATAATTTATGTGATTTGTAACATACTAATATGTTATATGTAACATAAAATATGTGATTCATCACAGAAAAATATTTAAATAAGCTAATCTTTCTTAATGGTATGACAACAATAGATGAACATAAAAAGATTGTAAAGAACCTGTTTAAGATTAAAGATTTAGTAGAATCAATTCTGGGTGAGGAACTATGAATTCAAAAACAATCTCTTATGTATATGACTTCATTTCTATGGTTTTTGAAGATAAAACCATAAAAGAAAAGATAAAAGAGATTATACTATTCGGTTCTGTGGCTAAAAAAAGCGACGACCAAAAAAGCGATGTTGATCTTTTTTTTAATATTAAAGATAGAAATGAAGCAGATAGTATTGAAGATGGCCTAAAAAAAGTTTTAAAAAGCTTTGAAGTAAAAGCTGAAAAAACATGGAATTTAAAAGGAGTTAAAAAACCAATAAATTTCATTGTAGGCTCCTTAGAAGATGAAACATGGGAAAATTTGAGGGAAGAAATAATAAGTTCAGGCATTACCCTTTATGGGCCTTACAAAGAAATGCCTAAGAACACTGAGCACCATTTCTTATTTTATTACTCTTTAAAAAATTTAAACCGAAAGAATAAGATGAAATTTATAAGAAACATGTTTGGTTATGCCCTTAAAAAAGAAAAAAAGGAATATAAGCAGCCAGGCTTGCTGGAAGAGATTGATGGGGTTAAACTAGCCCCTAATGTTGTCCTAATACCTTTAGAAGATATTGCCAAAGTAAAAAATCTTTTCAATGAATTCAATGTAAAGTACCGGATTATAGAAGCATGGTTAAGAAAATAACATTAACCCTAAATTCTTCATCTCAAGCCCATTCAAAATTAGCCTATTCTTGCCAACAATATCAATATGCTCTGCATTCTTCAGCATTTCATAGAGCTCATTATTCATAGAGCCCATAACCCCTTTGTAAAAAAGCCTGTTATGCTCCAATTCAGGGTACCTAAGCAAAAAAACTCCTTTTGTTTCTGTATATATCACAGCTCCTTTCAGCATGCCTTCAAGGATCATAGCTGCTTCCCCATCATGTTTTCTAATAATCTCCAAATTCTTTTTTGCTATCTCTATAGAGCTTTCACATCTAAGATTGCATGGAAAGTGGCTTAAAAGGCTTACATCAAAATGTCTCGAAGCTATATTTGTGTAGAAAGGAAATTGAAATCCATCTGAGCCTTTTAAGCTAGCTAGTGTAAAATCATTATTTCTTTTGGATTCCTCTGGAAAATGCTTTTCAAAAAACTCAGCACAGCATTCAGGATACCCTAAAACCATGCCTAACTCCTTATGCTTATTTTCACTTTCCATCTGCTTTGCTATTTCAGCCTTCTTTTCATCCTTAGACACATAAACAAAAAAATGCCCTTTCTCATTTGAATCAATTGGAACTTTAACTGCCTTATCAGAATAAGCCTTTTCTTCATCCTGCTTTATAACTTTAAAATCAGATAAAGAATAATTAAGCCCTTTTTCCTTAAGAAAATCTAGAACCTTGCCTTTCTCCTCTTCCTTAACCATTATTCTAGCGCATGGCTTAATTCCTTCTAAAACATACAGAATCTCCATTGCTTTTATGTTTGAGCCGAATATTGCTCTAAGTTCTTGAAGCATAGAATTTGTTTATGCCCTATGATATAAATAATTTCTTATTCAAAAACCGAAAGCTTTAAATATATGAACATATTACACGTAATTAACGTAATAAACAGGAGGTGCGAAAATGGTAAGTATAACTTTATCAGTTCCTGAAGATATGAAACAAGAAATGGACACTTTCCAAGATATAAATTGGAGTGCAGTAGCTAGACAAGCAATAAAGAGAAAAATATTGATGTTAGAAAAATTCAAGCAGTTTACCAAAGACAGCACTTTTACAGAGGAAGATGCTTTAAGGCTAGGTAGAGAAGTAAACAAGAAAGTTGCGAAAAATTTAATGGCAAAAAGGAACAATTAAATGAAGTTTGTAATAGATGCAAATCCTCTTTTTTCTGCTTTAATTAAAGATAGTTTTACTGTTAATATAATAGTTAGCGAGGATGTAGAATTATTCGCACCCGAATTCTTATTTGATGAGTTTCTTGAACATAAGGAAGAGATTTTGGCTAAGACTAAAAGAACCGAACGGGAATTGAATGATTTGGTGCATGATCTTAAAAAAGTTATTCGTGTTGTTCCCAAAAAAGAATTTGATCCGTTCTTTGAAGAAGCTAAACGGCTTACATCTGATGAAGATGATGTCCCCTACCTTGCACTAGCCTTAAAGCTCAAAATCCCGATTTGGTCTAATGATAAAAAATTAAAAACTCAAGATAAAGTTAAGGTTTATTCTACCGAAGACTTAAAGAAGGAATTGAATAAGTGAAATTGCGGGGTTTTATTAGGAAAAAGTTTTAAATTAACAGATAATACCTTTAGCTAATGGGGGAAATATATAAAAATAGAAAAAATTTCAAATTGAGAAATTATACCATTACAAAATAGTCATAAATCTTTATATAACTATCACACAAATATCTACTACAAGGGGATATTATGAAAGTAAGTATAGATAGAAAAGTAAATCCAAACCTGGAACTCTATAAAAAAGATGATCTTGATATAGCTTATAAGTTCACCAAAGATATGCATGGAGAGCTAGGCACCTTTCTTAAAGCTGTTGTCCTCTTCGGAAGCTCTGCCAAAAAAACAAGAACAACTGGCTCTGACCTGGATATTCTGATAATAGCAGATGATTTATCCCTGAATTTCTCCCCTGAGTTAGTTGAAGCATACAGGATTATAGTGCAGCGCCTGATTGTGAGGAACTCTACAAGATTGCACGTTACTACACTAAGGTTTAGCTCTTTTTGGGAATACATACGCAACGGAGACCCAATAGCAATTAATATGCTGAGGGATGGTGTTGCCTTGATAGACACAGGGTTTTTTGAGCCTTTGCAGGTATTGCTAAGAAGAGGCCGAATAAGGCCTACAGAAGAGAGCATCTGGAGTTATTATATAAGAGCTCCAAACACTCTGCATAACTCAAAATGGCACCTGTTACAGGCAACAATTGACTTGTATTGGGCTGTTATTGACGCTGCTCATTCTGCATTGATGAAACATGGTGAAATACCCCCTTCTCCAGATCACATAGCTGATTTGCTGCAGGAGAAGTTAGTAAAGCACAAACTGCTAGAGCAAAGATATGTAACAATAATGCGCAATTTCTATAGGTTAAGCAAGATGATAACCCATAGTGAATTAACAGAAGTAAAAGGCCAGGAATTCGACGGTTATTACAAAGATGCAGAAGAATTTGTTGACAGGATGAGAAGGTTTATCGGCTGGAAATAATATAGGTATTTTTTCTAAAAAAAGAGCAATAAAAATAATTGACCCCCAAAAATTGATAAATATTGAATCTAAAAAAATTTATTTGAACAAACTTTATTTCTTCCTGTACCTAAAAATCTTATTATACTTATCATGATCCATAAATTCTAGAATAAATGCGATAATTTTGACTTCCCCTCCTATCAAGGTGTATAAAAGCCTCCAATACCCTACCAATTCAACCCTTAATATTTTATCAGTTCCGTACCTATGAACAACGCCTTTTGATATATATTTCCTAGGAATAAGGTCTCCATAATAAGGATTTGCTTTTAAATTATTTATTGCTGTATTAATTGAGGTAAGCAATTGCCCATAAGTTGGTACCTTCTTTGACGATTTGCCTTTTGCAACAAATTCCTGTAATTCCATATACTCCTTATAAGCATCTTCATCAAATCTTACTTCAACTTCTTTGCCCATCTCACATCACTGTAACCGCTTTCCTAAGCTTGGCTCTCAACTTGGGGCTAATCTCATCTTTATATATCCATATTATCCCTTCTTTAAGCATAGCAATTTTCCCGCTTTGCTCTAAATAATTAAGGATGACATTAAGCGTTGGCCTCATGACTTTCTTAGGCAGCCTCCTGTCTATCCCATTCTTCGAAAGGGGATCCATAGCAGTCCTTATTATTTTTTCAACATTCAGTATTGTATCTAATCTTGGATAATGTAACACTTCCATAGCCATTTTCAATCACCATATATACTTATACTATATTATAAATATATCATATATATAAACTTTTAGGTTATGGAGAATATAGGTTAAATTTCAGGAAATAAAATAAAAAAAAGAAATATTATCTCTTATAGATTATTATCGCTGCGCCTATCAGGAATATTACTCCGCCTGCCAATATAACAAACAATATCGTAAGCAAAGTTACATATTCTGATGTTTCCCTGAATGATATCTTCGTAACTGGAGCTGCTGGTTTTGTCATTGCAGATGGCTGTGTAATAATCTCCACAGGCTCAGCCCCTATCGGAGTAACTATATCAACACAATCCTCTACTACTAGATTAACTGTTTTTTGGTCGCTTACCTTGCTGTCATAATATGCCTTTATAGTGATTGGGTAAGTTCCTGGAGTTGCATCATCATCTATGGCAAACCTGTAAGTGTTCTCAAAAACTGAATCCTCGTCATCCCCTTCCGCTAATTCAATGCCCTCTTCCCCTGCATCAATTCCCAGCTCACTGTTGCTTATCTCTATTGTGACATCATCCTCGTCTTCTCTTCCTATGTTCACTACCCTCAGGTCTAAAGCAGCATTTCTGGAGCATCTAACTACTGAAGGGCTCAATTCTGAATCATCTATTAACAGTTCATGCTTCTCTTTCTTAACCTCTAATGTCAGCTCCCACCTAACTGAATGGTCTCCTCCATTCTCGTCTTCCCCCTCAACCAATATGATAACATCATAGGTGCCATCCTTTACCAGTGTGGGTATGTCAAATTCAATAACCGCTGAATCCTCATCTCCTGCATCCAGGTCATCAATGTCAGCATCCTCCTCTAGATCATCACCATCATCAATATCTTTTATGGTTATAGTTACAGTAATATCCTGCATCTCAATATCAGAGGATGAAGGGAACACATTCTCTACCTCAATATCAAACTTAACCTTGTCTCCGGGCTTTGCCTTCTCGCTTATCTTCTCCCCATTCTGCACATCCTTGTCATCTTCCCCGCCAACATCAATATCCAGATCAGATATCGTTAAGTTCCCTATTGCTCCTGATGTTGTTCCAACTGTTACGGTTACAGTATCAGTATCTGAACCATATGAATTGCTTACTGTAACAGTAAACGTATAAGTTCCTGTTGTTGATGGAGCAGTAAATGTCGGGCTGGCTGAAGTTGCGCTTGATAAAGTGATTCCTGAAGGTGCTGACCAGCTATAGCTCAAAGGCGTAGCTCCTGTTGAGCTTGCTGCGCTTAATGTAACAGTCTGCCCAATGGCAGCTGTTGAAGGTGATGCTGAAGCAGCAGCATTTGGAGCATTTAGTGGTGATGGTGGAGCAGATATTGTTCCTACCCTAAAGCTTGAAGATATTGTAGCATTAAACCTCACTTCACCATTGGTTGTAGGTGGGTTTGTCCTGTACTCTATAAACGCATAAAGGCCCATACAGCTGTCATCATTTATATCTGAAGGGGTAGTTGTAAAGCCATTGCTGCAGTATATCTTTGGCTCTTCATCGTACTCTAAGCCGTATAATGTTATTCTTGCAGGCCCTGTGAAGATACTTGTTGAGTCAAAAGCCACTATGCTGTCTGTTGCATTCACATCCTGGTCAATCAATACAACATTCCTTAAGTCCAATGGATGTAAAAATTCTATCTTGGCAACACCAGGCATATTCAATGTCAGGTTAATGTTCTGCAGGACAGAGTCATTTAAGCCTGCTAAGCTTGGGCTTGTTGTAAATATATTGCTCAAAGGATAGCTTGTTGCTTTGATGGTCCATTCCCTGTTCTCTGTATAGCCGTCTTTTGCCTTCACTTCCAGCTGCACTTTTCTTGTCTTTAAGCCATCCTTATTCTCAGCTTGATAGGTATAAGATGTTAAAGTTGAAACAACATGCGAGCCGCTTTCATTCAACAGCTTCCATGTTGTGGACTCAACATCAAAACCAGAAGGTAATGTAACGCTAAAATGCTGGTCTGCGCTGTTTGCAATGTATATTGTTTGCTCAGCAGGCGAATAGATTATGCTGCAGCTTTGCACATCTAATTCAACGCTTTCTGTGTCTGATGCATCGCTTGATTCAGCAATAACTGTAAGGTTATACTTTCCAGCTGGCTTATCCTTGCTTATATTTATCGGAATACTGAATAAGTGGCTTGAGCCTTTAGCTATTGAAACATAAGAAGTTGCCTCATTTATTCCCAATGTAGGATTATGCACCCTGACCCTAACATCCTCAGGGACGGTTACATGATTGATATTCTTAACAGTAGCAGTAACCACTACGCTTCGATTGCATACAACGCTTGGCTTGTCAATGTCTTTTGACGTTATAACAATCTGGTGGCTGTCGCTCTGCGCTTTGATGGTTGCTGCCCATGTATCTTCAACAGCATTATCATCATCATCCACTCCAGTAACCTTAATTACAAAATCATAATTTGCTGAGGCATCCTCATCTACCTGGCCCAAAGGCAATTCTAATGTTGCGCTGCTTCCTGCTGTTATTGAGCCGCTTGGCCCGTCAATAGCAGTCATATCCTGGCCATCAACATCTTTGATTGTTGCATTAACCTCTGCGCCATGGATTGAGCTGGAAATAAATTTGTTTGCTATATCCAATTGCAGATAAACATAATCTCCCGGCCTTATTATCTTTAACCCGCCTTCTGCTAAATTCTCAAAACTCCCGCCATTAATCTTTATCTTTACGTTCTCAACATTAACAGGCTCAATAACAGTGATTGTAAAATTCTCTTCATCTGTCTTGTCAGAATCAGAAACATTTACTGTTATGTTATGCACACCTATATCTCCAATCTGCGGTGTCCATGTAAAAACCCCTAAGCTGCTTATACTCATATTGCCTGTCCCTTGTTTGATATCATAAGTTATAAGATCATTCTCTTCATCAGTTACATTGACAGTAAATGAAAATGCCTCTGAAGCAGTTATCTGCTTATCAGTTATAGCCTGTATCTCAGGAGCGTCATTAACGCCAGTAACCTCTATATTAACTATTTGTGAATCTGTTGCCAAACCGTCATTTACAGTAAATAATACTGAATTATTGCCAACGTATTGTTGAGTCGGTGTCCAGCTTATATTAGCATGTGTGCTGTTGATAGAGGCTATAGATATTATTCCTGTATAATTTGTCCCGAATGTCAATGCATCTCCATCAATATCCAAAGCGCTTATTACAAAAGACAATGCATTATCTTCATTTACTGTTTTATTATCAATAAAATCTAAAACAGGCGCATTATTGACATTAGTTACTGTTATAGTAATTACCTTCGAAGTCACATTGATTCCATCGGTTACATTGAACATCACAGCATGTGCGCCAACGTCCGCATTTTGCGGTGTCCAGTTGAATATGGCATAAGCATTTGTGTTAGTGAAATTAATTTGTGAAAAGTTGAAGTCACCGCCAAATGTAGCATTCGTCCCTATTGTTAATACCTGGACAGTTGGGTCTATGTCTTCTGCATTGATATAAAACAACTTAGTTGCATTTTCACTGTATGTTTGGTCTTCAACAATCAATGCTGGAGCATCATTTGCATCCAATACCTGGATATTAAACACTTGGCTAACCAAGGCCCCTCCATCGTCTAAAGTAACATTGAATGAATGGGTTCCGACATCATTATTTCCCGGCATCCATGAATAGGTTTCAACTGTGCCATTATAGCTTAAATGATTTAATGTTGAATTAACACCAAATGTTAATGCATCCCCGTCAACATCAAACCCTGTAGCATTAAAGCTGAATAACTCATCTTCGTTTATTGTTGCCGGTAATGCAGGCAATGTCAAAACAGGCTCGTCATTTACTGGCTTAATCAAAACATCAAACAACGCATAATTTACTGTTGCTCCTGCTGTTATGCTCATATTGACAGCTGATGTTCCACTTACATTTGCTGCTGGCATCCCGCATGAGAACATTGTTCCGCTGCTGATTGTACATATTATAATTGATGTATTCTGATTTTCTATATTATACGTCCATCCATTTTCATAACCATGCGTGTAAGTTGTTAAGTTAAGGTTAAATGTTGGCAGTACATCTTCAGTAACATTTATGCCAGCCTCTAAACCAGTTTTATTAAAGCATGCGCCAAATACCTTTAATCCTATTGATTTTTGGAATGGGTCAAAATAAACAAATGTTGGATTGCTTACATTTATTGTAAAGGTTGTATCGCTTGTTAAGTTCTTTGCATTTATAGGGAAGCTATAAACAGCTTGTGAATCTACAAGTATGCTCTTTGTATCACTTAATGAAATGCCATTTGCTTTTACCTCTACCTTGACTGTTTCATCATTCTGCCCTACGTTAACTATAGTTACATCTAAAACCGTGTTCTTATCACAGGTAAGATTATCCCTAGAGAAAGCCTTATCTGAAATTACCACCCTATGCTCGATTGACTTGTTTATAGCAAAGTACAGCCTTTTAATTGAGCTGAATTCAACACCGCTTGAATTCCTGCCATCTGAAGTTATATTAAGCTCAAAATTATCAAATCCTAGGTAAGGTATCTTAAATTGGAATGAATTTGCCAGCAAGCTGCCAGCATCAACCGGGCTGTAAGTCAAAGTGCTGTTCTTATAGAACGGATTTTCCAATGTCCCGTTAACGCCATATAGCCTCTTGCTATACCTATTAAAAAGCTCAAATCCAATAGCCACAACATCTCCTGCCTTTTTATTATATATAGTATCATTATCATTTACAGCAGCGCCATCTAAAGTTATATTAACAATATCCAGATAAGGGTAAACATTAAAAGATTTTGACATAGAATCATTGAATTTTGCTTCATCATAAACTGTCAATTTAATTGTGTATTCCCCTAGTGCATTATAATTATGGCTTATTTCAGATAAAGAACTGCCAGATGTTACATTTCCATCCCCAAATTCCCAAACATAGTTTGTTATTCCTGCATTATCCCTGGATAAAGTAGCATTTAATAAAACAACCCCTCTTTCAAAAAGAGACGAGGGAGTCATTGTAAAATTAGCAATAGGTTTTTGATCATCATAGATGCTGTTTCGTGTTCCGGGAGTTCCGTTAACAGCCTTGCTTTCATTCCAATTATCTAAAACAAAATTATATCTTTCTAAAGTCTTTCCATCACCATTAGCTAAACTTATATAAGGTGTATAATCAAAAAATGTAGCGTAAGTTGCATTTGTAACATTAATCACTTCTCCAGAAGTGCTTAATCCGCCATTGCAAAGAGTAGAAGGTGTAACGTGCAATGCCAATGCAGAGCTATCAACTGTAAGATTATTATAAACATCAGTTCCACTTCCCCCATCTGTAATTAAAGCATATTGTCCAGAAGCCAATATAAAAGAGGTGTTTAGATATATATTCGAATCATTATGAGCGATATATCCCTTTTTTAGGCTATCCCCACATAACTTCCAAGAACTCATATCAACACTTGTGCTTCCAATATTATGTATCTCAATCCACTCACCATAATCGTTTCCCCCTTGATCAGCAGTAGGGTTATACATAACCTCATTAATAACCACATCAGCACTCACAGCTATAGCGCTAAGAACTAATAATACAGCAATAATTCCCCCTATGATTCCTTTCCTCATGATAACAACCCCCGTTATTTTTTATTGAAAATTGACTGAATTAACCAGTAGAAAATGCACTCTCCTTTTTAAACCTTTCGGTAGTTTTAGTATTCTCAAGTAGTTACTTTAAAAGATAAAAAAGAATATTAAGAAAAAGAAAAGGTAAAAATACAATGCTTTATATCACCCTTGTTCAATCATTTAATTAAAAAAGAATCTTAAGAATAATTTGTTTTACAAAGAACCGTTGATTAATTATTCCAAAAGCCATTTCCATAAAGGAATAAACTTAATCTTGCCTTTTATGCCGAACCATTCAATATGCTCTTCACCCTCTTTATCAGAGGTAATAACTAAAAGATCTTTGCATTTTAGTTCTTTAGCGGCTTTTAATAAAGCTCTTATCCCCCTGTTTTTTGTTTCGGAATTGCTCAAACTATAGCAAACTTGTATAAGCTGTTTTATCTTTGTTCCTTGTTTAACAACAAAATCCACTTCCTCTTGCTGGGAATTTTTCCAGTAATAAAAATTAATCTTTCCCTCAAGTTCTTGTTTCTTTAGCTTGATTGCAGCAAGATTTTCATATAATCTCCCTGAATTTTGGCTCAAGTTAAACGCCTTTGCGTGGATGAATCCGTTATCTATGCAGTATATTTTTTTAATAGAAGCCAATTGTTCCTTTAATTTATAGGAAAATCTTCTAAGGCTGAAGAAAATAAATGACTCTTCAAGATATCCTAGGTATTTTTCAATAGTATGGCTGCTTTTTATCTTAGCAATCTTGCTTAATGAATTATATGAGTATTCATTGCATAAATTGGAAAGCAGGTAAACTGATAAATCTTCTATGGCCTGGGCAGATCTTATCTTGTACCTTTTTACAATATCCTTGAAAATTATCGAATTAAAAAGCGTTGAAAGATAATCTTTGAAATTTATTTTCTTAATTAGCGGCTCTGGATATCCCCCGTATATGAGATAATCATTCAGTTTTTCTTTTATTTCAGAAGATGTTAGCTCTTTTTTTTCAAGCTGAAGAAATTCATGGAAAGAGAATGGGAGAACAACAATTTGAAGATGCCTTCCTGTCAAGTGAGTTGCAAGCTCCTTGCTTAAAAGATGGGAATTGCTTCCTGTTATTACTAGATTAAATCCCTGCCTTTGAAGCCGGTTTGCAAAAATTTCCCATTTTTGCAGATTTTGTATTTCATCAAGAAATAGAATTTTCGGATTTCCATAAATAGAGTTCATTGAAGCAATAATCTCATCATAATTTGTAGACTCAATCAATCTTTCATCGTCAAAATTTATGTAGCCAAAATTACTATTAAGAACATGAATTCCAAAAAACGATTTTCCGGCTCTCCTTGGGCCGATTATTACTTTTACCAAGGAGTTGTCTAATTTTAGCGTTATTCCGTCTCTTTTTACATATGATTCTTTTAACTTCAACTCCAATTCTCTTTTTTGAAGTAATAGTATATCTTTCATCAGATTATTGTATTACAAATTAGTTTATAAATGTTTGCATTATATGTATATGCATAGCATCATAAGGTCAAAATTCCATCAATTAAAAAATCAGTTTAACTAAAGAAAATTACAGCCCTGCACATTTCATATGGCCCAACACCTCTTCCCTTACCTGCTCGTAGGGTATAACCCTGGGCACTAAATATTTTAAATCTCGCTCATACTCTGCTTTTGTTGTGAAATTTTCCATATTTAACTTTCTATTTTTAAGTTTCTTTTTGAGTAAGCTGGAATCCAATTCAACGCCAGAGCTGAATAAAAACCATACATCATAAAGGTCTCTTCCTTTGTTTCTTTGAAATAATGCTGTAATTTTTTCACAAAGGATTTCCTTCATGTCCATCACCTTTACAGCAAACCTCTCTTTTGTTTCCGGATATTCAGATTCTATAAGTTTCCATGCTGGTTTTATTAATGTGCCTGTTCGTGCTCCAGCATCTATCCTGAACTTATTTCTCGTTTGCGCAGTTCCCTCATAAAGGGGTCCAGAAAATGCAATTTCGCATGTAAATGCTTCATTAAACATCTCCTTTTTTATAAAGCTGTTTTCTATTCCCATCTTTTTAATTTCGTTTAATGCCTGCTCTGCCTGTTTTTGAAATTCTTTTGGATTGATCTGAATATTAAAATCCAAATCTTCTGAAAACCTGTTAAGGCCTTTTGTGAACTTTATTGCTGTGCCTCCCTTAAATACAGCGTCTTCAAATCTTTTGTAATAGGTATATAAAAATAATTTTAGCAGGTAGTCTTTTTCCTGGCGGTACAGGCCTAAATCTGATTTTCTTGCAATTTCAATTAATTCATTTCTTGTTATCATATTTCCCCCCCTCCTTTTTTGACGCTGTCATTTATTATAATGTGCCATTTTTTGTTTTTTAATTTGTTTGCGGGCTTTTCATTGTTTAGCTTGACATAGGCATTTGGCAATGGAACTTTGATATTTTTTAAGTTTAATTCTTCAAGGATATACCCTACCCTTGCGTTTAATGCCGCATTATTGAATCTGATTAAATAATCCATGAATGCCTTGCTGTTTAATTCATTCCATGCGTTTTTTAAGCATTTTACTGCCTCATGAAATCCCCCTGCTTTCTCAGGATATGCCAGCGAATCTATTACAGATTTTTCTTTTTCCGCAATTGCAAAATGATTTATCTTTTTGTATCCAAAGAACCTCTCTTTTTTAAGCCTTGTCGGAATAATATTATACTTTGCTAAGGTTATGGGATTATATTGCTTAGGTGTTGCTGCCTGTATGGCTGTTGGCTGCTGCTCTGTAAACCCATAATAGCTTAATGCGCTCCAGAAACTGATGTATGACGGGTTAATTGCTTCTGTAGCTATTTGAAATATGTGCTCATCAATTGTTTCTTGGATTATGTAAGCGTTTCTTTTTACACTTAGGAGGATATCCTTCTTTTTTAACTGCTGCAGCACATTATGGGTTTTTTGCTTTTCCCATAATAAGATGCGCATAAGCTCTTTTGGGGTGAAAACTACCAACTTTTCCCTTTTTATCGTTTCAAGCAATAGGGACTCTGTTTTTGATATGCCATAATTTGACTTATATTGTTTTGATTTTTCCATAATAGCATAAGTTAAATTATAACCAAATATTTAAATCTTTCGGTTTTTATAGAATTTAAAATCTAAAAAATTTTGTACTAAGCCATAAAATAACAAAAAAAGAATTAAATAAAAAAAAGCCTTAAGCCTTTTTCTTCATTGAAAGCAATACTACAACCATAATCATTACAACAATCACAGCTAAGATTATTGCTCCAACTAAAAAAGTTAGATAAGATGCTCCAAAGACACTGCCTTCAGTTGTTTCTGTAACAGGCTCTGTTATGATCTCTGGCTCGTCTTCCCCCCCAGTAGTAGGAGGTGTTACTACAACAACATCTTCTGGTGTAGTTTCTTCCTCAACTGCGCAGTTCTCTACAACTAAATCAAGTCTTTCTGTATCTGACAATGTGTCAGTGTTGTAATAGGCTTTTACATTGACTGCATAAGTTCCTGCTTTTACTTTATCGCTGATCTGGAAAGAATATGTGGCACTATGCTCTGTATCTTCGTCATAAGCGCCTTCTTGAAGCTCTTCTATTGTATTATCCTCAAAGTTTATCTCCAAGTCAGCAGATTCAATCCTTAATACAACCTCGTCTTCATCAGAAGTTCCCTGGTTTTTCAACTCTATATTCATATTTATATTTCTTGAGCAGCTTACCTTTGCAGGTGAAAGTGTAGCTTTAGTAATCCATATGTCATGCTTGTCTTTTTCTACAGCAAGCACTATATTCTTCCACTCAACAGCATGCTTTGCTCCGTTTTCATCCTCACCTTCAACTAATATTGTAACATCATAGTCTCCATCCTCAACATCCTCAGGTATATCAAAAGTATACTTAAAGCTCTCCTTGTCATCAGCGTCAATATCTCCAACATCAATCTCCTCTTCAAGGTCTTCATCATCATCAATTTTTTCAATAGTTATTGTCACAGTCACATCTTCTATAACTATATCCTGATCACGGGTATATGTGTTTAGAACATCTCCTTTTATCTCTACCTTTGAGCCTGGCAGTACATCCTTTATAGTATCGCCATCATCAAGGCTCTTGCTTTTTCCATCAACTACAGACTTTACATTATCAAACTCTAACTGGCCCTCTGCATTTACAGACAAAGGAATCGATTTTGAAATGCCGCTGCCAGAAATGCTTATTGCTCCTGAAAAAGGGCTTTGCCTGGTATTAACATTCTTAGGGATTTTTCCATTCACTAATATATTTTTTGTTTCGCTAGTATTCAAACTTAATGAAGTTGTCTGTACACCATTTATAGTAAAATTTATGCTAAAATCAGATAACCCCGAACTAGATAATGTTAGTCCTGCTAAGTTTTCAGTTGCATTGTTAACGCTAAAGCCTACAGAAAAACTTTCTGTTGGCCTTGTCGCTGGTGTTGAAAGCGAAGTTGTGCTTAAAGTTAAATCAGCAGCGCTAACATTTAAAGCAAATAATGCCATTAACAAAATACCGATTATATATAGTTTTTTTATCATCTTATCCTGCCCCCGAATTTTTTTATTAAAAATGCTAATTGTTATTCTAGAGTGGTGAAGTTATATTTAAATATTGTTATACTGGAGTATATATAACCAAAACTATGCTTTATTGAACAATTTCTCCACATCTTTTTCTTTATATCCTAAATTCAGCAAAACCTTCTTTATCTGCTCTGGATCATAGCCTGCCTCTAAATTCCTATTTATATAATCCCTTAATTTTTCTTCTTTTTGTTTTTTTGCTTTATGCCTACTCAAAAAGATAACCACAAAAACAACAATCAAAACAAAAAATAGAATTATAATATAGAACAACCAAGAATTTTCTGTTTTTTCCTGCACATACTCCACCACCTCTTCAGGCTCTTCAGCAGAAGGCTCTTCCTCGATAACCTCCACCTCAATACAATCAGGATCCAGCTCACAATCAGAATCACATATATCATCTTCAACCATATCACAATAATCATCTCTCATTCCAGAAATACAATCTTCAGGACAATCTTCAAAGCTCTCATGCTCTTGACAAGTTCCATCACCACAAACATCTGCAAACGCAGCAACACTATAGCCAAAAATCCTTTCCCTGCCCTTGAATATTACAATTTCTTTAGCTTCATTATGATAAGGAACATACAAAGTAAAATCTCCATCCCTATTTACATAAAATACGCCTTCTACTAGCACAGTATTATAAAAAGATATAACTTTTATTGTATAATTCCCTTCATCATTCATTACAGGTGCCCTTCCTGCCAATAAATTTATGCCCCTATACGTAATAATACCCTCAAAATGATTAAGTTCTAAAGCATAATATCTGTCTATTGCTAAAGCTATATTAACTAACAAAAATAAAAAAATTATCAACAATATCAATTTTTTATTTTTCATAATACGAAATAATTGCAATCCCTATAAAAAACGCTAAAACGATTATCAATGAGATCAATATCTTCCCATCATAACCTACTGACTTAGGACTTGGATAAGAAGGTGGATTTACATCAATAACAATAGCTTCAGAACTAACTGTTTCATCACCATATTCAGCTTCAAGAGTTATTGAATGGCTTCCATCAGACAACGAAACTAATTTTGAATTATCAGTGTTGGATAATATCTGCCCGAACTCCAATAAAGAAGAATCTACATAAATAGAATAATCCACAATATCATTACCAGGGTATTCTATTCTATAAATTAACAAAAAGGAATTAGTATCAGTAGTAATATCATAAGTTATTATTGGATTTAAATCAGTTGTAGAATCTACAATTCTAATTTCAATAGGCTCGGTGCCATTTATATTATCATTGCTGTCTATAGCATACATCCAAAGATCATAAGTACCTACCCCCAAATTAGTAAAGTAATCTGAAGATACAACATTATTTTCAACTACGCCTTCTACCATTACTTCATTCTTTTCAATGTTATAATTTTCAAGGAAATTCATAAACTCACCATCTGCCATACCCCTAATGTAATCCTCTGGTATACCTGAAATTCTAGACAAGTCCGAATAATCATAATCCTTAAAAACATATATTTCATAAGAAATATTTTCATCAGCATTATCTTTTATTATAAAATCTACAGTGGGATTAGGTGTACTAAATACTGTGTTGGGTGGTGTTAATATATATGGAGCTGGAGGTTTGCTTTGTTCTTGTTTTAAATAATCAAGTTGTTTTTCTGTCATCATATACGAGCAAAGATTCTGGAACCCTTCAACCAAAGTATCAAACTGATTTCCAAGATCAAAATAGATAGCTATTGGGTTCACATCAATAACATAATTACCATCAGTACAATTTTCATTTGATGGGTCAAGTATCAGTATAAAGTCTTTATTTGGATCAAAAACAGAAGAGCACTCGTTACTTATTATATTTCTAGCATTATTTAAATCTGTAAAGTCATATTGATTATCTACCCTATAAAAATTAATTTTCTCATAATTATCAAGGAAAAGATTTTGCCTCATAATTTTAGAAGCATGATACAAAACCTGCTTTTTGTAATCTGATTCTGAGGCACTATAAGAAGGGCTCTTCATTATGACTAAATTAACCTCTGCATTTTCTTTAACTTTATCAATAGGCATACAGGGTATTCTTGAAACAGTAATATTAAAAGTAGAATCTACCTCTTCAACTGTACCATTTTTGTAATGTAGTATATAATTAACTCCCAATTTATAGATATCCAAATTGACATTGTCAGGTATTGTCCATGTATTAGCAAAAAAAACATCTCCTCTATTTCTATCACGACTATTCCCATCATCATACAAGATTATTATACCAAAAATATTATCCAAATAACTTATCTTAGCTTCTACCTTAACAAGGTCATTAAGAGAGTAAATATTCAACCCAATAACAACTTCGTCCCCTGGCCTGACAAAATAGGGGTCAATGACTGAATATCCAGTTACAACATCTCTCTTATAAAAAACAGGATAGCCCGTATAGCCAACTAAATCAATAGGTAATATCTCAGTTGTACATTCAGCAAGTTGGTCACATTCTTTTTTTACAAATTTGAATCCTTCTCTATCGCAATTACTCTTTATATAATTGCTCAAGCAATAATTTTCATCATCAATACAACAACCAATATTGCAATCATCAATATTTTCGCATGCTATTGAAGGATTGAAATTGCCAGGACATTTATCATACTCCGTAGTTTTACAAAAAGATTCACAACAGCCCTCTATTCCGTAAACTATTACAACTGACAAAAACAATATCAATAATGCAATTATTCCTTTTATTTGAATTGTACGGTGCATTCTGTTGAACATGACTGGCATGTATACCTCTTCAATGTATCACATTTTTTAACAATAGCGCAAACCTTATAGGTATGGCCCCCCTCATAAAATCCTGATTTAAGACTACATTTCCCTGTACCTCCAACATTTTCATTTACTATAGTAACATTCTGGTCACAAGTAGGAGTAAACTCAACACATTCTATCTTAGTATCCCAAGAAAATCTACCCAATACCCATCTTAAACCAGAGAAAGCTACTACAACTCCAACATTGGCCCAATCAACACCCATAAAACTTTCTGAATCCGAATATGGTTCAAGACCTTTGTCTATTTGTGTCTCGATACTGTCATCAAACATAATCTTCTGGAAAGGATTTGTAGAACCTTCTGGAATTGTGCCCATGGGACCGCTATAATCTGAAGAAGGACTTGCAGTTTCGAAACCAGTTATCGCAACAACATTTCCTGTACTAGGTATAATTGGAGGAACCCTTATTACATCTGGCTGCTGGTCTTCTGTTGGGGGAAATATAGCATTAAGTATGAAGCTTGTTGCCATACTTATAGCTGCCCCTATAGCAACCATTACTAAGAAAGCAATTATTCCAGCCGGAGGGAAAACTATAACCAATACTATTAAAACAATGTCTATTAATAGATTCAAAAAACAAGGCCATTTTGGTTTTATTGTTGATTTTGCATTGTGTTCTTGTAAATCTTGAACCGCACAATCCACAACAGTGTAATTACTAAATCCATAAGCACGAGTCCATACATAACTTTGATTATAAACTGGAGTAGAATCAATCGGGTGCCAACCTTGACTATCTCCGTTTGTGTATAATATGCCTACCTCTCCCTGATTAGGGTTAGTTTCATTATCCCAATAAAAAAACATTGGTAATGGCTGGCTAAATTTAGTTCCAGTTGGTTCAAAAGAATAAACAGGATTAGTCAGCTTCCAAGTTCTGTCATGCTGTTTTGATGAACTATTACCCAGATTATATTCTCTTGAATAGAAAATGCCATATCCTGTTGCATTATCAGGATAAGATTGTGTTGCAGTAACTTCCTCTACCGAATTTCCATTAAGATGGATAAATATATCTGGTAAAACAAACAATCTCGCCATCCTATCAACAGAATAAGTTACAAAAAAACGTGTTGAAGGTATAGAAGCACTATTATCCCATAAAGCGCTTCTTCTTGGAAGTGTTGAATTACCAAACCTGGCAGCAAATTTAAAAGTATAGTTATTCAATCCAGACTCTAATCTTGTTCTATCAACTATAGAGTAGATCAGCTTATCACCAACATAAGGCGTATTACTAACATCAAAATCAAGAGAATACACTAATTCCAATGGTTTATATACATTAAATCTCGGATTGAAATGGCGATAATTTATCTGAGAAGCTAATTCATACATTTTTCTAAATCTTATGTTATATTCTTTATAAAAATAATCAATCTCCTTTTCAAAATCTCCTTTTTTTATAGTTAGGGGGTAACTAACGTTCATGAAAACAGTTTCTGTTGCAAAATCAACTTCTGTTGATACATCCTCTGCCCTTATTTCGAATCCTTGATTCCTAAAAATATCAAAATCTGAGCATAGATGGACATTTTCATCAACATATGTTTCATATCTGTCTCTGATCTCCTCAAGAAGTGGCTGAATATTTAACTGATCCAAATACCAATAGCTTGTTCCAGTATGTCTGATCAATTCTGGTGTATCTATATATCCTCCCTGATTACCTAACATTATTAAGGCATCATAACCAGTATCCCTAACACAACTTTGCACATAATTTTTTATAGCCTCCACATCATCATTAAATTGTTGCGCAGAAAGTTGTTGAGCAGCTAATTGCTCCCTTGTGACATACTCAGTTATATAGAATATAGCAATCACAGTTATAAATATCAAAAAACCAGCTATTATGAATAATGTAAGCTGTGACTTTTTCTTCAATCTTCTATTAAATATATTATACGCCATTTTTCACCAATTTAGCCAGATTCTCAGATTTCCCAATATACTTCAAAACCTTTTGCTTAACCTTGCCATTAACCCTGGTATTCTGGACTAAGTAATAATAAGAACTTCCTTTGACCTTCTTAACTCTAATAAAAGCCATATAAAACTAGTTAGGCACCACACCTATATAAACTTTTTTATTTTATTAAAAAGTTAGGCACCACACCTAACTTAATAGTTAGGCACTACAAAAGATATATAAAAAGGTTAAAAATAAAGTTAGGCACTACAAACAAGAAACCAACAATAATGGTGAAAACACGACTGAAGAGGATTTTTCCATACGTAGTTTGGGAAAATCCTTTTGGAGTAGGACTTACGAAGTAAGTCCGTGTTTGAACCAATTATTATTGTTGGTTTTAACAAGAAATTAAAAGAATTCACTTATTAACATTAAAAATATCGCTTAGATCAATCTTCTTCTGGTTATTGTTTGCTTTTCTAACAGGCTCTTCTTTCTTTTCTTCCACTGGTTTTGCGAAAACCTCTTCTTTTTTCATTACTTCTTCTTCTGATGCCTCTTCTATTGTAACCTCTCCTTTAACATCATCCAGAGTAGTCTGTGTTGCATCTATTTTTTCAATCGGCTCTTCAACAATTTCCTTCTTCTCTTCTTTCTTACCAATCATTCTTTGTGCTCTTTCCAGAGCATCAACCATAGAAGCAGCTAGTCCAGAGTTCTTCAATGTCTCTGCCAGTTTCTTAACCTCTTCTGAATATTGTGCCATAAAAAAAGAGAAAAACTGATTATATTTAAAGTTTCCCCTTTAACCGGTTGTTATAAAGGATTTTTCGTTCTGAAAAAGCCTTTTTCCGTTTTTCTTAATCTCAGAACTAAGTACCTTCCCAATGAATATAATATGGTCACCAGCATCAACCTCATTAACAACCTCGCATTCAATATAAGCTAGTGCCCCTTTTATTCTTGCGCAATCAACACTTTTAGCATCTTCTTTTTTCAATTTAGCCTCATCAAATTTATCAACATGCATTCCTGACTTTGTCCCACAAATAACAGCTTCTTTCTGCATACTAAAAGGAACAAAATTAACAACAAAAGCCTTGCTTTTTTTTATCATCCCGCAGCTAAACCTTGTTTTGCCAATAGAAACAGCATATAAGTTAGGCTCAAAACTGACAGGCATGTGCCAAGCAATTGTTATTATATTATCTTTCAATATCTTCTTGCCTAAAATATCCATCTCAGCCCTTGAACTTACTAAAACAACCTGCCTTGGATCTGTTAGTTCTGACATTTATATCCCCCCAATTTTCATTTCAACTTCTTTTTTTAGCTTATTTATAATAGCCTCAAAAACACCCTTATTTCTTTTTATATAATTAACATCTACAAAAACCCCATAATAAACAATACTATTTCTTCTTTTCCTTAGGATGTCTAATGCATTGATTTCAAATTCTGAAAATTTATCTGCATAGTTTACAGTAAGGTACTCCACAAGATCCTTATGGCTTAATGTCTTGTATCCATCAGTAAATAGCAATGCAGTTATAAGCTCTTTAGCTGTCTCGTAATAACTCTCAGCAATCAAAGAACTTTCAGTCTTTATATCAAACTGTGCAATTTTAGTAAATCTTAATAATGCAAGCTTCAACAAACTTTTGGCTCTTTCCTTGTCCGGCTCTATCCTCATCAAATCCATCAAAACACCTTCAAATAACCGCTAAGCTTAATCCCATTAAGGATGTTGTTCCTTAACTCTTTAGGGAGCTTATTAAAATCTTCGGAAAAAAAGAGTTGTATCCTTCTTTTTAAAAGTTTTTCATATTTGCCAACATCAATCTTCTTTTCTTTGCACTGCACATATAGATCTAAATCGCTTTCACTAGTATCCTCACCTTTTGCACAAGATCCAAAAAGAAATATAGAATCAGGACTGCAGCTAGCTTCAATAAATTTAATCAATCCACTTTGTTTAATATTCAATAAGCAATTAATCCTCTTATAAAAACGAAATTCTTCAGAATCAAAATTAGCAGTGTAATACTTGAATACCTCTTTCTTCTCAAATACAAGCTCCTGTTTAATGAGCTCACCCATATGCAGTTTAACAGAGGTGGGAGCTAGTTTAATAGTTCTGCTTATCTCCCTAATATGCCATCTCTTAAGCGGACTATCTAAAAAAACCTTAAACACTGACCACAAGCTACATTTTTGTATCATATGTAATAAATATGTATCATTTGGTATATAAATGTTTCGTTTTCCTTATAGGGAAACGAAGCTCAGAAACTTACAAGAGTTTCTGTTGTTTCACCTAAACTGCAGAAATATATTAAATCCTTATCTTCCTCAATTACATCATTTACCTTAAATAACTTCCTAATCAACTTATCAATCATCTCTTTTTTCTTAGATTTCTTCAAAAAACTCAAAACAAATCTATCCTTGCCGACTCTTTTAATCTCCTTTAACCCTTTCCCAATATTCCGGAAATTCTGTATTGCAGTAATTGAAATAACAACATCAAAATAATTATCAGGATAAGGAATATTCTCAGCAGGAGCTAATTTATATTCAATCTTTTCAAAATCTTTAGATTTTGAAATAGGAAAATCTTTGATTTTCTGTTCTTTTTGAGCTCTAGCCCCCTCAAGCAGCTTAGGAGCAGGATCAACCCCATATCTTTTGCATTTCCAAGGCTCTGTCGTCAACCCAGTGCCGCAACCAACATCTAATAGCTTATCAGAAATATTAACCTTAAGATATGTCTTAATCAACTCAACCTTCTTCAGCTGCTCTTCTTTATGCAGCTCTTCATACCCTTCTGAAATTTCATCATAGTAGCCCATTTTACTTGAATTAATTCACTAATATTTATATATCTATACTTTTTCTTGCTGTATATGAATGAGGAACTTAAAAACTTAACAAACAAAGAGCATATCAAACTAGTCTCAAGAGGAAACAAAGCTATTCTCTACGCTTTAAGAATAGCTAAAAAACTAGGGAAAACTAAAGTTCTAATCCAAGATCAAGGCGGATGGATCACCTACAAACAATTCATAAAAAAATTAAAACTAAATTTGACAGAATTAAAAACAGATTACGGCCTAATCAATCCAACTGAATTAAAAGATAGTATATGCCAAAACTCAGTTCTATTAATAAATTCGTTAACAGGCTACTTTGCAGAGCAAGACATGGATAAAATAGACCAAATTTGCAAAGAAAAAGATTGCTTAGTAATAAACGATATCTCAGGTTCCATAGGAACAAAAGCAGCAAAAATAGGAGACATCTTAGTTTGTTCTTTTGGAGAAGATAAGCCATTAAACTATGGCAAATGCGGCTTGATCGCACTTAAAAACAAAGAATGGTTCAAATTAACAGAAATAAAAGAAGAAGATTTTGGAGAAGATTTCCAAAAAACCCTATCCAACCTAAAGAACAGATTATCTTTCTTAAAAAACATAAATAAAAAGATTAAACAAGACCTAAAAGGCTTTAACATAATCCACAAAGACAAGCAAGGAATTAATGTAATAGTAAAGTTTAATAATGGCCAAGAAAAAAACAAAATAGAGGATTATTGCAATAAGCATAATTACCAATACACAATATGTCCTCGCTACATAAGAGTTAATTGCGATGCAATAAGTATTGAAGTTAAAAGATTGTAAAAATCAATATACATCTTACCATCGGGAGGAATAGGCGGGGGATGGTGGGTGGGAACAAGCACTAAAACTAATGAGGTGGACAACATGCCAATAAAAGAACCAGAATCAATGGAAGACTTAATCTATTTCACAAACAGAACTTTAGAAGGCGGAAAAGGAAAAATAAAGGCGTGGGTCTACAAGAAAATGTGCCCAAAATGCAATAAAGTAAAGATGGGAAAGCCTGTTGAAAAAGGTAAGGTAAAAATAAGGGCAAAAGAATACAAATGCCCAAGCTGCGGATTTACAGAAGAAGCACAAGCTCATGAAGAATCCTTAACATTAGAGACAAAATACTTATGTCCTGAATGCAGTAAGGAAGGAGAATCTACAACATTATATAAAAGAAAATCTTTCATGGGTGTTAAAGCTTATGTTGTTGAATGCCAGCATTGCAATGCAAAAATCCCAGTAACAAAGAAGCTTAAGGAAATTAAGAAAAAGGGCAAGGAAGCTGCTGACATAGACGAATAATAAGCAATATTTATAAATAACTCAAATTTTTAGAAATTTGAGGGGTTTAAAAAACGAAGTTTTTTAAACAAATTCTTTTTCTTACCTATTTAAGATAACATAAGGAGTAAAAGAAATGAAAAAGAAATTTTATGTAACAACTGCAATTGCTTACCCAAATAGCAAGCCCCATCTAGGCCATGCCCTAGAGATTATACAAGCAGATGTAGTTGCACGCTTCCATAAGCTGTTAGGAAAAGACGTTTTCTTCCAAACAGGAACTGACGAGCATGGTATTAAAAACTGGCAGACAGCCAAACAGCAAGGTAAAGATATAAAAGAATTTTTAGATGCTAATGTCCAGACTTTCAAAGACCTCTACAAAAAACTTAACATTTCCTATGACCAATTCATAAGGACAACAGACAAGAAACTTCATCAAGTAGGGGCACAAAAGCTATGGGAAGCTCTAGTAAAGGAAGGAGACATATACAAAAAGCAATACACAGGATTATATTGCTCTGGCTGCGAAGCCTTCAAGACAGAAAAAGAGTTAGAAGATGGAAAATGCCCTAATCACCCAACAAAAGAGATTGAAACTGTTGAAGAAGAGAATTATTTTTTCAAATTATCAAGATACAAAGAGATAGTAGAAAAAAAGATTAAATCAGACGAATTCAAAGTTATCCCGGAGATAAGAAAAAATGAGATCTTAGCATGGATCAAAGATGCAAAAGATATTTCTTTTTCAAGGCCAAAAACAACACTACCATGGGGAATTCCCGTACCAAATGATGATAAACAGATTATGTATGTTTGGTGTGATGCTCTATCTAATTATATAACAGGAGTTGGGTATGGCACAGACGAAAAGAAATTCAAGCAGAGATGGCCTGCAGATGTTCACATTATTGGAAAAGATATTTTAAGGTTCCACGCAGCTTTCTGGCCTGCAATGCTAATTTCAGCAAAGATTCCACTGCCTAAAGAGCTAATGGTCCACGGCTTTATACTTTCAAAAGGAGCAAAGATGTCTAAATCTACTGGAAATGTGATAGAGCCATTTGAACAGATAGATAAGTATGGTGTTGACCAATTCAGATTCTATATCTTAGGAACAATGCCATTAGGAGAAGATGGAGAATATTCAGAAAACATAGTAGAAGAAAGAATAAACACAGAATTAGTAGGCAATATATCAAATTTCTGCTATAGGGTATTATCTTTTACAAACAAAAACTTCAGCTCAGAGATAAAAGACATTGATAAAGACAAAGTAATAGGCGAAATAGAAAAAAAATTCAAGGAAATCAAAAAATCTTATGAAGAGTATGACTTCAAAAAAGCAATTGATGAAATCTTAGCAGTTTCTGCCTTAGGAAATAAATATTTCCAGGATAATGCTCCATGGAAGCTCATAAATGAAGATAAAGGCCAAGCCCAAAAAGTAGTAGCAACATGCATTAACCTGACTAAGAACATAAGCATATTGATTGAACCAATAATGCCTGCTTTCTCAGCTGAACTGCAAAAGCAATTGAATGTAAAGAATTTAACCTGGAAAGACCTGAATTTCAACCTTAAAAACCATAAAATAAAAAAAGCAGAAATTGTGATAAGAAAATTCGAGAAAAAGCAGGAAGAAACATTTCCTCTAGACTTAAAGATAGCTAAAATAGAAAACATAAAAGACCATCCAGAAGCAGACAAGCTCTATATATTAGATATAGATGTTGGAGAGAAAAGGCAATTGGTTGCTGGCCTTAAAGAATACTACTCTAAAGAAGAATTAGAAGGAAAAAACATCATTGTTGTTGCTAATTTAAAGCCAGCTAAGCTTAGAGGAGTGTTATCACAAGGTATGTTATTAGCAGCAGAATCGGGTGAAGAAGTGAAAGCTCTAACAGCAGATGCAAAGCCAGGAACCGAAGTTAGATTAGGTAATTTAAAGAATAAAAAAGAACAAATTACATACGAACAATTCTCTAAGCTTGACATAAGAGTTAAAGGCAAAAAAGTTGTCTGTGACAATAAAGAATTAAACATAGATGGCAATGCAATTACGATTGATATAAAGGATAACGCTAAAATTTGCTGATTGTTCAAACTTTAATCTTTTATTATTTAGCCAGCAATACTGACAATATAGTCTTAAAACCATAACGTTTATAAATAATATGATATTTATAGTTATTATAAGAGTTATATACTAAATAGGTGATAAAGATGAACACAACCATTTCGATATCAGCGGAGATAAGGGATAAGATCAAGGAATTCGGGAATAAAGGAGATACATACACAGATATATTGGTAAAGCTGTACGAAAGCGCAAAACAAAGGCAGCTGCAGGATTTGCTGATGGACACAAGCAACTGTATAACCATTGAAGAAGCAAAGCAAAGGCTAAAATCAAAGAAAAATGGCTAAAGTTTATATCACTGAACTTCTCTTCCAAAAGATTAGAAAAATATTCAAAAATGAAGCTGCTGATGTCGTTGACTTGTTAGAAACACTTGAAGACAATCCAAAAAAAGGAAAGGAAGTCGGCTGTGTCGGCAGCATTGTAATTAAAGAAATACGCTTTAAAGTATATCGCTTTTATTTCATTACAGATGGGTATAAGGTCAAGTTTTTGAAAAGCGAAGAATTAACTGATTTGCTAATAAAATTTGTTAGAATGTCTGATAAAGATACCCAACAAAAGACAATCGATGAGATTAAAGTAATATTAAGAAGTTCAGGTCCAGAAGGGTTTTAATTGTGTCAAAAACCACCCACCATAGATGGGTGGCATGTTGCTGAACGCAAAACTACATGGTGGTTTTTGAGCATGCTCAGAAACTTTCCACAATCTGAAAATGAATTGGCTTTCAGCCACCAGTCTTAAACCGGTGAAAAGTTTCTGACATTTCTTAAAGTATTATTAGTATGATTAATAGTATAAAAAATACAAATAATATTAATATTATTCATTTCAATAAAAAACTTTATATACTAGTATGATAAATAATACCTATAAGATAGTTAGGATTAGTATTATTAATATTACTAAAGATGAAAAAAGGCTCTGGAACAAAAGAGAGGATTTCTATAACCTTAGACAAAGAGCTCGTTGAAGATATTAACAAAAGATGTGAACAGCGCTTGATGAAAATCTCTAATTATATCGAAAAATTAATCAGAGTAGGCCTAAAGAATGAGAAATAGATATTTACGCTCAATTGCAAGCTTTTTGATAGTCTTAATAATCAGCTTGCCAATCTATTCTTCTGTTGTCTTCGCAGGATTGTCTGCTCCAACTTTAAAAGGGGCAGTCAACGATATTAATGGTTATATCGAAGAAGGAGAAGAAATGATAATAGGTGTAACTGCATCGCTTCCAGGAGACTCTGTTATAACTGGAAACCAATTAAAAATCCAGGAAACAGGAACCCCATTCTCTACCTGCTCTCCTTATGGGGGTGAATATAATTGCCAGATGATAATGCCTTCTGATACGATTACACAAAATCCATTTCCTTTAAGGATCCTTCTTTTCAATGACGCTGGTGTTCAGCAGGAATTCGCCCCAATAACAGGAAAAAAAGATATTATTGGGCCAAGAATCACCCAGTTTACAGCAACACCCTCAATTGTAGGCGCTGGAAATGTGGTTTTCAATTACGAAATTATTGATTCAATATACAGCAACAGCGGAAATAAGGGTTGTGTAGGCATTAAAAATTTAGTAATTACATCAGGAACCTACAACAAAGTAATCCCAATCAACTCTGCGCCAGGAACTTGTATTGCCCAAAGCAGTTTCAGTGAAAACGTAGGCACAATTACCCAATTAAATTCCGGAAGCATTACACTGCGCGCAGTAGCATCAGATTCATTTGACCAGGAATCAGGCCCAGTCTTGCTTACCCTAACTATTGACAAAGATGCTCCTGGCATAAACGGCAACTCATTAAGGTTATATGATTCTAGCGGTGTAATAACAAGCATCTCTTCTCCTGTAACAGCTAAAGCCAGCGTTCTGGTAAATGATGTTTCATTAAATAGCGTTACTGGTGATTTCTCAAGCCTAAAATCAAGCAATGGGATAAAAAACGCAACCTGCTCTAATGGGAATTGCACCTGGGATAATATTGAGATTGACATAACCTCAGGTGGAAACAAAAACATAATAATAACAGCAACAGATTCCCTTTCAAACACCCAAACAGAAACAATTCCATATAATATAGAATTTGACAACACAGCTCCAGTTGTAACATCAATAAGAACCAACCATAGGGATACAAACACCAGTTATCTAGGCAAGAACAATAACACAATAATTGTAGTTATAAATGAAGCTGGTGTTGGTTTTGACAATAAGAATGTTTATCTTGACCTAAACAATGTCAATGGAGATAATAATGCTCAGGCAAATAGCTGTGTTGAAGGTTCAGGAATTTGGACATGTTACTGGTATAACATACCCGTGCCAACTAATGAAGGAACAAAACAAATCAGTATTAAATCAAGCTCAGCAGATGATTTAGGAAATGCAATTACCGGAACACTAAGCGCAAATTTAGTTGTTGACAGGACAGACCCAGTTATAGGAACAATATCCTACAGCCCAGCTGCGCCTAAAGCTGGAGACACATTAATCTTTCTTTTAGATGTCCAGGATGCTAACCCCGTAACTGCAAGAGTCAATGCAGCTCCAATAAGCACAACTCCAATTCAGCAAGGAACCTGCGTAAATGGCGAATGTACAATAAACACAAATAACTTGATAACAAGTTATGTCTCTGCTGATGTAACAATAATTGCCGAAGATATAGCAGGAAACATCGGAACTAAACAAAGAAATGTTATAATCTACCAGTCTGATGAAACTACAATACCAAATTTATTTAGTATATCAAATATAGAACTGATTCCTTCAAAAATTGATAGAAAAATAATCTCAAATATTCCAACTAATATTTATGTTTACATTAACCTTCAAGCTGCCGGTTCTGCCAGCATTATAGGAATAACGCCAGACTGCACAGAAATGGCAGGCTATCTCTCTACAATTGAACCACCATATATTATGAATGAATACACCAACAACCCTTACCTCGTAATAAAAACAGACCAAAACCTTGCCAGCACCCTTGCTGGGAATTTACCAATTAAATGCAGGCTAACACTAAGCGTTAGAGATGGCCAAGTAGTTTACAGTGCACCTGAAGAAGAGGTTATAGACACAGAACTAGAAGTTTATGGAAACTCCTTAGGGGATATAAATGAGAACATACAGAGTAAAATTGAAGAAATAAGCCAAGAGATTGAAGATGTACAAAGCAACATTGACAGTTATGAAACATGGTTAAGTATTTTAGGAATTTGGTGCAAAATTGCCGAGACGATGAGCCATATTAATAGTGTCATACAAAACGTAAAATCTGTAATTTACGCTTTTAAAGCGCCTGCTGCTGTAGCAGCGATGGCAGCTTGTAAAGGTCCTGCAATTGCTTGTGCTACCCCATGTGCTTATCCCCCAGCTTCAACAATTGCACCAATAATGGCTTCCCCTGCTGTTTCCACTATTGTCGCTTTAGAACCAGCAGCATGTACAGTAGTATGTACAAAGAGCTTAGGATTAAATGTGGGTGCTTGTGGATGTATTGCAACAACAACATTAGCAGCTGCATCCTGTGTAACATGGGCAGGACTGCAAGCATCATGGATTAGCACTTGTATGTGGGGTAATTGGTATCATTCAATGGTTGAAAACATATTCTGGCCATCTGGTTATAGTCATCCTAACATCATTGGAGTGATCTCAAAATACGGCTGTATGATATTCTACCACTGCACATTAGCAAATTGGGGCAGTGCCTTGGTTGATTTAGGCATTAGTTGGGGTTTAGGTGCTATAGAAA
>CAZSRD010000009.1:0-47948 GCA_964609455.1 uncultured Methanosarcinales archaeon
TTTATGCTCAAAAAGAAGGTAAAACAGGAGCTATCCGAGACCATTTTGTCAATTATCTTGTTGATAGGATTGCTCCAACCATAGATGAAATAAAATTATTTGAGAATGGAGTTACTGACAAAACAGATTCAAAAGAGATTGAGTACGGAAGAAATGCTGTAATAAAAGCAAGAGTTAATGATTTTGATGGCGGAACTGTTATTGATTTGATACCTGCGAGCGGCGTTAAAGAAGTTTGGTTATGTATTGATTCTAAACCTTGCTTAAAGGATTTCTATGATAATACTACAGATGCTAATGGATATTATCAATTCAATCTTAGTGCTTTAGGTAGGGGGGCTCATACTGTTTATTTCTATGCACTTGATAATGAAACAAACCTTAATGATTCTGTTGAGTATACATTTAATGTGGTTGATACAAGGGGGCCAGATATTTATGTTGTTTACCCAGAGAATAATGCAACAGGAGAACAAACAACACTTTTGAATTTTTCAACTTCAGAAGAGGCAAGATGTGATCTTTATCTTTTTGGAGCAACTGCACCTTCAATGCAAGAAACAGGATTTAAAAAAGGACATCCTTTCCAGGGTATAGGCCTTAACCCACCTCAAGGACTTGCTCAAGAGCAAATAACCTCATTTAATGTTAGCTGTGTGGATACTTTAGGCAATTTCAATTCAATAAAAGTAGATATAACCTATTCACGAACATGGCCGCATATAGTTAATATATACCAATCGAGGCTTACAAGCCCCATAACTTCATTTTATAATATTGACAGGATTACTAGTTTAGAAGTTGTTACGGATATTAATACGAGATGCGCATATTCTGGAGGCTTGTCTTCGGATCCAGATAATGTACCACCTACAGATTTCAATTTAATGACTTTGATGGACGATAGGATAATAACGACCCACTCTAGAGATTTGACACCAGACCTTATACAAATACCTAATTTTGCAGAAAATAAGGATTATACTTATTATGTATTGTGTAGGTATATATCACCACCGTATAGAGTTTCTGATCTTGGCCAGGTAGACTTTACTGTTAATGTTGGCTTTGGTTTTGTTGGTGTTGGGTCACCTCAAGGAAAAATAAATTATAGTGAAGTTACCTTAAATGTGAATACAACCTTATACTCAAGATGCCAGTATAAGTTACCAAGTGAAACTGCATGGATTTTCTTTAAAAATGAGGCTACACAACTAAAGGTAGAGCACAAAAACACTTCTAGGATGAATGATGGGATATATGCATATAATATTAGGTGTACACCAGATACTAGCTTTACCAGTAATGTGATATCAACGGATTTATTGTTTACTGTTAATACAAAGGGAAAACCAATTGCACCAATTATGTGGGGTCTTGACGAGAATGATAGATTTGCTGATGTTGGAGTTGACACAATTAACCTTGTTGGTTATGTTAATGATACTGGATTGGAAATCCGTTCTGCTGCAATAAAAGGGCAAGACTCCAAACCAGCTCAACCAGTAACATCTCAGCAAGCATCAAATTTTAAAAATTTAGTAGGTATACTTCCAAGTCTTGAGCCGGGAGGAGGATATGCCAAGGGCGTAACTGTAGTTAGAATTTCAGATTCCGACGCTTCGAAGATATCTTCTTCAGATTATATAGAATTTGCAAATCATAACTCCACTAATTTTATAAGATATGGTGTTCTTAGCGTAACAGACATCCAAGAGGAATGGGGGCCTACAAATGTTAACTTTAATCCGCCTTTATCTAAGGATGTACCTTCCGGAACGGTTATTCGTATTTATGATGGTGAAAAGCCAACTGGTTGGTTTGAAGTAAATGTTCCTTTATTTGAAGGCGAAAATAGAGTTGAGATATATGCGAAAAACTTTGCTGGAGAACCAGGAGAGCATAAAATAACATACACATATTACGATTCACAACCACCAGTAATCTCTAACTTTAAACTTGATAATGAAGTTTCTGATATTGCAATCTTTAGTGATGGTGTTATATCTGCTGATTTATCGGATCACTCTATTATTAAGAATGTAAGCATGTATATCAATTCTACCGGGCAGATGGTATTGAAACATAATGAAACCTTTGATAAAACAAGTGGAACATTTTCATATACATATGGCCCTTTAAAAAACGGAACCTATATAGCCAATATAACTGCAGTTGATAAGTTTGGCCGTAAGAATCATTCTACTTTCTTATTCAGAGTAGATACTTCTTTGCCTGATGCTCCTACATTCAATCTAGATGGGGGAAAGACCAATAGTGATTCTCCAACATTAGAGTTTACTTATGAACAAGGAGTTAGTGTTGTTTGGTTACATGGCGTTCCCTATGTTTCTAATAGTACAACTGATAGCAAGACATATACTTTTGTAACATCTGGACTAACTGATGGGGTGTATGATATCTCAATTGGAGCTAAATCAATAGCAGAAGGAGGAGTTAGGGCAACTAACTTCAGTTTTATAGTTGATTTAACAGATCCAACTATTGATATTACCAGTTCTTTCCCTGCTGTTGTAGGCACGCAGTATATTGATATTGATGGAACTTGCGGGGATAATTATGGCGGGGAGCTTGACATCATAATAAGAAATGAAACTAGTACAATTTGGGATACAAATTGCTCTGATAGCGGCACATTTAGTTTTGCTGATATTCCTTTAGCAGATGGAATGAATACATTAACTGTTGAAATAACTGATGATGCAGGAAATGTTGCAGAGGATAGCCTAGTAATTGAGTTAGATAGGGGATTCCCGCTTGTTCAGATAACAAATATTCTAAATAATAACCATATTAGTTATACTAACAACAACGAGTTATATAGAACTAATGATTCTAGTTTAACTATTGTTGGTACTTATGAGGACAATAATTTTGACCATATAGAAGTTCAACGAAATGGTGTTACAATAACACCTTCAAGGCTTACAACGGGCAGCCCATTCCAAGCTGATATTACTTTAGTTGGGGTTAATGGGGTTGAAACTTTAAATAATATCAAGATTATAGGTATTGATCAGACTGGATTAACTGATAGTGATGAAGTTAATGTGACTTATGATTTAGGGGGACCACAGATTGTGCATATTGTACCTGAAACTTATACTACTGCAAATTTATGGCCTATGATTGAACTAACTTTAAATGAAAAAACAAACTTATGTTATATTAATTATACTTCTTCAGTTGGGCCAAAAAGTGAACAATTTATTAAAGATACAGATACTCACTTTACATTACAATTGGGTTTTGTTTTAGATAACACTCCAAATGCTGTTAAGACCCAATACATTAAGATTTATTGCGAGGATCAATTCCTTAATCCTATTGTTCATACAATACCTTTTACAGTAGATTTAAGCCCAGTTACAATAACTGACTTTTCACTAGGACATGGTTTAGGCTCAATAATGTTGTATAGCACTGCAGATGTGGAAACTTATGTTATCACCCAGTTTGCAGCTTTAGGCGGAACAGCAACAGACATACAATTAAATGCCATAACAAACAAAGATACTAGGTGCACTTATTCTGGCAGTTTGTCTGGGCAATTTGTTAATTATGGTTCTTATACCACAACCCATTCAGCTTACGGCATACCTATTTACAACAACAGCCAGTATGAATACCTTCTTGTATGCCAAGACAAGGCAGGAGCATTTACCCCAGTTAAAACAATAAGAGTAATAGCTAATACTTCATTCGAGGCAGGGTTGCCAAACATTAACATAAATGAGGTTCTTATTAATGGCAATTTATTAACAACAACGCCTTATAGAACAGACCAAAACAAAGTAACCATAAGGGGCGATTTTAGGGATGAGGCTGGGTTAGGCATTAATGTTCTGAGAAATAATGTTTTATTGACGAATATTGATAAAAGTATAATTACAACTGGCCCAGCTTCTGGCCAATTTGAAGTAAATATAACCTTATTAGGGAATTCTAACCAAGAGACTATCAATAATATAACTTTAAAAATAGGTGATGGCTCTTTTGCTAAGGCATGGGTTGTAGTAATTAAAGATCTTTTAGGGCCACAGATTGAGCATATTGTACCTGAGACAAACACTACTGCAGATAATACTCCTACGATAGAGATAACATTAAATGAACCTGCACAAGAGTGCAGGATTAATTATACTGCTTGGTTTACAGGAGAAAATACAGAGGAGAATTTTGTTGGTTTTGGTGACGCGCATTTTACAGTAACATTGAGCCAGCCAATGGATTATACTCCTAACGGCGTTAAGCTACAAAATATTAAGATCTATTGTAAAGATATGTTTTCTAATCCGGCTGTGCACACTGTATCGTTTACTATTGATGATACTATTGCAGCAGTAACTGACTTTTCTATTTACCATTCACCTGGTTTCTTATTGTTGTCTGATGGGGAAAGCACAAGAGAATATGCAATAACCAAATTTACAGGCCAAATCAATCCTTCAACATACATTAAGTTATTGGTGAATACAAACAAAGATACTAGGTGCACTTATTCTGGCAGTTCATCTGGCCAATTTAAGAATTATAACACTTATATTAAACAACACGAAACAAACCCTATCCAAATTTTTAACAATACAGATTATACTTATAATATTGTCTGTGAGGATAAATCAGGACTGCAAACAGGAATAAAGACTATAAAGATACAAGCAGATTCTACTTATGAGGCCGGGAAACCAACAATAACACCACTTAAACCTACTTATGTTGAGATTCCTGCAAATGCACCAACTATAAACTCATTAGATATATGGTTTAATGGTACTATAGAGGCCCCTTTAGGTTATTCTATACAATACGGCAGTTTATTGATAAATGGCGCAGTTTCACAAACACAGCCAATACCTCTTGCTAGTGGAGGTAATTATGGTGTGTTGGTGCATTTTAATTCAGATGGCATGTATGAATATTATCTCTTTGCAAATGCAAGTAATAACAAAAAAGAAAACAAAACTGGTTATTTAAAAATTGATACATCACAGTTAGATGTGGGCATTATAATAGAATGAAACTAAACAAAAATAATTTGAAAAGCTGGGTTGTTGTAGTGTTTATGTTATTTATTTTAGTACACTTTGTTGAGTCTATAGGCACTTATTACAATCCCACGCCTACTTTTAAATTGAATTTTTCAAAACCAGTTGTAGTAGAATCAATTGTTGTAACGCTTAAAAATTTATCTAATTCTGATTTTTCAAGTTATTTGAGCAGAAATTCTGTTTCTACTGACAGGAAGAATGTGACTTATATTACTACACAGGCTTTGCCAGAAGGAAATTCATATAATTTTACTATAAAAGCAACTGATGATAGTGGCGGGCAAGTGAATAAAACAATTTTGTTTAATATAGAGTACCCTCCTTTAGATATTCAAATTGTTGAGCCCAGGTTTAGCGTTACTGCTAATGATTCAGTTGATTTAGCGGTTAGTACAGCTAGATACGCGAAATGTAATCTTAGCCTTATAGGTTTTGATTATCTTGATTTATTTGAAACTACACAGGGTACGGAACATAGAGAAGATGATGTGCCCATATATACACAATCGCCATACGAAACAGATTTATATATTAGGTGTGTAGGTAACTTTGGTAAGGTTTATGATGCAGAGCCGAAAATAATTTATGACCATGTTGCTCCAACCATAAGTTTAACTGCAGATGATGTAACCGAAACACCATTTGAGACGACACTTTATGTTACTTCAACTGGGCTAGGGAATGAGCCAGTTATATGTAGATATAGCAATGATACTGTACATTTCCCTGATATGATAGAATTTGAAGATTATGATGAGGATAACATAACTTCATATAAACCAAGCCATGAGCAGGTTGTTGGTGCCCCGTACATTAAAGATAATTCAACAGTGAGTTTTTCTGTTGTTTGTGCCGACAAATCCGGAAGATTGTCTAATGCAGCAGATGTTGATGTTGATGTTGATACAACAAAACCAGCATCCTTAGAAATAAATTTCCCTACTGGACCCGTATCTTCTACAGGTATACATTTTGATATTAGTGCAAACAAAAGATTCCAACGATGTGATTATAAGGCTTCTGGAGGTAGTTATAGAAATTTTGTTGCTGGTTTAGATACAAATAATTATGTTAGTTCAACTTTAATTGTTCTTTCTCCAGGAAGTTATACTTATTATGTAAAATGTGGTTTTCGTAATGCAACTACCGGTTATCCTTATTATGTTGAAAAAAGTACAAGCTTTGTGATTGATAATACTGCTCCTAACATGACTCGTATTGAGATGATATCTCCTTTAGATAATAATACAGGTAAGACCTATAGGGATGATGAGTTGAATTTAGAATGGGAATCACAGGATAATGAAAGCTCTGTTGACTTGTATGCTTATTATGTCTATTGGGATAAAACAAGCGGTATTCACCCCCTTATAGAAACAGGAACGATTCCCCCTGCCAGCGATAATGAGTATGGGATAGATCATTTATCTTTGAATAATTCTCAAAAATATTATGTTCTAGTACAAGCTAGAAATGCAGTTGGTTTGTGGGGTGGCAATATCTCCAGTTCATCTATTCAAGTCGATACAAGCTTGGTTCCAGCTGGCTGCAACAACAATAAGAAAGAGGGCACGGAAACGGATATTGATTGCGGGGGCAGCTGCCCTGATTGCGGTTTGAGGAAGAACTGCACTGAGAATTCTGATTGCGCAAGTAATTATTGCAATTCATCTAATAAATGTGATTCTGCAGAATGCGATGATAATATACTAAATGGCGCAGAGTCTGATGTTGATTGCGGCGGAAATTGCAGAAAATGCGCAGTGGGTAAATATTGTGATAGAGACTCAGATTGCCTTACTGGAAATTGTGATTCGAGTACAGACAAATGCGCTGCTGTTTTAGACACATGCTATAACAGCAGGCTGGATCCTGCTGAAACTGATGTTGATTGCGGGGGCAGCTGTCCTGGTTGCGGCGTTGGAAAGAATTGCGATGCAGATGATGATTGCATGTCAACAGCAGAATGCGCTGCTGGCCTTTGTAAATTGAAGCCTGTAGACACTGATGGAGACGGGGTTAATGATGATGTGGATAATTGCCCAAGTGTTTCTAATACTAACCAGGCAGATGCTGACAATGATGATGTAGGAGATGCTTGCGATAATGATGCTGACAATGATGGCTTGCCAGATTCTTTTGAACAGCAATATTTCAATTGTATAAGCTGCGCAAATCCCAGTGATGATCCAGATAAGGACGGTTTAACAAATTTAGATGAGTATACTTATAATACAAACCCTACGAAAAAAGACACTGATGGGGATGGCGCAAGCGATAAGGAGGAAATTGATGCTGGCACGGATCCACTTGATAAAAGTTCAAAGCCAGGCGGAGGCGATTTCTGGAAATATTTATTCATTATATTTATATTGATTGCATTGGGAGTTGGCGGCTATTTTGGTTATGGGATGTTAAAGCAGAATAAAAAACCATTTGTGCCACCAAAAGCTCCTACAAAGGCCCCTATGAGGGGGCCAAGTATGCCTGTAAGAAGGCCAATGCCTATGATGAGAAGGCAGTTAAATTCTGCTAGGCCACAATATGCACCATTAAAAACACAGATTCAAAAATTTGTAAAACCTATATCTAATATTATAAAACCAGCACCTGCCCAGGTGAAGAAAGTTGAGCTTGAGGAACCCAAAGTAACGCCAAAAAATAAATTAGAAGAGAAAAAAGAAGATATATTCAAAAAACTGCATGAAATAGCAGCAGCAGAAAGGGAAGAGCAGGTGGAAAAGAACATGAAATCTTTAAAGATGACAGATAAGGAACTTAAGGACAGAATTCAAAAGTTAAGGAGTGAGCTAAAAATACCTGTGAAAAAATAAAATGACTTCTAAACAAAGCCAGATAACTGTACAGGTATTCGTTTATATCGTCGCTATTATTTTGTTTTCTTTTATTTTGATTTACGGGTATAATTCAATAAGGGGGTTTAAGGAAAGGTCAGAGCAGATATCATATATCAAGTTTAAGACAGATTTAATCTCTGCTGTTGATAGGATATCTCCTGATTATGGAACTTTGAAAAGAGAAGAGTTTTATATTGGCGGGGAATATAACAAGATTTGTTTTGTTCAGAGTTACAAAAAGGCAGTTAATTTTGTTGATGATGTTGATTGGAATGGCGACTTGATTGTTAAGGATAGTGTCGAAAGCGGGGTTGAGAAAAATACATTTTTGTTTACAAACACCCTACAAGAATCTTTTGATATTGGCCCAATAAATGTGAGTGATGGGTATAACTGCGCTCTTGTTAGGAACGGCAAAGTAAAAATACAGTTTAAAGGCGAAGGAGATCATGCATATATATCTAATTGGGGGTGATTACCATTAATTGCGATATGTGCGGCAAGGAATCGAGCTTATTTAAAACGGACTTAGAAGGATCAATACTTAGCTTGTGCAGTGATTGTTCTAAGTATGGGAGTGTTATTTCTGCTATTAGGGAAGAGAAAGAAGAGCCTAAAAAACATGTTCGAGAGATTAAGCAAGAGCAAGAAGAAATAGTATTGGCCATAGTCCAAGGTTATGGGGATATTATAAAAAAGAAAAGAGAGGATTTCGGTATAAAACAAGAAGACGTTGCTAAGAAAATTAATGAAAAAGTTTCTTTAATCCACAAGCTGGAAATAAACCAGTTTGAGCCTTCAATCGAACTTGCTAGGAAGATTGAGAAATTTTTACATGTTAAATTGGTAGAACAACAAAAACTTGGGTTAGAACCACTAAATACTCCAAAAGGGGAGCATTTCACTATTGGAGATTTTATTAAGATTAAAAAGAGATAGTCATCTGGCCAATATTATTTGTTCACAAACACCCCCCTTTCTATTGTACACAACATCAAAATCTGATTTTATAGAATTAAGAAAGTTTATTGCCTTTTCTTCGCATTCTTTGTCATTTTGGGGGCAGGGTAATATATCACAGGTATCTATTAGTATATGTTTTGCTTCTTTTAGATTTTTATTTAATTCACTTATTCTTTTTGAATCAAATAAGGGGTAATATATCAGCTCATCTGTTTTTTTGTTGGAACTAACCATAAACACAGGATTCGTTATCCAAATTCCACTATTAACTTCGTTTTTATTTAGGTAATCAGTGAATTGAGGGTATTCTTTGTAGTTTGGGGGGGTTATGCGGCCAAAGGTTTGTGTTAAAGGAATCAATATTATTAAAGCTATAAGGGAGTAAAATACCTTTTTTCTGTGTTTCTCTAAAATTAAGGACTGTGAAATCCCATAAGCAGTTATTAAGTGCATGTAAGGAAGAAAGACAATAACAAACCTCATTTCTTTATGCGCAATTAAATTGAAAAAAAGGAAAAATAATAAGAAGATGCCCAATATTGTTATATTTTTTTCTTTTGGTCTTTTTAAAATTAGGATAATGCCCGGGATAATAAAAAGAAGAAGAAAATTCTCTCTTAACAGATTTATGAAATAAAATTGCAGCGGTTGATGGAACACCCACCCAGTATTTTTTGTCATGAATGATTGCAGTATGAATGGGAATATTGGATTTTTGTAAAGAAAAAGATTAATTATCAGGTAAGGTATTGAGATTATTAATACCCCCATCGTTATTGTTAATAAATTTTTAAATTTCTTTTTTTCGAAGTACAACAATATTAACATAAGCGGTATTAAGACTAACAATTGCAGAAATCTTGCCATAGAACTAAAACCAATAAATATGCCTGTTGCTAAATACTTGTGTTGAATGAAAAAATAAACCCCTAATAACGAAAAGAATGTTGAGGGTATACCTGTAAGGATGGTTGAGCTATAAAACAAAAAGGTTAAACTAAATGCCAAGAAAAAAGAAGACAATAACCCCACATACTCATCAAAAACTTTTTTTCCAATAAGATATGTTAGGTGTATGCAACCTACGGCTAAAATCAATTCAATTATCCTACCACACATTATGGGGTTTAGATTAATTTTCCAAAAGAAACCTAATATAAATGGCCAAAATAATGGTCTTGAGGCCTCCCATAACCCAATATTGCCACCTGAGAATATATACTTCCCCATTTCTATATAAACTGCAGAATCCCAAGCCACCCCTTTTTGAGTAAATAGTTGGGTGATTTTTATCGATAAAAAAAAGAATATAATCAAAAAAAATATGATTCTTTTTGTTTTAGGTTTCCACTGAGGTTTCATTTTTATCATAATACGGCTCGCAATTATTATCTTGTTTGTAATATAAACAAATTTCTTTTAATACCCCGTCTTTGTCCATAAGACCATCAAATTTTTTACCTTCTATTATGAGGGAAGGAAATTTTGTAATGTTATATGTATTTTTCAATGTAGGGATCATTGGCTCATCTTGTTGTTGTGAGTCAAAAGAGAAAATTAGAAGCTTATCTTTGAATAGCTTTTTTAGATATGTTAGGACAAACGCTTGTTTGCTGCAATCTGGGCATTCTGCATCGTTGGAATAAAAATAAAGTATTGTTGATATTTCCTTTTTGCAAAGATCTTTTGTTCTTCTAGCCAGCAGCCAGTATCTAACCTGAGCCAGGGCATACTCCCTTTTTAGTAAGTTGAAATCTTCCTTGCTTAATCTTGAATTTTGATCAAATTCCTCTAACCTTTTTCTTGTCGATTCTAAATTTTGGATGTTGTTCTCAAAAGTATTAGATATAGCTGCACAGTTTTCTTCCTTGCTTAATTGATCTACAAAAGAATATTGAAGCTGTAAGCTATTATATTCAAGATTTTGTTCTCTACTTACGGATTCTATATACATTGCTCTCTTACCCTCTATAACCAGGCCAAGCAATAATCCAAAAAGAAAAATGCCTATTGTAATAATCGCAGCTATTATGTATTTTTCAGTGCTTACGTTTCTTATTTTTACCACCTTTGTTTTTTCCCTATTATCATGTCTGTTATTATCCCAATCCACATAACACCCAAAAGCATGAAATACCCTAATAGGTATATACTAATTGAAAATATCCCGTATTTATTTACTTTTTCTTTTGTTTTGGCAGCAGACTTTACGAGTATGTAAATAGAAATCAATAACATAACAATTGCTACAAATATGCTTGTGAAATTTAAATCTAATATATTGAAGTCTATCACAAAATTTTTGATTAAAGTCATTATATCAAAATTAACGTACCTCAAATTATTGAGATGCTTTATAGGTATCCACATATTATAGTAAAATAAAGCTCCAATTATTATTACAGCCAACAAACCAGATACTATGATCAATGGCATCTGGATAATGCCAAAATCTCCATAGTTTTTGTTCAACATCATTCTCCTATATTTAAACGCATTATATATGGATCCCTTGTACCAGCGGTTTCTTTGCTTGTATAATTCCTTTATTGTTTTTGGCGCTATTGTACTTACCTCCCCCTCCAGGAGCTGGATTATCTTATAGTGCTTGCTTTGCAGCCTTAGGGCCATCTCTAAGTCTTCTGTTAAATTAAAATTTTCATCAAAATACCCTACTTTTTTGATTATATCTGCCCTATACACACTGAATGGGCCAGGAGCAACATGAATGCAATCTAATCTGCTCATAAGCTCTTTATAAAACATATTTATGATATATTCAAACCATTGCATTCTTTGTATAAGGTTTTTTGGTTTTTCTACTTTTAATACAGGAAGCACACAAGCTATATCTTTTTTATTAAAGTAAGGCAGGATCTTTTTTAAGGCATTTGGTTTTACAAAAGAGTCTGCATCAAGGCATATAAAGAATTCTCCTTTAGCTTGCTTTAAAGCAGAGTTTAGTGCCCTACCTTTACCCATATTTTCTTGATTTATCAACTTAATATTGAACTTTTTATTACTTCTGATTATCTTCTCTGTTTTTTCTTTTGTCTTGTCTTTGCTTCCGTCATTAACAACAATAAACTCCATCTTATCCGGGGGGTAATCAATTTTTAATGCTGATTCCAGGGTGTTCTCAATTTTGTTTTCTTCATTGTAAGCAGGGATAGTTATAGTAACAAATGGGAATTTCCTTAGTTTTTTTGGAGTCTCTTTTGTTTTACCTTCAAATAATACAATTAACCAGAATACTACAAAGTATAGGGCAACAAGATAAACGAACCATACCATTATCCTTACAAAAGTTTCCATATACTACCTAAAACAAGTTTGGGTTATAAATTTTACCATTTTGCGACAAATTTATAATCTAATTTGCATTCTCTTTTTTTATGGAGAATAAAATACCTACAGGGAGTAAAATTCTAGATAGGATGTTACAAGGCGGCTACGAAAAGGATATAATCACCACAATATATGGGCCTGCTGGCTCTGGCAAGACCGTTCTTTGCATACTTTGCGCTGTTAACATGGCAAGAAACAATAAAAAAGTTATATATATAGATACAGAGAATAATTTCTCGGTTGAAAGATTAAAACAGATTGCGAAATTTGATTATAATAAAATACTCTACAATATGGTCTTTTTGAATCCTACTTCTTTTGAAGAACAAAAAAACTCATTCAGTAAATTAAGGGGTGCAGTGGACAAAAATATTGGGTTAATAGTTGTAGACACCATAGCTATGCTTTATAGGTTAGAAATAGGAAAAAGCGAGAACATTTATGATGTTAATAGGGAGCTTGGAAGGCAAATATCCTATCTTAATGAGATTGCACGGAAAAAGCATATTCCTATTTTATTGACCAACCAAGTGTATGCTGATTTTGAGAACAAACAGAAGGTAAACATGGTTGGAGGGGATTTGTTAAGATACAGCTCTAAATGCCTTCTTGAGCTGCAGATAACCCCTGCTGGCAATAGAAAATGCATACTTAGAAAACACAGGTCAATAGAGCAGGAGAAGGAGATAATTTTTAAGATTGTTGAAGGGGGGATAATAGGAACTAAGGAACTAAAAGGACTTAGATTATTCTGATTACAAGCCTTCGGACAAACTACAAAACCTTTTTTTGGCATTTAACTAACCATAAGCTTTTAGAAATATTCTATTTTTAATCCCTTATGATTTTCACTTCGTTCAACAGAAAAACAAAATTTTTCCTATCTCAAACATAGTTTGAGAAAATCATAAGGTTTTGTATAAAATCCAAAACCTTATGCTTCTCACCGTGTTCGAATCATAAGGTTTTAGAAACTTCGTTTCTAATCCCTTATGTTTCTCATTACATTCGAACCATAAGGTTTTTAAACAGCGCTTTATTTACATGGGCTGTGAACAATATGGGCGGTAATGGTAAAATTAAGGAGTTTAACAAGAGAAAAGAAGAGTTTGAGTTAGACAAAGATTTAATCAAAAAACAGCATGAAAAGGGCAAGTTAACAGCTGAAGAAAGGATTAATCTATTGATGGATGAGGGTTCTTTTACTGAGATTGATGAATTTGTTGAATTGAAGAGCCATGACTTTGATTTGCAGGGTAAGAAAAGAGCAAGGGATGGTGTAATCGTGGGATATGGCACTATAAACAAAAAGAGAGTTTGTGTTTATGCACAGGATTTTACTTTTATAGGCGGGTCAATGGGGGAGATGCATAATAAGAAAATCTCTAAAATCATGGATTTTGCATTAAAAACCGGCTGCCCTTTAATAGGCTTATTTGATTCTGGCGGGGCTAGAATCCAAGAGGGAATAAACGGGTTAGATGGCGGAGGTAATATTTTTAAGATGAATACCCATTGTTCTGGAGTTATTCCCCAAATCTCTGCTATTTTAGGCCCATGCGCCGGAATCGCAGTATATAGCCCCGCTTTGACTGATTTTGTTTTTATGGTTGGCAAAACCAGCTATATGTTCATTACTGGGCCTGATGTTGTTAAGAGTGTAACTGGGGAAAAGGTTGATTTTATAGGATTAGGCGGAGCCAATATCCATAATAAGAAAAGCGGTGTTGCTCATTTCTTTGCGAATAATGAGAAGGAATGTATATTAAAGATAAAACAATTGTTGAGTTATTTACCCCAAAATAATTTAGATAATCCTACTTTAATCGACATGGGCGACTCTCCAGATAGATTGAATAATAGTTTAAAGGATATTGTACCCAATGATGCAAAGAAAAGTTATGATATAATAGATGTAATAAACGAAGTTGTAGATAAGAACTCTTTTTTTGAAGTACACTCAGATTATGCTCAGAACTGTGTTGTTGGTTTTGCAAGGCTGAATAGAAACGTTATAGGCGTGGTTGCAAATCAACCAAAGGTTTTGGCTGGGTGTTTGGACATAAACAGCTCAGATAAAATCTCTAGATTTGTAAGGTTCTCTGATGCATTTAACATTCCTTTGGTAAATTTTGTTGATGTTACTGGGTACTTGCCGGGTACGGAACAGGAATATGGCGGCGTTATTAGGCATGGCGCCAAAATACTTTTCGCATATTCAGAAGCTACTGTTCCTAAAGTTAGTTTGGTTCTTAGAAAGGCTTATGGTGGCGCGTATATAGCTTTAGTTAGCAAGGAGATGGGTTATGATTATGTTTTGGCTTGGCCAATGGCAGAAATTGCTGTAATGGGCGCTGAGCAAGCGGTTAAAATACTAAACAAGAAAGACATGAAGTCAAAAAATTGGGAAAAGATAAACCAAGAAAAAGTTAGGGAATTTTCTGATAAGTTTCTTAACCCATATGTAGCTGCTAAGGAAGGAAGGGTAGACAAGGTTATTGACCCAAAAGAAACAAGAATACAGTTGATTAGCGCTTTAGAAATGTTAATGAATAAAAGAGAGAGAAGACCTTCTAAAAAACACGGAAATATTCCTTTGTGAAAATGCAAGATTTAAAGGTAAAAATTGATGGAAAGGAGTATAGTGTTAAGGTTGAAGAATTAGATTCTGGAAAACTTAAAGTATATTTTAATGGAGAAACTTTTGAGGTAGAAACAAAATCAGATATTAGTGATAAATTATTTCAAGGAATTGATGGTGGAAGGTTGGACAAGGAGAAGGGCACAATTTTGGCGCCCTTGCCAGGAATTATTTTTTCTGTTGATGTTAAGGTTGGTGATATTGTTAAGAAAGGAAAGAAATTAATTAGTTTGGTTGCAATGAAAATGGAGAATGAGATTGGCGCTAATGTGGATGGCAAGGTTAAGGAGATTAAAGTCAAGAAAGGGGATATTGTTAACAAAGGAGATTTGCTAGTTGTTATTGAGTAATTCTAAGAGGCTTCTAGTTCGTTCCATCTAAACTCTCTTAACTTAACGCCCCTTTTTCTTAGGTGGGTTGTAATCTCTTTGGTAAGTTCCTGCATATTTTCTGATTCTAATAGGTAAGCTAATTCTTCCAGCTCTTCAATATTCATTTTTCTTTCTCCCCTGATGTTTTTCCAAACAAAATACCTGCCAAAACATTTAAAGCCCAAGCTTGAAAAACATTAATCCTTAATGCTGGAAAATTTTTGAATACAAAGTTCCATAACCACATTACTGGGAAAGCCAAGATTAAGCCGACTAATGCAGATAACAAAATGATGAGAAACATAGTGTAGCCCACTTCAAAGATTCTCTTCAACAGTGGTGTATTGTCTAAAAACCCCATCCTCAATAATCTGGTAATGTTTTTTAATTTATAAAGTTTATTGAAAATAATTATTTTCAAAACCAATATTTTTTAAAGGAGAATATATTAACTTTTTATTATGAAGCATATAACCCAGCATAGGGTAAGGTATTCAGATACAGATCATTTTGGGGTAGTTTACTATGCTAGATACTTAGATTGGTTTGAAGCTGGTAGAACAGAGATATTAAGGGTAAATGGGATAACCTATTCTGAGCTAGAGACAAAAGGCATGTTTGCCCCTGTTGTTGAAGTTAAGGTAACTTATAAGAAACCAGCGAGATATGACGATATTGTTGAATTGGAGACAACTATAAATAGTATAGGGAATTCGAGTGTAAAGTTTAGCTATAAAGCATATAATCAGAAGAAGGAATTGTTGTTGGAGGCATATACGGTTAATGTTTTTATTAACAAAGAGATGAAGCCTGTAAGGGTTCCTGATGAAATTAGAAAGGTTTTAGAGTGAATTTATTATAATATCTCCTTCCCTAACTTGGATTTTGTTTCCGTTTTTATCTTTTAAAATCAAAAAACAATCTTTGTCAATATCATAGGCTATACCTTTATAGGCCCCGTTTAGTGTTTTGACTTTAACTTGAGAGCCTAAGAAAGAGTTCCTTTTCCAATCACGGATTATTTTAGATTGTTTGCTTTTTAGGTAAGATTCAAAATTTTTTAATAACACTTTAATTACTTTTTCATTGTTTATCCCTTTCTTTTTTATATATTTTAATGAAATAGCTTTGTTTTTTAATGAAAATGGTATTTCATTATTGGTGTTTATGCCAATACCAACTATTGCTTTTTTTTCTTTAAGTTCTGTTAATATCCCACATACTTTCTTTTTTCCATAGATTAAGTCGTTTGGCCATTTAATCCTTATTTTTTTTATATTCAGCGCTTTTTTAGCAGAGAGAGCTGCTATGAATGTATAAAATTGAGGTTTTGTTGTTTTGGGTAAAACCAAGGATAAATAGATTCCTCCTTTTGAAGATTTCCAATTGCGTTTGAACCTGCCTTTACCTTTAATTTGTTCATCAGCTATAATCACAGAATTAATCCCAAAGAATTTAGCTTTAGTGTTAGTAGAGTTTAATCTCTTAAAATGATATATTTTAAACATTTTCTTCAGAATTCATTTGTTCCTGTCTAGCAGATGTTACCCATGCAGATTGTTTTTTTTCTATCTTACCTTTGTCAAGGTATTGTGAAACTGCAGTTGTAACAATCAATATTTTTTCCTTTTTTGTCAATCCATTTTTCTTTACTTTTTTTGTTTTTAGTTGGCCTAATATATTGTTTTTTTCAATGAAGTTGGTTGTGGTATCCCCTTTTGCAAATGCTTTGTTGCTCAATACAACTTTGTGGAATGGTATTGTTGTTTCTACCCCTTCTATGATGAATTCTTCAAGGGCCCTTTTCATTCTTGAAATGGCCTCACTTCTGTTAGAGCCCCTACACATTAGCTTGGCAATTAAGGAATCATAATGCGGGCTTACTACATGTCCTGCATGGCAAGAGCTACAAACTCTGATACCTGGGCCTCCCGGGGGCAGATAATTTATTATTGTTCCTGTAGTGGGGCAGAAGTCCTCTGCCGGGCATTCTGCATTTATTCTACATTCAATAGCTGCGCTATCAATCTTTATATCTTCCTGCTTATATGCTAATTTTGCTCCTGCAGCTATTTTAATTTGCTCTTTTATTAAATCAACACCAGTAACCATTTCGGTTATTCCATGTTCAACCTGGATTCTTGTATTCATCTCCATAAAATAGAAGTTTCTGTTTTTGTCTAATAAAAATTCTACAGTTCCAGCACCTATATATTTAACTGCATTAACAATCTTAATTGCTGCTTCACCCATTCTCCGCCTTAACTCTTTATCTACTGCTGGAGAGGGGGCCTCTTCTATTAGTTTTTGATGTCTTCTTTGAATGCTACATTCTCTTTCCCCTAAGTGGATAGCATTACCAAACTTATCTGCCAATACTTGGAATTCTATGTGGCGCGGAGCTTCCATATATTTTTCCATATATAGCGAATCATCACCAAAAGAGGATTGTGCCTCTGCTTGCGCGCTCTTAAAGGCTTTTGAAATCTCCTTTTCATTTTCTATAACTCTCATTCCTTTTCCACCACCACCAGAAACAGCTTTTACAATCACAGGATACCCTATTTCTTTTGCGGACTTTATGGCGTCCTTTATGTTCTTTAGTGATTTTGTTCCAATAATCAAAGGTATTCGCAAGCGCTTGATGGTTTGCCTTGCTTTGTCTTTATTTCCCATTAGAGTAATAGATTTTGCTGAAGGACCAATAAACTTAATATTCTTTTTTTCACATAATCTTGCAAAATCACTATTTTCAGCTAGAAAACCATAACCTGGGTGGATAGCATCAGCTTTTGCTTTTTTTGCTATTTTAATTATCTTTTTATAATCCAAATAACTAGTTGGCTTATTCCCTACTGAATAAGATTTGTCTGAAAATTTTACAGCTAAGGTATTTTTATCTTGTTTTGTGTGTATAATGGCTGTTTGTATGTCAAGTTCTCTACAAGCCCTAACTATCCTTAAGGCAATCTCTCCTCGGTTTGCGATTAAAACTCTTTTAAATAACCTTTCTTTACTTACTTTTGTATACTCTTTTTCTTCTTCAATGTTAGTTAGCCCTCTTGCGAGCATATCTAAAAAGGATTTTGACGAGCTATCTTTTATTACTTTATTAATCTGTTTTTCATTTAGGTTGGGAAGTTTTTTGGCAAGATTTTTTGTTATTAAATCACCAAAACTATTCAAATCTGGATTATGCAATAATTTTTCATCCTTTTCTAATACAACCAAATGAGATTTTATGAGCCTTTCTATCTCATCATATAAATATGGCATTTTTTCATGCGTTCTTTTGGCTAATTTTTTCATGAAGGCATAGCTTTTTTCTATAGGGCTTAATAGGTTATTTAAGATTTTGGCTATCTTTTTCTGATTGCTTTCCATATTGCTTTGTAGTTGTTTTTAGCTTTAAAAACCTTAGGTTTTTGATTGGATAAAACATAAGCTTTTTAAAGCGTTTTAGCCTTCTAAAGCCAGAACATAGTACAAATTATGGGGTGTTAATTATGAAAACAATAGATGAATTAAAGAATGATAAAGGTGAAATTGATAGCAATGCTATTAAACAAATAATACCTTATGAAATACCTTTCTTAATGATAGACAGGGTTCTTAGCTTAGATAAAAATAAAGTGGTTGCTATTAAGAATACATCTGCCAATGAAGAATTCTTCAAAGGCCATTTTGCAGGATTTCCAATAATGCCTGGAGCTTTAATCATAGAGGGCATGGGGCAAGCTGCTACTTTATTATTGCGGTATAACCTTGAAAATCACTGGGAGAAGGAAGTTTTAGCTTATAAAATAAAAGAAGCAAAGTTTTTAGCACCAACATTTCCAGGTTACCAGCTTAAATATGAAATTACTATGCTTGGTAAGGACGAAAGGGGAGCTTTAATGAGCGGAAAGGCTATTGTGGATGATAATGTTGTAGCTGAAGCAACTATGATGCTTGCTGTTGTGGATAGAAGGGATTTTAGGTCTAAAGCATCCCCTGTTTATAAGTGATTTCTTATGGAAAGATATGTGAAGGGGGTAGGGATGACTAAGTTTGGGGTAGAGGATAAAACTACACACAGCATGGCTTTTGAAGCTATAAATCTTGCTTTGGATGATTCTAATATGAATATGGGGGATATTGACGCTGTTGTTGTCAGCACTGTGGATACTAAAATAAATGAGGAGCGGCAGAGGATGTATGGCGTTGTTTTGAGCAGCATGCTGAAAAAACAGATGCCAATAATCAGGGTGCCTGCTGTTTGCGGTGGAGGAGGAGCTGCTTTTTGGACAGCTTTGAGATTAAAATATAACAATATTCTGGTTTTGGGTGTTGACAAAGTTTTAGCTGGCCCAACACCAATAATCACAAAGGAAATAATGAATGCAGGTGATAATTTTTGGGAGCAAGAAGAAGGTTTGGTGTTTCCTGCTCAGAATGCTTTGGTTGCTCAGCAACATATGCTTAAATATGGCACAACACATGATGATTTAGCATTGATTGCATATAAAAATCATCATAATGGCAGCCTAAACCCCAAAGCAAGATTCTATGGCAAAAAGGTTACTTTAGAGGACATTAAAAAATCACCTATTGTGGCAACACCCTTTAATCTGTATGATTGTAGCATAAGTGTAAATGGGGCTGCTGCCGTCATTATTTCAAATGAAAAATCAGATATTAAAGTTATAGGATCTGCTTTAGCAACAGATTATTTGGCTCCTTTTGAGAGGAAAGATATGACTGTATGGAATGGAACAGTGAAAGCAGGAAAAGAAGCATTTAAACAAGCTGGTGTTGAACCAAAAGATATTGATGTAGCTGAGCTTCATGATGCGTTTTCAATTATAGAGTTAATTGCTTACGAGGATTTGGGATTTTGCAAAAAAGGAGAAGGAAAAGAGCTTATAAGGCAAGGGCATACTACTCTAGATGGGAAAATGCCTGTTAACACATCTGGCGGATTGAAGGCAAGGGGGCATCCAATCTCTCCAACAGGAGTTGCTATGATTGTTGAGATTGTAGATCAGTTAAGGAATAGATGCGGGGAAAGGCAGGTTAAGGATGCTAAATTAGGATTAACACATAATGTTGGTGGAGCAGGAGGAACAACTACTGTTCACATCCTCAGAAAAATATAATCTATATTTTTCTGGGACACAAAAAATTGCAAAGCAATTTTTTCGTGTATTTGATAAGATAGCTGCATAAGGTGATTTAATGACAAAAACAATAAGATGGATTTGTGAGAAATGCGATAAGAAATGGATACATCCAATTGAGAAGTGCTTGTATTGCAGGGGAGAGATTAAAAAGCAGGTAGGAACCAGATTAAAGGTTGTAGGCTATACTAAGGTTTATACTCCTTGTCCACCACACCCTATTATCCCTTATAATGTTTTAATCTTAGAGGACGAATATGGCAACAAGATGCCTAAAAAGACAATAAAGGATTATAATCTTGGTGATGCTTATGAGGATAAGCCAGACGCTTCAGAGAATTCAGTTGCTGTAGTGAAGATAAAGTATGATTTTTATGAAGCTGTTAAGGGGGCCTTAGAGCTTATAGGGGGTATAGAGGCAGATTCAAACACAAGGGTCTTGATTAAACCTAATATCAGTTTTCCGGGCTATTCTTATATGGGTATTTGTACTAACCCTAATGTTATTAGTGGGTTAATACAATATTTGTTGGGCAACCGGGTGAAGAAAGAGAATATAACTATAGCAGAGCAAAGCTTTTTTGTTCCTTTGGAAAAGACAATAGCGAAATCTGGCATAAATAAGGTTATTAAAAGTTTTGGGGTTAAATTTGTGGATATAAGCAAGGCAGAATTTGAAGAGAAGAAAGAAGGAGAATTTGCTTTTGAAGTGAGTAAGATAGTCAATGATTTTGATTTAATTTTTAATGTGCCTGTTATAAAAACAGATATGCTGCTTGGAATAGACGGGGCTTTTGAGAATTTAACAAGATTTCTATCTAAGAAAAGTTTTGATGAGTTAGCAAAAGATCCTAAGAAGGCTGTTGCTGCTTTGACACTTTTACCAAAGGTGTTGCCTAATTTTATTACATTGGGTGATGCTTCTATAGGCATGCAGGGGAATGGGCCTGCTGAATATGGTGAGCCAGGATTTTTTAATTTAATATTTGCTGCGAGGAACCCTGTTGTTCACGATAAAATCATTCAAGAGGTTTTTTGTTTGAGGAAATTGCCTTATGTTGAGTTAGCAGGCAAATTGGGCATTGGGGAGCATGATATATCCAAGATAAATGTTATTGGAAATGAACTGGATGCCTTAAGGAGAGATATAAAACAACCGATAGGCTCCAAATTAATAAAAAACCCATAGGTTTTTTAAGACCTCAAACTTTTTAAAAGTTTTAGCTGATTAAGAAGGATTAAAATGTTTGTAAAAGGAGTTGGCATGACGAAGTTCGGGATTTCTGATAAGTTTTCACACCAGTTAGCATATGATGCTTGCCTTGAAGCTTTGGATTGTGCTGATATGAGCTTTAATAAGATAGACGCAATTGTTTGTTCAACCTTAGAGTGGTTTTTTTCTATAGAAAAACAAAGGCATTTTGCTGGAATGTTGAGCTCTATGTTCAGGACAAACAAGCCTATAATAAGGGTTCCTGCTGGCTGTGCTGGCGGAGGCCATGCTTTGTGGGTAGCAAATCAATTGGGCTATGATAATGTCCTTGTTGTAGGAGTAGAAAAACTGATGACATGTAAGTCAGAGTCTATTACAGACGAATTTATGATGGCGATGGAGTCTAAATGGGAACAGCCAGAAGGGGTAACTGCTCCATCTTCTGCTGCGATAGTGGCAAGAGAGTATCTCAACAGATTTCCAGATACAACCATGGATGATTTAGCATTGATTGCATATAAAAACCATTCAAATGGATTTTTCAATCCAAAGGCGCGTTTCTATAATAAAAAAGTTACTTTGGAAGATATTAAGAAATCAAAGATTGCTGCTTCGCCTTTGAGAGTTATGGATTGCAGCATTAGTGTTGACGGGGCTGCCGCTGCTGTGTTGACAAAGGATAAGTCAGATGTTAAGATAATTGGTTCTAGCCTTTGTACAGACAGATTAGCCCCTTTTGAAAGCAGAGATTTAACAACATGGGAAGCAACATCTGTTTCTGCAAAAGAGGCTTTTACACAAGCTAAATTAACGCCTAGTGATATTGATTTTGTAGAGATACATGATGCATTCACAATAGTCGAGCTGATGAGTTACGAGGATATTGGCTTTGCCAAAAAAGGAGAAGGGGTTAAATTGATAAGGGATGGCGTTGTTAATATTGATGGGAGAATGCCAGTGAATACATCAGGCGGATTAAAGTCAAAAGGGCACCCGCCTTCTGCTACTGGGCTTAGCCAGATTTGTGAGATTGTAGAACAAATGAGGGGGGAGGCAGGAGATAGACAAATTAGCAATACTAATTTTGCTTTGGCTCATAATGTTGGCGGGGTTGGCGGCACTGTTACCTGCCATATATTGAAGAAAGTTTAAAATTCGTAACAATAATAAACAAATATAAAATACCAATAACAAGGTGATTCAGAATGAGCTTAAAAGGAAAAAATGCTTTAATAACCGGTTCAGCTCGTGGACTAGGAAAAGAAATGGCTTTAGCTCTTGCTAAAGAAGGCTGCAATATAATAATAAATGATATTGAAGTGATGAAGGAAGAAGCACTTAAAACTGTAGCTGAGATTAAGAATTTTGGGGTTAAATCTGAGTTTGTTGCTGCTGATGTTTCTAATTTTGAAAGCTGCAAGAAAATGGCTGAAGATATTAAGAAGAAATTCGGCAAGGTGGATATTTTAGTAAATAATGCTGGGATTACTAAAGACAGAACTCTTAAGAAGATGACGCCAGAGGAATGGTATCCTGTGATTAATGTTAACTTGAACAGTTTGTATAATGTTACACATAATGTTTTGGAGATGATTCCAGAGGGTGGCAGGATAATAAATATATCTTCTATTGCCGGAATATCAGGCAATTTCGGGCAGACTAATTATGCTTCGACTAAAGCTGGAGTGATTGGATTTACAAAGTCATTAGCTAAGGAGGTTGGCAAGATGAAAATAACAGTAAATGCTGTTGCTCCTGGCTTTATAGAATCAGCTATGACTGATAAGATACCGATGGAGATGTTATCGCAGATATTACAGTTGATTCCACTTAGAGAGATTGGCCAGCCATTAGATGTGGCTAATGCTGTTAAGTTCTTGGCGTCTGACGATGCGAAGTATATATCTGGAACGGTAATTAAGGTGGATGGTGGTATTAGCTTCTAAGAGTTCAGGTATTATAGGCCACGAAAAACCATTAAATTTAAATACTCCCCTTATTTCTCTAGGCATTAGTATACCGGGAGTACTACTTCTAGTAGGAAATCAGAGTATAACTAACACAAAAGGTGAATGAGTAAAATGGGATTTGGAGAAGGATTTGGAGATAGAGAGATGCATAAGGCAACTTGTGCAGATTGTGGTAATGAATGTGAGGTTCCTTTTAAACCAACAGAAGGAAGACCGGTTTATTGCAGGGACTGTTACCAAAAACATAAGAAACCAAGATTTGGCGGTGGCGGAGGAGGCGGTGGCGGAAGAGGCGGAGGAAGACCTAGATTCTAAGTTTCCTATTTCTTTTTTATTTTTTTATTTTGAGCAAGATTTATAAAGTAATTCTATACTCTAATTATTGGGGGTTTTATCATGAATTTTGACTTTACACCAGAACAATTGGCAATAAAGAAGATGATTACACAGTTTGTAGACTCTGAAATAAAGCCATATGCTGCAGATGCTGATCAAAAAGAGATTTTTCCAGCTGAGCAGATCAAGAAGTTAGCTAGATTGGGGGTTATGGGTATGTCTATACCTAAGAAATATGGTGGAGCAGAGTTAGATAATATTTCTCAGGCAATAATCATGGAGGAAGTAAGCAGAGGATGCAATGCAACTGCTGTCACAATGGGAGCTCATGCTTCTCTTACATGCCACCCCATTGTTAATTTTGGTACAGAAGACCAGAAGAAGAGATTCTTGCCAAAATTAGCTTCTGGAGAGTATTTGGGGGCATTTGCACTTACTGAGCCAAATGCAGGCAGCGATGCTGTTAATGTGCAAACAACTGCTATTAGGGATGGTGACAAGTATATAGTTAATGGCAATAAGATATTCATAACAAATGGTGGAAAGGCTGATTTGATATGCATTGTTACAACAACTGATAAAAGCAAGAAGCATAATGGATTAAGCATTTTTGCTTTTGAGCCTAAGAAAACAGAGGGATTTAGTTTAGGAAAAAAAGAGGATAAATTAGGGTTAAGGGGCTCAAATACACAAGAATTAGTCTTCAGGGACATGAGGCTTCCTAAGGATAATTTAATTGGCGGAGTTGAAGGAGAAGGTTTTAAGATTGCAATGAGTGTTTTCAATTCTGGAAGAATTGGCATAGGGATGCAAGGTGTGGGAATTGCGCAGGCTGCTTTTGATGAATGTTTGAAATATGTACAAGAAAGAGAACAGTTTGGAAGAAAGCTGCATAAGTTTCAGGCTTTACAATTTATGCTTGCTGATATGGCAACTAAGATAGAGGCCGCTAGGCTGTTGTGTTACAAGGCTGCTGATATTAAGGATAAAGGAAAGAGATATGTAAAAGCAGCTGCTATGGCCAAGTTATATGGTTCGGATGTGGCTATGGAAGTTACTAGAGCCGCTATACAGATCCATGGTGGTTATGGCTATATGAAAGATTATCCTTTAGAAAGATTTTACAGGGATGCTAAGATTACAGAGATTTATGAAGGAACTTCTGAAATTCAAAGATTGGTTATTGCAGCTGAATTATTAGGGAGAGGTTTCTAAGATGAACATTATTGTATGCATAAAGCAAGTACCTGATACAAATGAAGTTAAGATAGACCAAAAAACAGGAACGTTGATTAGGGAAGGGGTTCCAACTATTATGAATCCTGATGATAAGCATGCTTTAATAGAAGCTATTAAGATAAAGAATAAACATAAAGGGAAAGTCACTGTTATATCAATGGGGCCACCACAGGCTGAAGAAGCTTTGCGTGAATCGCTTGCTTTTGGAGCTGATGAAGCAATTTTACTTTGTGATAGGGCTTTTGCTGGTTCGGATACATGGGCAACTGCAAATGCAATAGGTGCTGCGATAAAACATATTGGCAATTATGACTTATTGTTGTTTGGAAGGCAGGCAATAGACGGGGATACTGCCCAAGTTGGACCTCAAGTTGCAGAATTTTTAAGCCTTCCACAAATTACCTATGCTCAGAAAATTGAGTTAGGTGAAGGAAAGGTTAAGGTAGAGAGGCAGATGGAAGAAGGCTACGAAGTTATAGAGGCTGCTCTCCCTTGTTTAATCACATGTGTTTCTGAGATTAATGAAATAGGATATCCTAGCCTACATGGCATAAAAGAAGCTTATAGAGAGAAAGAAGTTAGGGTATTGAGCGCAGAAGAAATTGAGGTAGACAAATATAAGATAGGATTATTGAGTTCTCCTACATCTGTCAAGAAGTCATTTACTCCTCCAGCAAAGGGGCAGGGGCAGATTTTAAAAGGTTCTACCAAAGAAGTTGTCGAGAAGCTTGTTTCAATATTAAAAGAAAAGGAGATAATAGGTGCTTTTTAATGGTGAAAGTAAAAGTAGCTATGCAATGCCCGGAAACACAGCTTAATCTAGGCGGGATTGTATTAATCAGGGGAAATGATTTTGAAGATGTACCGAATATGCCTGAAGTTCAGCAGGCTATAGATAATGGTTATCTAGAAGTTTTGAAAGAAGAAAAGAATCTTGAAAAAAAGGAAAAGAAAGAGGGCGAGGAAGTTTTGGTTTTTGCAGAGCAAAGGCATAATAAAATATCAAGGGTAGTTTTTGAATTATTAGGCAAGGCAAGGGAGTTAGCAGATAAATTAAATGTCAAAACAGCAGCTATTTTATTGACGGATAAGGATTCTGGTTTATCCCAGGATCTGATAAACTATGGAGCTGATAAGGTTTATTTGGCAGAGTCACCCATATTAAAAAATTATCAAACTGATTTTTATACTAAGGTTGTATCTGAACATATCCGGAAAACAAAACCCCAGGTTGCCATATATGGGGCAACACATATTGGAAGAGATTTAGCACCAAGAATTGCCCAGAGGATTAATACTGGTTTAACTGCTGATTGTACTGGTTTAGATATTACAGAAGACGGATTATTATTACAGACAAGGCCTGCTTTTGGAGGCAATTTAATGGCTCAGATAATATGCAAGAAGCATAGGCCGCAGATGTCAACTGCAAGACCTGGCGTCTTTAAGATGAGAGAGAAGGATGGAAGCAGGAAAGGAGAGATAGTTAAAATTGCTGCAAATGTCTCTGAGAAAGACAGCAAACTAAAGGTTTTGGAGATAATAAAAGAAGCTAAGAAAAAAGTTAATCTAGAGGAAGCAAAGATAATTGTTTCAGGCGGAAGAGGATTAGGAGAGAAAAAGAACTTTAGCTTAGTTGAAGATCTTGCACGATTGTTAAAAGCAGAGGTTGGTGCTTCAAGGGCGGCTGTCGATTCTGGATGGATAGCTAAAGACCACCAGGTTGGACAGACAGGAAAAACAGTGAGGCCTAAGCTTTATATTGCAATAGGAATTTCTGGAGCTATACAGCATAAGGCTGGAATGCAGAATTCTGATATGGTTATAGCAATAAACAAGGATTCCAGCGCGCCTATATTTGAAGTAGCTGATTATGGGATTGTAGGTGATTTGTTTAAGGTTGTTCCTGAGCTTATTAACGAGCTGAAAAAATAATAAGGTTTATAATAAACTAGCTATTTTTCTAGTGTTATGGTCTACCCAATAGGCAGGCTGGTTATACCTGCTATAATGAAAATATGGCTGAAGAAAGTAGAAGGAACAGATAATATCCCAAAAAATAAAGCATTTATTGTTTGCCCTAATCATTCTAGTTTTTATGATGATCTTTTGATCCCTTCAATCATTGTTCCTAGAGTAAACAGGGTATTACATATGTATGTTAACAGGAAGTTTTTCAGGCCTTTTTTATTGAGGCGGTTTTTATATTGGGGCGGCTCAATTCCTGTAGAGGTTTATGACCACCCTAAAAAGAAGGATGTAAACAAGAATGCTTTTAAGAAAGCTGTGTACTATTTAAAGAAAGGAGATTCTGTTGGTGTGTATCCTGAAGGACATAGAACTCTTGATGGCGAATTGCAAAGAGCAAAGGTTGGAGCAGCCAGATTAGCTTTAACAGCCAAAGTTCCAGTTTTACCTGTAGGAATAATTGGCTCAAGGGACGTATTGCCCAAAGGGCAATCATTACCCAGGATAAGGAAGATTGTTAGAGTTATTATTGGGAAGCCATTATATTTTGATAAGTATTATGGGAAACAGGGTGATAGGAAAGTATTAAATAATGTAACTAGAAAAATAATGAGGGAGATTGGAAAATTAATCGGAAAGAGGTACAAGTACTAAAATGGTGCATGCTATTGAGAAGTTGACAATTATACCCATTATAAAGTTGTGGGTAAAGAAAATAAACGGATTAGAGGATATACCTAAGGACAGAAACTTTATACTATCTGCAAACCACTCAAGTTATATGGACCACCTTATCCTTTCTTCGATAATAATAACCAAACTAAACAAAAGAGTTTATTACCTTGCGAAGAAAGAACATTTTGAAACTCCTTTTCAGAAGAGGTGGCACGAACATGTTGGTGCTATACCTATTGACAGGCAGGCAGGCGGAAAAGAAGCATTGAAAACAGCAATAAAATATCTAAAAAGTAATAAGATAATAGGGGTTTATCCAGAGGGGACAAGAACACTAACAGGAAATCTCCAAAGAGGAAAGACAGGCGCAGCGAGATTAGCTTTAGCAGCCAAGGTTCCTGTACTGCCTGTAGGCTTAATTGGAACTTTTGAGGTGCTGCCTAAAGGAAAGAATATTCCTAGATTTAAGAGGGTTGTTGTTAATATTGGGAAGCTGATGTATTTTGATAAGTATTATGGGATGGAAAATGATAAAAAGACATTGAGATTAGTTACCACTAAGGTAATGAAAGAGATTGCTAAATTAACAGGCAAGGAGTATAATTTTGATTAAGATGAAAATCGCTGTAATAGGTGCAGGCGGATGGGGAACAACTTTGGCTAATTTACTAGCTTGTAAGGGGTATAAGGTTAAGTTGTGGGCTTTTGAAAAAGAGGTAGTTGATGACATTAACAATAAAAAAGAAAATACAAGATTTCTAAGGGGCGTTAATTTGTCTGAAAATCTAGAATCAACTAATAATCTGAAAGGAGCTATTGTTGGGGCAGAAATTATAATCACTGCAATACCTTCTTCATTTCTAAGGGATATGGCAAAGAAGATTTCAGAATTTATAGATAAAGATACAATTGTTATTTCTGTGACAAAAGGATTAGAGGATATAACATTTAAAAGAATGTCTGAAATCTTAGAGGAAGAATTGAAAGTTAAGGTTGTTGCTTTGTCAGGACCAAATCATGCTGAAGAGGTTAGCAGAAAGATTCCTACAGCCACTGTGATAGCATCTAAACATTTAGATGTACTGCCAAAGGTTAAAGATGTTTTGGAAACAGAGTATTTTAAGGTTTATCCTCATGATGATATTATAGGGGTAGAAGTTTGCGGAGCAATAAAGAACATAACTGCTATTGCAGTAGGTGTTTGTGATGGTTTGAAGCTAGGGGATAATGCAAAGGCTTCTATTATAACATTTGGGTTGATGGAGATGAGCAGAGTAGGCAGATTTTTTGGTGCAAAAAGATCCACTTTTTATGGTTTAGCAGGGGTTGGCGATTTAGTAGCTACATGCACATCTAAACATTCCAGAAACAGGTTTGTTGGAGAGAGAATTGCAGAAGGAAAGAGTTTTGATGATATAAAAAAAGAGATGCATGGCATGGTAGCTGAGGGCATAAAAACGACAAAAGCAGTTTATGATTTGGCCAAGGAAAAGAACATAGATTTACCTCTTACAAAACAAGTGTATAAGGTCTTGTATGAAAAGAAAGAATTAAAAAAAGCAATAAAAGATTTGATAACCTTAATATGATTATTCCTCTGTGAAGTCATCTACTGTTTCTTTAAAGTCACTGTCGTTTTTGATTATTCCTCTTAACTTTAAGTATTCTCTTGCAAGAATATAAAAGAACAATCCTAGACTTTTCTTTCCTTTATTATTACAAGGGACGACCAGATCTAGGTTATTTGATTGATTGTTTGTATCACATAATGCAATTACAGGTATACCAATCTTGTTAGCATCTAAGATAGCGTTTCTATCTGGCCAAGAGTCTGTTGATAGGATAACTTTTGATTCATAATATATTTCCAAAGCAGGGTTAGTTAACATGCCTGGAGGGTATCTTCCAGCTACAAATTTGATACCAGTTACTCTTCCAAATGTCTTTACTGCTTTCCATCCATTCTCCCTTCTACTTACGATTAAAATGTCTTCTGGATCATATTGAGCTATAAAATTAGCTGCTGTTTTTATTCTCTCATCTATTTTTTGTAGATTCAATATACTTAATCCATCTGTCCTTGTTTTGTAGATAAATTGTTCCATATACTTTGTTTTGAATTTCGTTCCTATATGGATGCCTGATTTTAGGTATTGATCTTGCGAAACTAAAAATTTCGGATTTTCTTCTGCCATTTTATTTTCTCCATTACGAAAAATTCTTCGAATTTTTCTAATTTAGTAAATTATTTCATAATTTATAAATTAACCAAACCGTGCTTTTTTATAACCTCAACACATATTCGTTTTAACCATAGTTAGTTAAAACCTTTGGTAATAGACTATAGGGGTAGGGTTTTATTTAAAAAGTTAACTAAAAACTTCTACATCTTCATAAACTGGCCCTTTCGGTGTTAATGTACTTTTGATAAGCTTGAATTGTTTGATTTCTATTGTTTTTGGTTCAACCTTGATTTCTTTTAAGTTTTTAATGAATTTCTCTTTATCTTTGATGAACTTTACCCTTGCTAATGTTATATGTGGGTGGAATTGAAAGTCTTTTTTGAAATTGAACTCTTTTAGGGCATTTTCAACATTATCCTGTAGAGCTTTGACTTCTTTGTCTGGTTTTACGCCTATCCATATAACCCTTACATAGTTTTCATTTGGAAAAACGCCTATTTTATCTACTGATAGGTTAAATGCGTTGAATTTTACTTTTTTAAGGATATCTTTTATTTGGCTGGCGTTATCCTCAGAAACTTCCCCTAGAAACTTTAATGTTAAGTGGAATTTGGTAACTTCCTTTAAGTTACCTGTTGATTTGCCTATTTTGCTTTGAATTGCAACCAAGTTATCTTTTAGTTCGTTAAAATCTATAGCTAGGAATAATCTCATATTTTTTGGGTATAGGAAAACCTATATAAAATCTCTGATTTTATAATACTCGAGTAGAGCTCGAGATATATAAATATTATGAAAAAATAAATAAAAAAATATTAATTAAGAATAATCTTTTTTATTCTTTGTCTTCTTCACCAAAATCTTCTGAATCCTCTACTGGAGCTTCAGCTTCTTCTGGAGCAGCTTCATCTTTAGGAGTTTCTTCTGCTGGAGCACTACCTTCTCCAACTATTTCAGCAAAGCCAACTCTTCTTAAGACTTTTGTTACTTTTATCTTAACTACGTCGCCTTCTTTTGCGTTTGGTATGAAGAGGACAAAGCCGTCTTTCTTTGCTATACCGTCTCCTTTTTCTCCTACTGCCTCTATTTTTACTTCTATTTCATCCCCAACCTTAACTGGGGCCATAAACCCTCTATTTCCAAAATCTCTTTCCATATTTTACTTCACCTATCTATCTAATTACGTGTTCTCACACAATCTTACACCCATGTGTAATAAGCTTTACGAATGAGCAAGGGTATTTAAAGCTAATGTTTTTAAGAAAAAAAGAAAAAATTATATGTCTTTTATAGCTTCTTTTGTTACTATAAATCCACATTCCCCGTCTGCAAGATTCGGCGCGTCAACTAGTTTTGCAACTCTTGTTCCCTTTTTGCCTTTTCTTAGGTATATTCTGAAAGCTGAGTTGTGGGCAACTATATGGCCGCCTATTGCTTCTGTAGGGTCACCAAAGAATGTGTCTGGTTTTGCCATAACCTGATTAGTAACATAAACGCATAGATTATGCTTATTTGCTAATCTTGACAATACATGCATATGTTTGTTTAATTTCTGCTGCCTGTCTGCTAGTGTACCTCTTCCAACAAATTCTGCCCTAAAGTGCGCTGTTAATGAGTCTACAATTACTAATCTCACTTTTAATCCTTGTTTTGTAATCAGGTCGTCTACCTTTTCTGCTAACAACATTTGATGGTCTGAGTTGTAGGCTCTAGCTACTTTTATGCTGTTTAAAACCTGCTCTGAATCCAAGCCTGCCCCTTCTGAGAACTCGATAATCCTTTCCGGCCTGAATGTGCTTTCTGTATCGATAAAAACAGTGCATGCAGTTGGATCCATTTTCTGAACATTGACAGCTAATTGGTGGGCAATCTGCGTTTTGCTTGAGCCATATTGGCCAAAACATTCTGTTATAGCTCCTGTTTCGAAACCGCCGCCCACTAATGCGTCAAATGCTTTGCTGCCTGTAGAAAGCCTAATAACCTTGCTTCTTTGCTCTAATAGTTCTGCGCCAGATTTAAAATCCATTTCTAATGAAGCACGCGCAGTTGCTATAACTTTTTTTACTGCAGCCTGGGTCATTCCAGTAGCGTCAATTAATTCTCCAGGTGTTGCTACAGCAACTGACATTAAATCGTTATAACCTACTGATTGCAATTTTTCAACAGTAGCAGGACCTACTCCTGGCAAGTCGCTTAGTGTTTTTTCTTTTTTTCCTTCTACAACCTCTTCTGGTTCCATTTCTTTTACCTCATCTTGTTTCTTTTTCATTTTGATACCCCTACATGATTATCTCTTCACTTGTTTCTTGAGCATTAGATGAATCTTGCCCTTTTAGGACAAGATATTCATATGCTTTTTGCAGAACCAGGGAGGCTTTTGGCAAGTCATTTAGCCTTAAAGAAGCAGTACTTTGCCAGTTTCCCTCTTTGTCTTTATATCTTCTGTCGAGCTGTATTGTTCTATACTCAACAGAATCTCCTGTTTTTTTACTTGTGCCATTATTTTTCCAAATTGTAGCACATATGGCGCCAGTGCTAAATTTTTTTTCTGGCAATGTTTTGCCAGTACTTTCTGTGTTCATTTAAAACACCTCTTTCCTTTCGGATCTTATTTCAAACTTACCTTATTTAGGAAGAACTGAGCTTCCGGTAAGCGAGGGGTTGTGTTTATAACAACCAAATATAGTAAAGGATATCTTGTTTATATACCTTGCGGGTGTATGGCAAGTGGCAAGTGAACTGCGGATTTTGGCTTTAGAGGGCTTGTATTGGCCAAATTTTGGCGAGATGGGGTTGGCAAGTGAACTTTCTATAACCTTCTATAGCAATAATTTGTAGATTATCAGAATAATTAGAATTGTGAAGATTATATTTTCGGTTAAAGAGCCCACTTTGATAAAGCCTTTGATCCTTTTTTTGCTTAATGGATAAAATAATGCAATTCCTTTTTTTGTGGTGAGATCTAAGAATATATGCATTAAGTAACCAAACAAGACTGCTAAACTTACCAGCCTGAAATTGAGAATGAATAAAATCAGGCTTATCAAAATTGGGAAATATATTGTATGTAATATATTTCTATGCCCAAATAAATTAGATATGTGAGAAAAAGGCCTTAATTTTTTGGATATCTTGCTTGAGGACCCATCAATGTCTGGGAAAATAGAGAAGAATAATAAGATAATCATAAATAATATCTGGTTTTTTACTTCTAGGATACTGATCAAATATAAGCCAATTAGAAAGCTAAAAGCTAAATGCGTTCTGAATAACATTCTATATTTCTTCTACTGTCGGAAGTTTTTCTGAAGGCTCGTCTTTAGACTCCTGAGCAGGCTCTTTTTTTAACATTTCAATTTCTTCTTTTGCGCCTGGTTTTGGGAATACTAATCTTGTAACAAACTCTACCCTATCGAACATTTCATTTTTATTTGTTCTTCCAACGATTTTTATTATATTGCCCAGCAAGCTATTTTTTACATCCTCAAATTTCTCAGGAGCATCCTTATATTCCAATATTTTTTCATGAGTGGTTTCTAATAAATTTTCAACTTGTTTTCTGAAAAAAACCGTTCTTATCGTTTCTGTGCCATCATCGAGTATGAGGTTTAGAACATAGGAATAGTTAGGTGTTACTATATTATGGGTTTCGCAGAAAAATCCTTCGTCCCTAGGCCTTGCTCTTTTGTTGCATTCTGGGCAAACTTCAAAAAATCTTGGCTCAAATACCTGTACAATAGTTCCTAATAATTCAATATCATTTTCGTTTTCACTTAGCTCACTTATCTTTTTCCTTTTAGATGTGAATTGCTTTACTTCTTTGATATTTTCCCCTTCTGGGTTAATGGTTAATTTGCTTTTGTCGTTTAAGTGAACTTCCAGGCGGTTATTATTTTCTTTAACATAGCCAGATAGAATTTTCACTATATCGCCTTCTTTTAGGTCTTTTACCAAATCTGTTTGGGAGCCCCACAGAACAACCCTTGTTGAGCCTGTCGCATCTGCTATGATCAGGTTTGCAACTTTTCCTTTTCCGCCATCCTGCCTTTGGAATTCATTTACCTGGGAAATTTGCTGGACTTTTCCCACTGTTTCTACGTCTCTCATCCCTGCTAAAATGTTCTTTATCTGCAGTTTTCCAGAAACTTCTTCAAATAGCTTTATTCCTAATTCATTGGCTATTATATGCGCGGCCCCTTCTTTTGAGATCAGGCCAGAAAGCTGAGCCATCTTTTCCTTTATTTTAGAATTGATCTCCTCTTCTGACAGGTTTGCGTTTTCCTTTATTTTTTCTATAATCCTATCTAGAGGTATTTTAATCATTAGATAACATGTCTTTCTTGATTATTTATATACTTTTGTGTTTTAGAATATATTGGTTTTATTAGATAGTAAGCTCTTTGACTTCTTGTTCTATTTGTTTTATTTCATCAGCTGGGTTGCCTGCATGGTCTATAGCTAATATATAGAAATAGTAGCTGCTTCCTGCTTCTAGAGTATCATAATCTACAAGCCATTCTATTTCATCTCCTAATTGTGATTTATCAATTATGGATATTTCGGCTATTCCTTTCATTTTGCTTATTTCTTTTGGTTTTTCTGTTTTTATTTCTCCAGTAGACTCTATTTTCTTGTAATAGATGTCATACCTTTTGACATCAGAGGCGTCGTTTTTCTTAAAAACAAGGTATTTCCCATCTATACCATCTACTGTTTTTTCTTCTATCCCCTTTATCTCTGTTTTTGGAGGGGGGAAATGATCCATAAACCGAATACCAAACTTTATGACCAGTTTATCTTCAGAATAGGGGTTTTCGAATGTTTTGTCTTCTATATCAAACAATAAAAGATACCTATCATGTGAAGTTAAATCAGGCAGCGCTTCTATTCTGATTTTGTATTCACTGGCCTCTTTATTTTCTTTTTCTGCGCAGGTTATTAGGTCTTCGTCATCATCTGGAGTTTCACTGCCTTTTATTAAGCAATCTTTTATGTTATCTCTTATTTCTTGGGCCATTGTTGAGTAATCTGAAAATTTTTTAATAAAATCAAAAGGGATACCTATTTTGAAAGAAGGCTTAAAAGAGTATAATGAACTTTGTTTTTCACATTTATCATCTTTCCATATACAATTGATATTACATGTATCTAAATTACAGTGTATTTCATTTTGGTATTTATCGCAGCTGTCTGGGGGGCATTTACCGCATGCTTTTGCTGACATTGTAGCAACTGTGTTTTCATTTTCTTTTGTAGGAACGGATAACGAAAGCTTTCTAGGTATTACATACCCTTCCCTAGACAAGCATGATTTTTCGTCTTCGGGCAACTTAGGGTAATTTTCAGCCTTATAACGCTGCCTGTCTAACGGGATTAAGATATTTTGGGCTGCAAGTCCCTTTATTTCCATATTTTTTTCATTAAAATTGAAATCATAGTTGTTTTTTGGGATTGCGGCGTCGGGGTAATTATCGAGGTATCCGTTTAGTTGATTGTTCATGAAAAGATTGAAATTCATTGCAATGTCCCTTTCTGTCGGGTAACATTCTTTTTTTTGATCACTTATGACATTTTCCCACATTGTGTAGCCCCTAATTACCCCCATTGGCGTTGGTAATTCTATCCGCCCCAGGCTATTTCCGCATTCCACTCCATCAAAATACAATCCCTTTTGAGCAAGAGAGTATACTCCATTATATGCGGAGTATTTTGCAGACTGGTCAATATAGAAGAGAATATTTTCTCCTTCTTGATAATGTTTAATAAGTTCCATCTGCTCTTCCCCAATCTTTTTAGGGGGGCTTGTCTTTTTATACACTGCAATTAGCGCAAATATTAAGATGAATATTGTAAATATCAATACAGTTATGCTGTAAAAAACTGCGTTTTTGTTTTTTTTCATTATAATATTCCTTGGTTATATCCCCAGCATATCCTTATCATATATATAAAATGTTAATTTGACTGTGTAAGGCTCATCTGGATTTTTTGAGGGAATTGTTGCAGCAGCTTCAATCCTTTTATTATAACACAATTCTTCAATGAAAACTACAGGCTCTATATTCAATATTTCTTTATCATTTTTTATAACTGTGATACTACAACAAGTTTGGTCATCGCAAAAACTTAGCAATTCTTTGGATTTTTCCTTAAGCTCTTCTTTTGTGCTAATGCCGTTTGCTGCATTTACTATGAGATCAGCCATGTTAATTGTTTTAGCATTTACTTCAATTGGTGCCCTAAGATAGCTTAACAACTGGTATTCTGCATCTATATTTGCAACATCACTGCCTATATCATAAACAACCATCTTGCCTAAGAAGCCAAACAAAAGATAGAAGATAAAACCGACTATGCAAAATGTTACAAAGCATATCAGCAAAACAAGAAAATTTATTGTAAATGCTTTTTTACTCTTTTTTAGATTAATCATTTTATCTGTTTGGAATTAAAACTGTTATACTAAGGGTTCCTGGTACTGACCCATCTTTATCTTTTATCATAACTGAAATTTCCTTAGTTTTGCCTTTTCTCCCCCCTGCACCTTCGATTACCCCTGCTTTGTACCATTCAACCCATTCTTTGTATTTTTGTTCATTGTAATAAATTGGCCCAAACTTGTTTTTGTCTTTGTCTTCCAGAACTAATTCTGCTGCTGCTCTTTTGTTTTCTTTACCATAATACATTGTCTTGTTCAGCGAAGATTCTATTTTTGGCTTATTTTTAAAAGTTTCAAGCTCTAAAATACCAGGGTATAACCTGCCTATATCTTGGTCATATAGCCATAATCCATTGTTGCTGTATAGCATCCTATCAATCAGTATTTCACTCTCTATTGGAAATGTGTCTATATTTTTCTCTACATGCACTATAAAGAATACAAATACAGCTACTGTAATTATGAACATGATTTCCATTATATGGAACAGCACATTAAAAGAAATGAAATCTGCCCTCTTGCTTTTTAATAATTTTTTATCCATAGTAATTTTCAATCCCTTTATTGATTCCGTCAGCTATCTTGCTTCTTATTTCTGCTTTATTTAAACTATTGATTTTCTCACTTTTGATGTTGCCTACCTCAATGATTATGCTTATTTTTTCATTTTCCAAAACAATACCATATTCTTCTTTAGTTTGTTTTGGGCTTATCCCAATTATATTGCCTCCTGTGAATACATCTCCTAATTCTTTATAGGAGAGGATTTCACTCCATATTAGGGAACTAAAATCCTTTCTTTTTTTTATAATGCCATTTTCCCCCTCAGAAGAGAAATATATTTTGAGGTCATTATTTTCACTTTCATAATCCCCCATGTCCAGTGTTATAATTATTTCACTTTCATCTATCAGCCTCTTTTTCCCCGCAAGCGCTTCTTTATTGTCTTTTGTGGTTTTTTTATTGACAAACGGGATTTTTTCGTAAACTGATGAGCCTAACGAGTCGATTAAGTTATATTGTGTGCTGCCCACATCATACTTTTTATTTTCAGGGTTAATAAGGACTTTTTTTTGCACCCAGTTTTCTTCTTTTGCATTTATTTTTGGGCATTCGATTAATTTTAAATTTTGGCTCAGTTCGCTGGATATTTCAAGGTTACAGGGTGATTTTTGGAATGCTATTTTATTACTATCTTTTATTCTTTCTTCTTTTAGATTGTAATTTAGATCCTGAGCAAAAAAATAGTTGAATGTCAAACCCTTTTTCTTTTCTTCATCCTCTATTACCTCTACCTTTTGATCTTCAAAGCCTATTCCAAATTTATCAAGGCCTTCTCGGTTGTATTCTTGATATACATTTCCTGGAGCGAAGTAAACTGTATTGGCCATAAATGAGATGTCCCTTGAGAAATATAATTTATTGAAGAATGTATCTGTTGCTACAGAGTAAACATAGGCTGACATAGCAAAGATTGCGGCAAAAGCCAAGATTAGCTTGATTAGGACAAAATAGCTTTCAATATCTCCTTGCGCCTTTTTATTTGAGAAAATGCCTCTTTTTTTCATATTTATCCTTTTTTAAGAAGGGCTTTTTTGATTATATTTTGCGCTCATAGCATCATATCTTTTAGTTATTGGTTTCTCTTTTTGGTTAGTTACTTCTTCAGGAGCTATGAATATGTATGTATTCCCCCCATCATCTGTGAATTTTTCTATGTATAATTTTCTGCCTAATAGATCCTTATCCCACCAATAATTGTCACATTGACCATATACGTAAAAATAAGCGTAGTTTTTGAAATTAATAGATGAATAGTCCCCAACATTCATAGAATTCCCCCCCATGTTGTAAGTTATATCATCAGGATAATCATAAATCTTGTCTTCCATATGGAATGTTGTAAAATTGTTCACGCCTGGAAGCCTATGGCATTGCATTAATTTAACATTATAAGAATTTCCTGACATAAACTTATCGTTTGAATTACCAAATAGACAAATACACGCAAAATTATCACATTTTTCTCCTTCTTTTCCATCTAATTTGGATGGCTTTCTAACTGCTTCTTCTTCACACCTATCGCTTTTTGTGGTATCCTTCCAATTTTCATTAAAACCAACTATGATAAAGTTAGATGGGATATAGAAAGGAAATGCCCTTTGGACATCAAACGTCTTTTCACTTTTTGATAAAGTTTCTATTTTGTTAGCCAAAGCTATAAAATTATTTATAGCAAATTCTTCGTTCTTTTCGCTAAAGTATAGGGCAGTAAAAATTCCTGCAACAACAATAATTATTAAGATTATAATGCCGCCAAGCACATAACCCACTAGCTCTGTTGGAGATAATGTACGCACATCGCCTCTTTTGCCTAGCCTTTTAAACTTCATTATTTAATATATTTATTGCATTAGTTTATAACTTTTTTGATATTTAGGCAGAATAAGGTGTTCTATGGCTTAAGATAGGATAAGATTAGCTTGGATGGCCCATATTTCTGGTCATTATTAAAGTCTTCACAATATTTCTTATCAAGTTTAGGGTCATCATCTCCTTTACCATCATTCCCACAACAAATTTTCCAGTTTTTTGATTTTTCATCTTTTAAAGCTGGGAAATTGTCATTATCATCATCTTTTACTTCATCCCCGAAATTAGGTGTTTTTGGGCAGTTATCACAAATGTCTGGCAGGCCATCTTCGTCGTAATCTGGATATTGTGTTCCGTCTAATTTACCTTTCTCTCCTTTTGTTTTGCATGCCTCTAGCTTTTGCTCAACTAGTTTTTCTGTAGATTGCTCTGAAAAACCCTTAAATATCCTTCCAGACAAAAAAGCCCATACAACAAGAACAGCCAAAGCCATTATAAGCAGGATTAACCACCAAGGCAATTCACCTTTTTTATTTCTATATATATTCATATATCATTCACCTTCATTAATGCAACATACTTCATCTTCTTTGCAGCCAGGCAAAAAGCTGTTTTTACCATTACATTCTGTTGCTTTAACACATTTTCCATTATTTGATTCACAAGATGTGCTTTTTGTGTAAGTGCTGCTGCTTCTTGCAATTAAAAATCCTACTATTATAAAGACAATAAGTGCTAATGTTAATAAAATCATCATGTTAACAGCTATGGCTTTTTTTTGCATTTTAACCTAGAGGGATGCAGCATTGGCCTGGATAAATATCTTTTCCGTTACTCTTTCTTGCTACATAATCTCCTTGATCATTCTTTTCAACTTCCTTACAATCGGTGGTGTAAACTTTTATAGGCTTGTCTTCAGGGCACTCCTTTTTTGCTTCTAGGCAAACACCGTTTCTTGCAGGGCAGTTTGTGCTCTTTATGAATTTATTACTTTCGCCTCTGAAGATAAAAACTAAAATTACTAAGACAATTAGGCCAATAGCAGCTATTATGATTATGTTCAAAGGCAGGCCTTCTGATTTTTTGTTTTTCATCTTTATTGTAAAATATTACCTCAGTTATTTAAATTTTCTGCTTTATCTCAACTTTTTAGGTTATTTGGCGGATCCAATGGGTTAGTGGAGATATATTGGATTTCGTATCCTAACTCTATTATGTGGTTCTTTGGGCCAACAACAATATAGCCTAATTTATTGGGATTTCCACTAGGAGAAGACGGGTCATATTCAAATTCCTTAGATGTTTTGATTTCAAGTTTTCCATCTTGGCTAAATTGAGAAACTTTTGTTACACTATCTTCTATCCCTATTTTTATTTGTGTTGGTTCTGTTTTTGCCGTTTTGATACTTAGTGATACGGGTATAGAGTACTCCCTCCATGTTATTTTGGGATTTCCATTTTCTTTGTATTCCATCCATATAGTCTTACTTCCAATCTCACCCCCCCATGTAGGGGTACTAGACCCTAGCCATTCATAATAATTGTTATCAATATCTTTTGTGCTCTGTAGAATAATACAATATTCTCCGGCATTAAGATTTATACCAAAATCCAAATCAATCCATTTGCCGGTGTTTGTTATTAGTTTTTCATTAATTACTATTTGTTTTTTAATGTTCAGGTTAATAAATTTAGGATCATTTTCATCATAGTTACAATTCATTAAAAATGCTTGAAGATCTCCTGGGCTCCCAACTTTTTTTAACATTACAGAGGCATAGAAATTATTAACTTGAGGGGTAATAAAATATACGCCTCTTCTTTGTTCATAGTCCCCCCTTATGGTAGATGCAGGAACTCTCATCCACTCATAATAATTATGATCTTCATAATAATAATAATACCTAAAATCTTTGTTTCCTTTAGAAACATCATATAATTGCAACCTAATACAATAGTCTCCTGAATAATATTCTCCTGAATTAGTAGCCATATGGAACCATAATTCAACTGCTTTCATACTAGAATTTGGGATTGTCTTCTCGTCTATTAAAATACTGTTTACAGTCTTACCAGCTATAAACATGTCTTTTTCCTTATCATAACCGCATTCAAGCAAATCTGCTGTAAGATTTCCTGGGTTCCCTGTCCTTTTCAATATTATGGTCTTTATGAAACTACTTGTTCTTGCCATGGTGAAATGCGCCCATTTTTCAGGGATAGAAGGTTTATTTTGGCTATTGTCCCACCCTATTTTGATTGTGTTAATTACATCATTCACTTTGACTAAGCCACCTTTATCAAATGCTGGTGCACTGAACATAGATTTTATCACTTTGCCTTTAGCATATGAATCAAACTTAAATTCTAGACTTGAATAACCTTCATCATCTTTTAACATCGAATGGCCATAAGGCCCAATGTTAAAGGTTTTTGTGCCTTTTATTGTTTTTATCTTATAACATTTAGAATTTTCATAATAGCAGCCAACCCCTTCACATAATCCTTTATCTTTTTGGCAGTTGCCGTTTGTGTCACAGTTATCTTTTGTGCAATCTCCTTCACTGCATTTTCCATTTTCGCAGGTTTGCTTTTCGTTGCAAAGCTCAAAATTACCATCGTTGCCGTGGCATCTACAATTGTTTTTGGTAGATTCGCCACAGAGAGGTTCTTCATAGCATTTACTGTCTAAACAATAGTACATGCTCATCTTCTTTGACCAGAATGTGCTGCCTTCTTTGAAAATTCCAATTTGTCCACAATCTTCAGTGTAATGTTTTGAATAATAGATTTCAGATCCAGAATCATAAGTTCCATCACCATTACAATCACACGGTTCAGTATTCTTTTCATCTTTAACCGATGTGCTTACCTTGCAACTTATTATGTTTGGTTCTTTACCAGCATCAAAACATTTAAATTCCTCTTTTTCGGTAGAGTCTAGGTCGTAACAGTATAACCTTTCTTTACCATCACAATCATTTCCGTCTATATCTCCGTCTGCATCGCAATCACATTCCTGCCTGTTTTGGTCTGGTGTCCCATAAGGATTACCTCTGAAGCAGATATTATTTGGATTGCAGCATACTTTTCCTTCATCATTACATTTGTAAGATTCCATTTTGTTCTCTTCTTTACACCCTGATGATTGTATGCAGTTTAAGTAAGCTGGACAGGGGTCTTTTGCAAATGCTTCTATAACATTCCTACAACACTCTTTGTCTTCAGGACATTTGATATTAGGGTCTTTAGTTTTACCTTGAGGGCAATTACTGTCTTTGTTTACACAAGTTCCCCCCATTTGTCCACAAGGATTTAAGGCCCATTTCTCAGCATTGCGCTCTTCTTCTGTTTTAAGATTGTCTATTAAATAGCCTAGTCCCTTTTCTTTGAGCTTCTTAATCATCTCTTCATAGAGCTTCTTTGCTTCTTGTATTTCAGCTTGTCCTTTGATTTCCCCACTTACCTTTGTTGCTATATTTGTTTTACTATAACAATGCATTACATCTGACCCGCAGTAAATCCCATTTATCAAATTATCTGAGTTCCCTTGGAGCTGACAAAGCCCTTCATGGAATAGACAATTATCGTAAAATGTGTTTTTCAAACTTGATACGGCACTGTAATAATCATCATAGTTATTCCCCAATATAAATGAGACTTTTGATGTACATGTCGCAAGCTTCCACGAGTTTTTATACCACATTTCGACTTCGTTTTTTTCACCACTATCGCTTAAATCAAAATAGCCTTTTTTTGGCAAGAACTTTTTATATTTTTCCATAAATTCCTTTGCTATCTTACATGAATATATGCTTGTTGTTTTGCAGCATTCTTCTATAAATTTATTACTGCCCCAATATAGCTTATCTTTTAAATCTTGATTATAATCATTATAATCAGAATTGAAGTAAGATTTTTCGCACCCATCCATTATAAACTGCTTATAATCAGCATCTGTCCCTTCAATCATATCTTCATATTCCCATCCAAAATCAATTGGGAGAATCATATAATCTATCAGTCTTGCTGCACTTCTTTCATCTTCGCTTAATGCATTTGGAGCCTTACCCTTTGTTTTTGATAAAACGTTTTTTAAATATGTGGCTGTTTTACTTCCAGGATTATCTGCTTCAGACCGCCCTGAATCACTATATATGCTAGCTAACCTTAAATCTATTTTGTCTTTCACGCTGGCAATGAATTTGGAATCATCAGAATATAGTATGTAATCATAGAGCCTAGCTGACTCTTTAAGTTCTTGTTGACGAGTCCAAAAGTGATTGTCCTTTATTCTTTCAGAGTCTGCTCCCCAGCTTAGTTCACATTGAGTATATTGAAAATAAGCATTTGCAACTTTAAATGTTATTTCTGGGCTTAACTCTTCACTGGAACATTTTTTGTATGTTTCATATACTTTTCTAACTGCTTCTACATTATCTGTTGCGCCATCAATAACTTTATATAAGACAAATGTGTGTGTTGTTTGGTAACGCTTAGTATAGGGGTATATTACAATCTCAGGTATATTTTTAATTTTATTAGCAAAAAGCCTTATAGAATCAGCCCACAATTTCTCTTTTGGAAAACATTGCCTGAACTCAGCGCAGGTTTCTTCTATCTTGGGGTCTAATTTTGTCTTTTTCAATAGGTCATTTATCAGTTTCTGGTATCCTGCTTTGGTCATTTGGCTTGCAGCACATTTTTCATTCAGGCCCAATAAATCAAAAAGAGTGTCCTTAGCAATAGCTAATTTAGGCCATACAACTATAAATATAATGGCTAAAGCTAGCATAGACATAACCATCTTTGTGCTGAAGAATGGAATTTGCCCTCTTTTTTTCATTTATTCACCATTGTTTGAATACGCTTGCAATCTGCGATATAATATTTTTCCCTGATTTTGCATTCATAATTAACACAAACAAAAGTATTGCTATCACCAAAATCCACACTAACATATGCCAGTTTATATCTGCTTTCTTAAATTTCATTTTATATCACCTGTTGCAGGCAAAGCATTACATTTTAAACCTCTAAGCGCATCTTCTTTATTAGGAACAAAAAATATAGCTGCATCCCAATCTGCGCTTTTGTCAGAGCCTGTCTTATAGCCTATCACGCCTCCTGCTGCACCGCCTGCTACAGCAAGCCCGCTAATAACCAATGAGCCGCCTCCTGTGAATGGGACTAAAACAACGCCTAGCACAAAACCAGTTGTTGCTCCAATACCTGTACCAAAAACAGAGCTTAGCCATTTTTCCCAATACCCTTTTTTCATATAGACAGTTACAGTCATATAGCCATAGTTTGTATTTATATTGTATTCTTGTTTAACTTCACTCATTTTTTGCTCAAAAACATCATTATCTGTCGAATAACCTGTAAGGTACTGGCTTATGGTGCTTTTATCCCCTATGATTCCTGTTTTGTGTGTTGATTGGTAATTTGCTAATTCTGCTGTTGATAACTCTTTCTTATCCTTGAATGTAAGGTAATGCCCAGGTATACAATATATAATCTCTTCTGTTTTAGTATCAAACAATTCTCTCTCTGCTTTTAACAAGTCCTGCCAGTCATGAACCAATGCTTCTGATATTTTTTCAAATTCTTCCCCTTTTTTAACATCTAACTTGATTATAGGAAAATTCAGATCTGAAGAAGTGTATATACCAGCAATATGGGCATTAGCATTAGTTTTTACGTTTTGCCTTCTTATTTCCCTTATTGAACCTTCTGCTGTTTTTCCTTTAATCATCAAGTATATTGGGGTGAATGCCACAATAAGGACTAAAACTAGGATTAGGCCTATTAAATAGCCATTCATTTCTGCTTTTTTTGGTTTCATGTCAATTTACGACAATATCACAAACTGGTTTTTGTTCTTCCTTACCATCTATTTGAACTGGTAATTTAACATCTAGGTTTAATTCTGCAGGAATTAAGCCTATTCCCCCTATAGCGTTACACTCTGGTACACAAGCATCCCAAGCATTTTGAGCAGTAGGTATTAGTATAAAGGCACCGATAGTTATTAAACCTGTTGCAACTAACAAGGAAAGTCCAACTTTGAGTAATGCACCAGATAAAATTGCACCAATACCTGTCCACCCAGTGAAAATTAAAAGTATGACTCCACCAATAACAAGAAGGCCCCCAGTTATTGCTCCAACAATAGTCCAAAATTTATTTTTATCCTTATATTTATACATTTTAAGAAATATAATTGAATCTGGCAGCAAAATTTGAACTTCCTTTTTACCTACCTTTTCCAATTCATTATCAACATCATTTTGAGTTAAAGCTACATTTTTAATATTATAAAGATATTCTATAATTTTTACTCCAGGCTTATATTCTTTATTAACCATATAATCATATATAGATAATATATTGTATTTTCCAAGTTCCTCTTCAGTAATTTCTTTATTACTTTTTTTTATTTCCTCTGCAAGTTTTTCATTACCTTTTTTCATAAACTCAATTAACTTATCATCAAATTTAATAGTACTACAAATCATACAATAACTTGTGTCCATTGTCCCCCAATTAGAAAAGGGGTCTACCTTACCTTCCCCAACCATCTTCCAGCATTCTATCATCTCGTCTGTAATAATTTTATGGGCTTTATCTTGATTTATAATCCCTTTATCCACAATATCATTATATCTTATTGTTAAGTCCCCTAATTTATCCCTTCTACAATTGTTTATTCCAAAAATTGTATCCCCCCTTACTATGCCCTTAGGTACTAACTTGGAGTAATATGCTTTGGTTATATCCCACTCACAAGCTCGCTTTCTAATATCTTTTGATGCTAGTTTGCTGTACATTACAACTGCGCCTGCTAGTGTTAAGGTTGTAGCGATTAATATTATGTAAAGAACCAATGTGCTTGCTTCAATTGCGGATTTCTTGTTTTTTCTCATGTTGGGAAGATGTTAGGTAAAATTACCTTAAACCAGATATAAAGCAGGCTTATGATAACAATTATCATTAGAATGTATACAACAAGTTTACTCTTTGCTTGACCTCTTTTATCCAATTTTAACATTAAGTTTTACTTAGAAATCGTTCTATTTAAATCTTTTGAATTAAGTGAAGGCTTTGCCTGTGTTGATCATAAGGTCTATTGTGTCGCCCATTACCATCAGTTTGATTACTAGGTATATCAGAAGGCCGATGAGAACTATGAGAAAAGCTGATTTAAGGATAGTTTCTGCTTTTAGCCCTATTATATTATAGTTTATAATCTTATGGATATTAATATAAAAACTTTGTTTTTATAATACTCAAGCTTTTTGAAAACAGGGTTTTCTAAACCTTTAATCAAAGATTGAAGAGAGCTTGAGGCATATAAAATTTTCTTATCCAACGCAGCAAGCAGTTTCAGGCTCTTGGCAGTCTTTCCATTTACCTTTATTAGCCGGGATTACATTATCATCACTAGGTAAACAGCACTTATTTGTAGTTCCAGCAAGTTTACAAGTATATACTGAAGAAGATTCATCTGTTTTTTCTACTTCCTGGGAGAAAGATTTTGCCAATAGTAAAAATATAATGCCTAGTACGACAATAACTATTATTGCAATAATTGTTACATTAGACATTGCTTTTTTGGAAAACATAATAAAAAAGAAAAAAAATTAAGAGGTTGCTGCTACCCAGGAACATCCACTCTTGGCTTCACATACACTTTTTCTACCGTTAAAATCACTACAAGTTCCTGTTCCTGTTCCTGTTTCACCAGCTTTTTGGAAATTACCTGTACATGTTCCTTCTACCCTACAACAGATTTGTCCACTACCTACATTTGAATATTTACCCCATAATATGGTGTCTGTCCCACAATCACTACCTGATCTTTTTTCTCCGCCTGCTTCTTCACATGTATTCTCTTTTGTTGTTTCACTTAGTCCTCTACTGAACACACCCATTCTACCTGTAAATATTGCCCATAAGACTACTAGGACAATTAGAACAATAGCTGCTATTATTATTGTGTTTAAGCTTAAACCTTGACCTTTTTTCATAATTGACACCTCATTTTTTATTGTAAAAGCTAAATTATACTCTATAACTAGGATATGTTATATTTAAACCTTTCGATAGTTTTTAACTACATATATCTAATGTGATGAACAGAGTAGTATGTCCAGCTGGGTCTACGGGTATTGGGTAAATTTTATGTTTTTTAACTTCTGGACAGCCAACATCCCCTCTTCCCCGTATACGGGCAATTTCGTTGGGAGCACCGTTGACTTTAGCCAGGAATTCATAACCAATATGCCATTTTTCTAATGTTAGGTTAAAGATTTCTGATGTAGTATGTTTGATATAGGTGCACGAGTCCTCGCCGTTGCTGCATATGACAGAACCAGGATCAGATTTTGCACAATCCTGGTAAAGTTCTGTGAAGCTTTGGTCATTGCATTCTTTAACTGTTGTTTTCAATAATGTGCTTAGCATGTTAGATGCCAGCTCTGTTTGGGTAAATTCCTGTTTGTATTCTGCAGGTTTTTTTAAAACTACAAAACTTATGGCAAACAGCATAGCTACTGATATTAGGATTACAATAATTGCTAATCCCATTATTTCCATTTGTGCTCTTCTCATTTTTTGTACACTTCTACAACTAATATTCCAAAATCGTATTTTTTAGAGGTTGCATTGAATAATGATACTGGTATGAATGTAGACAGCTTATTGGTATAATTTCCAAGTGTATTGTCATATAACAACCAGCTTTGTTCTCCAGGATACACTTTTTCAACGCTTATTTGGCTGAATTCAAATATATCATAATAATAAATACTGTTGTCTCTTAACAGGCTAGATGCAGCATCTAATTTTAACAAATCGATGCAGTTTTCTACTCTTACGTTTTCTTCTGAGCATTGCAGCTCTGGAAGAAAAGAAGCTTTTTGAGCTATCCCTATTGTTTTAAGCTGTATGTTCTCTTCTATTTCTGTTTTTGCAGAACTTTTTATGATGTTCATATAGAAAACAAAGCCGAAGACAAGCAATATGAAGAATACAAATAAAATGGCTACGGATTCAGTCATTTGTATTTGTGATTTTTTGTTCATTTTAATATATTAGGGCGCATGAAAATAGCTGCGCTCTTTGGTTTTCATCTT
>CAZSRD010000010.1:0-41823 GCA_964609455.1 uncultured Methanosarcinales archaeon
TAATAATGGGTTTGTCATTTTCCAAACCTATAAACATAAACCTTCCTGTTTGCAATCCTTTTTTCAAGTTTAAAACTGATGATTTTGCCTTCCCTTAATTTTTTCAAAGAAGTTATGGCAGAGCCAGAAGATGTTTTTAACTTTTTAGCTATTTCTTTTGAAGAAAGCCATTTATTCCTATGCTTTTTTAATATATCATAAACCTCTTGCTGACCCATAAAAGAACGTTTGATTCGATTGTTTATAAAGCTTTATTTTATATTTCTTAAATTTGGTTGTTTTGCTGAGCCGATAAAGCCGCACTGAGCGCAACTAATCTCTTTGTTTTTACTTGAAGTAATAATTACATAAATGCTATTGCTTCCGCATCTTGGACAGATAGTTAATTCTTTTACGGTTGAAAACACCCTCAATACTCTAAGAAATTGGTATATATAAACTTGCTTATTTTTCTTGATTTAAACATTCTCTCTTCACAACAAACCCCTTACCAACCTTTTCTTATTTATTTTACGTTACGCCCCTTTTCACTATTTCTTCCATCCTAGCAAAGCAGAGAAAGTTTTAAATAGGCATTATATTTATCATTATGTTATGGCAGAAACAATCTCAATAAAAAGAGTATATGCTGAATTAAAGAAGATGGAGAGTAAGATGGTTACGAAGAAAGAGATGCAGTCACTTATAGATACAATAGGAATAATGGGGAATCCTGCTACAATGAAACAAATAGCTGAAAGTATGGAAGATATCAAACACAGCAGGGTAAAAGAAGTTAGTTCTGTTAAAGACTTGATTAATGAGATGTGAAAATGTCCGAATGGATAGTAAAAAGGACAGATACTTTTCTTAAGAATCTCAAGAAACATAAGCATAATCATCCTTTGCTAACTGAATTGGACAAGAAAATAAAAAGGTTAAGGGAAGATCCTTCTGTTGTTGGCGGGGAATTAGCAGGCAATCTGCATGGGCATAGGTCTACAAGACTGGTTAAAAAGTATAGGCTAATATCCAGCATTGATGAAAAAGGCAAAATAGCCTATTTAGGGGCTATAGACCATAGGAAGGATGTCTATTAGGCGCTTATTTCAGAATAACCATTATCGTTGAAGAAAGCCAGCTTGAATTTATGTTTTGGGATAGATGTTATTTCGCTTAATGCTTTTCTGTATAATCTTAATTGGTTAATTGCTTGTTGTTTGTTAAATGGTTCTGGTTTGTAATCTAAGATGTAGATTTTATGATATCTTATCTGTAAGATGTCGATATGGCCTGTTAGATTTTGGTTTAGGCTGTCTTCTTTTATGTAAACTGGAATTTCTGTTGCAATGGTTACTGTGTCGTTAATTAACATGAAGTTTTCTATAATATTGTGCCTTTCTTTGTTGTCATTGGTTATGCTTAGTGCTATTTCTGCTAACTTTGTTGCGTAATTTATTTTTGGCTCTGATTTATTTGTTTCTTTAGAAACCCCAACAACAACATTGGCTTCGACGGTTTTTTTTTCGAAAAAACCTTGCTCGGCATCCCGTAGGGAGCAACCCCTGCCTCGCCTCGCCATTGTTGTTGGGGTTTCTTTTTCTTGCTTTGTTTGCTTTGCTATCCTGCTGATTCTTTCTGAGTTTTTGAAAATGTCTTCTGGCAGAAGATTGTTGATGTTTTTTAGGTAGTTGATTAAACCTGGAAATTTTCTTGCGAATTGCAGTTTTTGATTGTGGTATTGGTACATGAATGGCTGCTGGTGGTGGATGAATCTTTGCTTGATTATTGGATTTTGGGTTATGGTTTTTCTTAATCTATTTAATGGCAGATTGAAGTTTTTGATCCAGTTGTGCAATGTTGATTTTGGGATTTGGATTTTTCTCAAAGGAGTTCCTAGGTTGTATGTTGAGATTGAGTTTAGGATTGTTGTTAAAGGGTAGGTTTTGGATTTTTGGAGTTTTGGCTGTTGGATGAAAGAATGTCTACAGGATTTACATAGATATCTTTGCGGTTTTCTTAATCTGTTTTCCCTTTGGCCGTTCTTTACTGCTATGTTTCTACAGATAGGGCATCTTGGATTGTCTTTCGAAGGTTTTTTGGGCATGTTTTTCTTTGTTGGATTTGCTATTATTTAAAGGTTTTTATCAACCGAATTTGGGACAGGGATTCCTTGAATTTGGGCTGTTTGGGGTTGAGAGAGTGACGAACAGGCCTTAACGAAGTTAAGAAGGTGGCGGGTGGGTACTTAGGAAAGGATTTCCTTGTACCCTGTGAAAGGGTTTGTGTGTGCGAGGAATGAGCGAAACTGAATGAGAAGCGAAGGGAAAAATTACTCTTCCTTATTCAATAACCAAGCCCATATTGGCCTTATTGATATTTTAAACCCTTCGTGAACTATATCCTCAAATTCGTCTTCTGTTATAATCAATCCTTTTTGCAGCTTAAATTCCTTTAAAGTCTCTATTAAGCCGTTAATCTCTCTCTGCTTTGTTTCTTCCAGATTTTTTGTTACTTGTATCGCTTTTGTAACCTTTAGATTATCCTTTATTACAAAATCGCATTCACTTTTTGGAGTAGAATAGTAATAAACTTCATTATTATCCCTTATTAGCTCCAAGAAAACTATATTTTCCAAAAGCCTCCCATAATTTTCTGAGAATTTGAACCCTGTAGCATTTGTTAAGCCAGTATCAATACAGTACACTTTTGATTGTGTTGTTACCCTTTCTTTTGCCGAGAAAGAGAATTTATCCAAATAGAAAAACAAATAAGCCATGTTTAAATTGAAAAGGTACTCTTGTATTGTATTTATGGAGACCTTAAACATCCTGCTAATCTGGTTAATTGAAAAAATTCTTGACGAGTTTGTTATCAGGTATAGGCTTAATTCTTTTATCAGCTTTACATTCCTTACATTGAATCTTTCAACTATGTCCTTAAATAGTACGTTATCAAGATATTCTTTTAGCCTGAAAAATGGGTCCTGGTCTTTCAGGAATTCTGGTATTGCCCCGAATTTAAGGTATTTTTTGAAATATTTTTTTAGCAGCGCCTTTTTTGCTTCAAGATCATAATAAGCCTTTTTGTCCAGCTTCAGGTTGTTGAATTCTAGAAATTCCTCAAATGAAAAAGGGAACACAGTTATTGTGGATATCCTTCCTGTAAGCAAGGTTCCCAGCTCTTTTGACAGAAGCCTTGAATTTGATCCGGTTATTATCAGTTTGATATCTTCATCTTTATCATACAGTGTCCTTAGAAAATGCTCAAAGCCTTTTATGTTTTGTATCTCATCTATGAAAAAGAATGTTTTTTTGTCTGGGTTTATGTTTTCTTTGTATGTTTCTAGGATTTTCTCAAGAAGATCTAAAGAATAATAAGGGTACAGCCTGTAATCCTCCAAATTAACATAAAGAATCTGCTCTTTTTTCTCTGCATTTATCAATTCTTTTATTAACAGCTTTAATAGGACAGTTTTGCCGCTTCTTCTTGCGCCTTTTACTGCTATTATGGATTTTGAAGTGATGAGTTTTTTCAGCTGTTTTAGGTAGCTGTTTCTGGGAATATAGTTTAGTTCTATATCTTTGAACCAGTAGTTTTGATCCCTTAGGATTTCATAAACTTGGTCTTTGGATATTGTTCTTGGTTCTTCATGTTTTTTGCTTATCATAGTGCATGGGCAGGATTAGGTAGTATTTAAATCTTACTATTATATCAACATAATGATATAGTTTTATACAAATTATATCAACATAATGATATAGTTTATCAATAATTTTAGAGTTTTTTATCAACCGAATTTGGGACAGCTGAATGGGGGATTTAGGGGGTAGAAGGGCTGAGAATAGGTAATTCTCATGGGGTTTCATTGGTTTATTAGACCCACGATTTGGGACAGCGGTTTGGGGGATTTGGGGGGTAGAAGGGCTGAGAATAGGTAATTCGATAAGGGAGGATTGGGAGGGGGTGGAATTGGGAGAGGGGAACCTAGTAACTAAAGGGCGGAATTGGGTTAGGGGGTTCTTAAAGCGAACGACCGAACAACCGAAACGAGTGAATGAGATGAATGAAACGAGCGAAGGTGTTGGCTTCTGAAAGAAGAGGGACGGTGGGTGGCGTTTTGTGTAACGCCTGAGCGAGTGGGATTAAACTAATGACGAGAAAACCATCTTTGTCCTGAAGATGGGGTTTCATAATTATACTTTCTAGCTTATAGGGATATAAAAGGATTATAAAATGTTATTTAACTTTAAATCCAAAAGGTCCAAAAACATGCCCCAGATGTACCTTACTTTCTTTAACTTTAGGTAGTAGTCTATCCATAGCAACTATTTTTTGTAAAGCTTCAATTACTTCTACAATTTCTTTATATCTAAATTCAGTTTTTTTAGTTCGCTTATATAACTTTAAAAAATAACCCACTAGTGCTTTATGAAATTCAGCCTCTGGTATCTCCATTCAAATCACCTCACTTACAACCAATTCTAAGAACCATAATATATAAACTTTCCTAAATAAACGTCCATTTATTTATTAATAAACCCCTACATTTCAGATACTCTTTTTTTTGGTAAATGGGCGGGTGGGTTGTTGACAAAACAAGAGGTTTTGCTCAACTAGGAAAAAAGAGTTTTTTCCGTTTGTGTGTGAACCCCACAACGAAGAAGCGAATGAATGAAAAGAGTTATGAAACATACTGAGTACTTAAATATTAGTTCTTATTTACTATTATTGGAGGTGTTTAAAAATGAATGTGAAGAAATTTCTTATAAGGTTTTATTCAGGTGTAAGCTTAGGTTTGGTTTCTTCTGGATTAACTGTCTTGGCACTAAACAACTTCAATAATACAGTTGGTTGGGTTCTAGCTACATTTGGTTTTTCAGAAGCTTTTAAATAATTTTTAATTTTCTTTTTTATTTTGAGAGAGATTTAGAATAATATGTTAATTACTTTATTCTTGTGATTTTTCTTTCAAATATTCAGCAACTACAACTAAGGTTACTCCAATAGTTTGAAAGATAGCAAAAAACACTAACAGATGGTCTCTTAATCTAATTCTGCCTATCAATTTTTTATTTAATGGTTCTCTTTGTCTAGATAACTCATTTCTTTTATCAACAGCGTTTCCCCACTTTTCTTCTACTATAGATTCTACTTCATTAAAAGATAACTCATCATATTGAGATATCTCTTCGGAACTTAATTGATCTTGCCTTAATATTACTATTGATTGATACATTTCTCTTCTCAAATTTTGTTTTAAGGCATCGGTATATGTTGAATTTAATTCTAACAGGATGGCATATGCAGGATATGTTGAAGACATTTTTTGGAGTTGTTCCGAATGTCTTTGTAAATTATCTTCTAAAATATCCATCATCTGAATCAAATCATTTTTATCATTTTCAATCTTTAAAACTTGAGAATTTAAAATAGGTATGAATATAGCATAACCTAATGTTGAAAGAATCAGAATTACTATTGCCATTTTCAATAGACTTCCAGGTTCCATAAAGTTTAGGAATTGAGTTAAATATTTAAATCTTTGTCATCCAAACGCCCCATTCATGAGAAAGGTTTATAATAATAGGATAATTGTCTTTTTCTATGTTTGAAAAGACAGTAGATTGGTTAACAATAGCATATATGCGACCAGGATTTGGGAAATTCAAAAAGAAAGTAGACTATAATTTCAAAAACTATCACAAGCCTATATACCTATTTACAAGCAAAGAGAAAGAAGGTGCTCATTGTACACCATTTAATACCATCATAATGCAAGATATCTTCTTCGAGAACTATTCCAAGAACGTAAGGGACTATATCTTTTTACATGAGTATGGGCATACAAGATTAAACTTTTTTTTAAGATTAATATTTTATATTTTAGCTATTCCAGCATTATATCTATTTTTTATGATTATTCCTTTTGTTATAGTTGCTCCAATAATGTTTTGGGTAGTAGGTTTTCCCAAATGGTTTGTAGCTATAGCTTTTTTTACCTATTTATTTATTTTCTTGGCTATAAGTTTTATAGTACTAATACTAAGTTGGAGTATAGAAGCTCACGCAGAATTATTCGCAATTAAAAATATTGGCGAAAAAAATTATTTATTAGCTATTCAAGAAGTAAAAAAAGATTCAAAAAAGAGAAATATTTTCAAAAAATATTTTTACCATATTAGATACCCACCTATAAGACTATTGCTCTGGTTTTATAGAAGAAGGATTAAAAGATAAATAGTAATCTATTTATAGATGTTCTTCTTTTAATATTAAAGGAAGTGATGATCATAGAATGTTTAAAACAATTAAAAAAGGATTTGCAGAGGAGGTTAAGACTTACGGTCTATTTGTGTCATTATTGATACTAATATCAATCATCTTTTTAGTAATCGCACTGACTATACATTTATTTTTTCCTAGTTATGTTAGTTGCACTTTGAATATTGCTTTTGCTTCAATGGGTACTTTCTTGTTTTCAGTAGGTTTAACCAATAGAGCAAAAAGAGCATCAGAGAGGGCAGGTAGAAGATGATACACAAAAAAGGGATACTTAACCCTAGAATCTTAACAGCATTAGGTGGTTTTGCTATTGGTTACTCTATTAAAGGATTTACTGGAGGAATAATTGGCGCAATAATTGGGTATTTTGTGTGGTATTTAGCTTAGAGAATAATCTTCTTTTGTAAAACTCCTAACCTGCCGCCTTCTTTTTTATTTATTTTGTTGTCACGCCCCTTTTCCATTGGTTCTTCAACCCTAACAAAACTCTAAAATGGGAAAACGACGCAAGGAGTGGATTTTAGAGTTTTGGTGGCAATTTAGTAAGAATATGTTCGTTAGGAAAACGAAAAATTTAAAGATCTAGATCTATTACCTAATCCATATGGATGAACAAGAATTTAATTCTAGGATGAGGGCAGAGGTAGATCAATATACATGTAATGGCAGGCAACCTAGTGCAGCTTTTTTGGCTTGGTTTTTAGAAAATTATTTTAGGCTTGAATCTCAGGATGCGGTTGATTCTGTCTGTGATAAAACTAATGACAAAGGAATTGATGGCATTTATGTTGACGATGAAGAAGAGGTAATCTATCTATTTCAATCTAAATTTTCTCCCAATGATAATCAGGACCAAGGTGATAACGATTTAAGAAATTTTGTGGGTGCAAAGCAATGGTTTAATGATGAAAATTCAGTTAATGCGTTATTATGTAGTACTGCATGTCAAGAATTGAAATCATTAGTAAACAGGTTAAATATTATTGAGAGGATAGACTTTGATGTTATTTTAGTATTTGTTACGAATAAGAAATTAAATATACAAGCTAGTGAGTTTTTGGAAGTAAATAGTGAATATTTGCAGGGATTTGATATTACTAAATTGTATGATAAGTATACCTATTTTGCGGATGAGGAAATAATAACACCCCCTATTTCATTAAGACTCTCTAATAATACTAAAATTGAATATAATCTTCCTGATGGGACATTGGCTAAAGTCTATGCTATTAGGGCGAAGGAACTTATAAAATTACAAGGGATCCAAGATAGGACTCTTTTTTACAAAAATGTTAGATATGGCGTAGGTAAAACTCGAGTTAATAAGGCGATTCAAAAGACCATTTTAGAATCAACTGAACATAATAATTTCTTCTTATATCATAATGGCGTTACAATAGTGTGTGAGACATTAGAAGAGGATCGAGACCAACTTACTATAAGTAATTATGCGGTGATTAATGGTTGTCAGTCTATGTTATCATTTTATGAAAATAGGGGTAAATTGAGTAACAATCTTTTTGTGTTAACTAAGATTATCAAACTAGATCCTACCTCCCCTTTAGTTAAACAAATAACTTATTATGCTAATAACCAGAATTCAATTAGTCTGAAAGACTTGAGATCTAATGATAGAGTACAGAAAGCTTTGCAACGAGAATTTTTTGAATTATTTGATAATAAGGTGTTGTACAGAAGAAAGAAAGGTGAATTTGAAGAAGACTATGAGGAAGTTATTGAAAAGGATTTTGTTGCTCAATTAATAGAGGCTTTTTACTTAAAAAAACCACATAATACCCATTTAAAAGCTAAACTTTTTGGTGAGGAGTATACAAAAATCTTCTCTAGAAACACAAGTGCCGCTAAAATCTATTTAGCATATGTGATTTATGGTATAATCGAAGATAATGCAAACCTTTTGGATAATGAAAAAATTAGAAATTATGGATTAGCAATTTTCTTTTTTACTTATGTGATAGGTGAACTTCTAGGTGAAGATGAAATTGGAAAAAAAATTATAGAAGAACCTAGTGAATATGTAACAACTAATCTTGAAATACTGAAAAAGTCTATCATTAAGTTTTGGGGTCTTATAACACCCGATATTAATGCTGATATTGAGGAGTATGGGGATGATCATGATAGTTTTTTTGATTATAAGAATGTATTTAAGAATTCGCAGTTTGTTAAGGATATGCATCGAAAAATTAAATCAGACTATATTAGGATAGTGAGAAGAAATGAAGAAGATTCTTTTTCTAATATCTTCAAATCGTTTCAAGAAGAATAAAGCAAATAATATAAACCCCCTTAAATCCCCCTCTTCTATGCGCATAAAAGACATCCCCTGGTGGAACAGGCCTTCTAATAGGTTAAGAAAAAAAGGAGAAGACAAGCTAAACCCTGCCGAATTGCTGTCTATAGTCATATGGGGTGGCAAAAAAGGAGAAAATGCCATTGATGCAGCAAATAAGCTTCTGAATAAATACAGTTTTAGCAGGATTTCTGAGCTTTCAATAACCGAATTAGAGAAAGAAGTTGGCAAACTAGCTGCAATAAGAATAAAAGCAATGTACGAAATCTTCAAAATAACTAATTGGGTAAAAAGAGGCGGCTTCAAACCAACAATAGAATGCGCAAAAGATGTTTACAATTACTTTGTAGATGAACTAAAAGACAAGAAAAAAGAACATTTCTATGCTTTACTCTTAGATTCCAAAAATAGAATAATAAAAGAAGAATTGATTTCAGTTGGAACTTTGAATTCAAGCTTAGTTCATCCTCGTGAAGTCTTTAAGGAAGCGATTAAGAACTCTGCAAATGCGATTATATTGGTGCATAATCATCCTTCAGGAAATCCAGAACCCAGTCCAGATGATAATGATATAAATGACATTCTAATAAATTCAGGTAATCTCTTAAAATTAAGAGTATTAGATCATATAATCATAGGAAAAGATTTCTTCTACAGCTTTAAAGAAAAAAAGATAATGTAGCTATATTTCAAGCTCACTAAGCATCTTAACAATTTTGTTTTCCAAGTCTAAAATTTTTTTCTTAATCTCTTTTGGAGGATCATATTTTGCTTCTTCATATTCAATCTCTTTGTATTTAGAGATGCTTAAATCATAATCATTTTCTTCAATTTCTTTGATTGTAACAAAAAAGCACTTCCCTTTTCTATTTTCAAAGACCCCTTTTCCTCTTGCTTTGAATTGTTTTATAATATCAGGGATATCTCCACCCCCATCAATTTTCGTTCTTTTATCATCTAATGTAAAACCATCTGATTGCATATCATAAAACCATACTTCTTTAGTTGGCTCACCTTTGGTAAATACTAAAACTGCAGTAGATACTCCCGCATATGGCTTAAAAACACCAGAAGGCATAGATATAACTACATCCAATCTGCTTTTTTTAAGTAGTAGTTTCTTTATTAACTTGTGCGCATTAGAGTTTCCGAATAAAACACCATCTGGGACAATAACAGCACATTTTCCTCCAACATCAAGGCAGTTATACATTAATTCTAAGAAAAGCAATTCTGTTTTCTTTACTTTAATTGTAAATTGGTCGCTAAGTTCAGATTCATTTATGCTTCCTTTGAAGGGGGGATTAGCTAAGATTATATCATAATACGCCCTTTGCTCATAAAGTTTGGATAAGGTATTAATTTGTTGTATGTCTGGATTGTCAATACCATGCATAATTAGGTTCATTAACGAGATCCTGACCATTGTTTGGTCAATATCTAATCCATGAATCGATTCTTTTAACATCTTGTGTTTTTTATTATCCAGCTGGTCATGCACAAAATTATACTCATTTCCTTCATCATCAGTTTTAATTAGCTCTTTTGAGGTTTTTGATTTAAGGATATGCTCATATGCTGCTATTAGAAAGCCAGCAGTTCCGCAGGCAGGGTCAAAGATATTATTTCCAAATTGCGGGTCAACTAAACCAACCATCATTTTGATAATATGCCTAGGAGTTCTAAACTGGCCGTTTTTCCCTGCTGTTTTTAGCTCAGATAATAAATATTCATAGATATCTCCTTTAGTGTCCCTGTTTTGCTCTTTAATATGCATGTCATTAATTATTTTTACAGCTTCAATTAATAGCGAAGGGGTAGGGATTATGAATACTGCATCCTTCATATACTTAGAATATAATGAGTCTTTTCCGCTTAAGTCTCTAAGAAACGGAAAAACCTTATCTCTTACATGGGTTAAGATTTTGTCTGCTGGATAAGTTGACCATGTGGACCATTTACATTCTTCTTTATTCGTAAATAAAGAAGTGAATTTTTCTTTCTTTAGCTTGGAATTCTGCTCTCTTTTTGAGTCCTCATCTTCTAATCTTTTCATAAAGATCAAGTATGACATCTGCTCTATTGCCTGTAATGGGTTAGATATTCCATTGCTCCAGAACTTATCCCATAACTGGTTTATTTTTGATTTTAGGTTTGCGTCTAGCATTTTTGTTTACCTCATTATTATTTCTGCAATTTTTTCGGTAGGTATTACTCTTATTACCGAATCATTGCTTTGAAATTTAATAAAAGCACCATCATTAAGGAATTCTATTATCTTCGCATTTTTAAAGCATTGTTTATCTGTTAATCTAATGTCAGAAAGCTTATGCTTCTCAATAATTGTGTCCGTAATAGCAAAGAACATTAAGGCAAGCAACCAAACAAAAGTTACAAATACTAGAACTATTGGCTGACTAGTATTTTTTAAAACTAAATATATAGACAGATATAGGGCTAAAGGAAAAACTACCTTCAAAAGAAGTATGTTAAGATATGCTTTCCAATTTGTTAATATTTCTGTTATGAGGTTAAGATTAAATAATAAATGGTTAACAGTATTAACTGGATCCTTATCTTTTTCCCACTTAATAAGTTGTTTGCCTAATCCTTGGATTATATTGAGTATTATAACCAGTATAATTATACTAATAAATCCTAAGCTTAGCAAGGCTTTGGATTCAAATATAGTATAATATACAAAGGCCAATATCACAAGTGGAATGAAAACAAAGTTGTTGATAACTGCAATACCATGCAAGAAAGGAGTATACTTATTATCCAAATGATACTGCCAATAGTTGGATACTCTTAATTTACCTAGAAGATATATTAACCCAGTAAATAATATAGGTAAGATTGATGCCAAAAACGGATAGTTGACAATATTTTGATAGTTATCGATTATAAACTGATAATTTGATATCATGCTACTAACTCGCCCTTAAACGCTTTTTGCATCAAAGCATTGAATAAATCATCAATCTGTGTTTTTGATTCTTTTTGATATTCTTTCAGCTTTTCGACTTTTTCGACTATTTTGGAGAATTTGAGTTGGGGGGGGAGGGGCGGACAAATGTATCTAATACTTTCAAAAACACTCTTACTAATCATCCCTTTCATTGATTGTGTAGATGAGTTTTGAATATATTTTTTTGTATTTAATATTAAATAATAAAGGAAGTATTCATTTACTGAATTATTGGGTACTATTGCGTTGATTTGCTGGTTAAACGCAACTTCCCTACCTGCAATTGCAACATTGCCTATACAGGACAAACTCCCAGCAATGCATGTTACTAAGATGGATTTCTTAGGTACGATACGCCCAACTTTTGCTCCTTCTTCTGATAGCATCTCTTCTCCTTTTGTTAAAAATGTAAAAGGTGTATTGATGTTATCTGATTTAATCCAGTCAATATAATCGCCATAATATTCTGGTTTAGATCTTGGAGGAGTATTTCCTGTTTTTATTTCTCCAAATTCCTTTAAAGGTTTAACTTCCCACTTCTTTGGATTAGTAAGTGGATCCCCAAACATCTCCAAGAAAACCGAATTCAAATAATCCTTTGTCAGCTCATCTGCATCTTTTCTCATGTTTTTTGCAGATTCTGCTTTTTCTAGGATTGAAACAATGTGTTTTTGGGTTTCTTTGTTTTCTGGATAAACAATCTTAATCTTCTTTAGATAATCTTTTGATATGTGCTTTAGTCCTGCACCTTTAAAGCCAGATTCTAGTAGATGGATATTTGCGAAAAGAAAATAATAAACGAATTTAGTTAATAATCTTTTATCTACTTTGACAACAAAACAATCTGTGGATGTTGAAAACTTTTCGTTGCAATAATGTACTCCTGCGCCTCCACCCGTACTAAATATTAGGTATTCTCCGTCAAAAGTGGATTTATCTATAAATTTACTTTGAATATCACTTGAAGTAAAAAATTTGTATTTTCCTTTTTTAACGCCTTCGCCTGCTTTGATTTTAGACTTTTTTTCAAAATCAAATATATCTCCAAGAGTTGATATTCTCCATCCTTCTAACAGTTTAGTTTTTTGTATCATACTAATTCTACCGTCCTATTGACCATTTCTTCAACCAATTTAATTAAAGAATCGCATAAAAAAGAGACTTCTATATCATTGTCGGCAAGTTTTATTCTTATTTCATAATGCCTAATCAACTGATGAGTTGGTGGAATGAATGCTGGCTCTTGCGTATTTGGGTTTATTGGAACTCCGTTAATGTAAACACCATTACCGAAGAAAACCCCTTGCTTACTCCAACTGACTTCTCCTGTATGGCTTTTAAATGTCGTCCTAACATGGTTTGCGTCTTTTTTTTCTTCGACTAAGAATTTATGTTTTTCTTTAGACCCCTTTTCTTGTAAGATAGTTAGAATTTCATTTTCTTTTGCTGAAAAGGGTTGGAAACTTAAAATTAAATTGAAAAATTTTGGATAATATTGATCTAATCTTTGTAGTCCATAATTAATTATGACACTATTAAAATCATTTAAAGTCTTAGAAATTGGAAAATAAACTTTAGATAAGTCAACAGAATAATTATTTTCATTTAAGTAATAAAAAATTACTTTATCTAAACAAATCCTCAATTTGACAAAAATCTCTTCAGTTAGGTTTCTGGTCTTGAAAGTTACATCATCAGAAGAAAGGTTATTTTGAAGTTCTTTCTTTAATTCTGAATTAAGATCTTTCGCTCGCTCTATCTGACTAAATAATTCTTCTTTAATCATCTCCCTAACCTTCCAGGAACTGAAACAGAACCTTTTTTCTTTCTTTTCATTGAATTATCACGAAGTTCAATCGCCTTTGCAACAATCATATTCAAATCTTCAAGATAATCTGGGGAAACATTCTTCAAAACATCAATCAAAGAGCCATCATCAAGCTCAATTGACCAAGAAAAGTTATCTTTTCCCTTGTCATAAGAAATCTTATTCTTTCCTGCAACATTTGCTGGAACTGTTAGCTTCATCTCTTTTAACAATAATTCCCTGATCAAAGAAGACGCAGTAACACCTTTTTTAGAGCAATAATCCTCTAATAATATAAATTCATGCCTTGACATCTTTGTTGAAACAGACTTAAATTCCATAAAAAATAGTAAAACTTAACTACTATTTAAACCTTTTGTGTCAACATGGGTTGACCTAGTAGTAACAGTAGTAGTAAGTAAAGTTTATATACTTTCTACCTAATCTAGTTAATGAAATAAGTAATAGATATCACTATTTTAAAAAAAGCAAAGTTTATATACTAACAAACTAAGAATTATTATAAGATGAAACAAGAAATGTGTATGGGTGAGGAATCATTCAAGGAAATGGAAAAAGGTATTTTAAAAGAAGTAATGAGTACTTCTAAATCTATGATAGAGACTTTTAAGTTTAAAATGCTATTTGGTACACAGGTAACTCCAAAACAAAACGAGAAAACACTAAACGATTTAAATGAATTTAGGACAAAAAATTGGGATAAAAGTCTTGGAAAAGAAGCAGCATATAAAAAATATTTAAATTTGTATTAAACTCTATCTTTCATCAATTTCTTAAGTTGATTTTCTTTTTCAATATCTCTTTTTGGTGTAGGTATGGTATTAATTTTTAGCTCTTCACAAGTTTTCAGAAACCCAGAGTCTCCAGAATGAACAAAAGTTATCTTTTCTCTTAAAAACCCACCGATAATGATTACATCTTGTTCTCCAATCTTCAATTTAGGGTTTTTAGTTTTATTTACAACTCGTTTATTTGCTTCTTCCACTATCTTTTCATAATCTAAATCCAATTCAGATTTTCTAATAATCTTGCTCAAATTAAAATTAGCTACTAGTTTGTTTAGTGCTTCTTTCGCTTCTTCTTTAGTAAGTTTATGTTTATTAATCAAAACACCAATAGACTCAGGGATAGAAATTTCATGATAGTAAAACAAATTCGGTGGAAAAGTAAAACCCCTTTTCCTAAACTCATCATAATTCGAATCAAAAACAGTAATCAAATTTATAATTGTACTTGAATCAAATCCATTTTTAACAAAGCCCTTGAATTGGGCCATACCGGATAGTACATAACAGTTCACATCTTTTATTTTTGCAGTCATTTTTTTATCATATCACCTAAAGTAAATAAACATTTCTATTTCATCTTAATCTTATTGCATTTACTAACAATAGCTTCCATCTCAGGCACATCAAATAGATAGATAGGATCCTGTTCACTTAATGGGGTGTCTGCAAAATCCTCAACCTTTATATGTTTCTTTTCAGCAAAAAATTTCTTCAAAAGCAGCAGAAAATCAATCTGCTTTGAATTATAATGATTGCTTTTAATGATATATTCATCAAATTGCCTTTCAATAATCTCTTTTGGATCATATTCCTGCGTTAGTCCAATTATTTGGTGGATAAAAATCAAAAAATCTTTCTTAAGCTGGTTTTGGACATTTTCTATGGTATAAGCAGGCTTAAGGCTTGTAAGTTGCTTTTCTAATTGTAACAATTCTTTTGATGTTATACCTTCACCATTCTTTATTTTTTGAAGATAAGGGTTGTTCTCAATAAACTCTTTTAATTTTGGATCCTCTGAAATCTCATTCTGGATTTCTGCAACCTGCAAAACCTTATCTGGTGCATTAATTTCAACAATAGATGCCCTGTCTTTTTTGTAATACTTCATCAAAAGAGCGAGTTCTTTAATTATGAATTCTACTTTCTCAAATGTGATTGGTTCCCAGAATGCTTCTTGCATTACTTTTAAGATATCCTCTTTTTTTGATTGAACTTCAGTTATATTCTGTTGCCGTATGATATTATCCATCATTTCTTGAACATACTCTTGGATTTTATCGATTTTCTCTTTGTTATCATCTAAAATATACTTAAACAATCGTTCAACTTTGATTATAAAATAAGAAACCTTAGGGTCACTCCCTTGGTTAAGCATCATAAGGGGAGCAATCTTATTTTGTAAATCTTCTATGTATTCTTTTAGATCAAAGCTCTTTTTAATCTTCTTAACCAAAGATAATTTTTCTCTTACAATATGAGAATCCTCGTTAAGCCTATTGACATCCTCAAGAATCTTATATTGGATTATTTTTTTCTGTTTATCATCAAGATTGTATTTAAGTAAGGCAACCCTATTTTTGAAAGTCTCAATTATTAGGTTTTTTCCTGGTTTCTTTTCTTTTGATTTCTTAAGTTTATGGAATATTACATTAGAAAATCCTCCAATCATAAAATCCAATATCAAAAAATCGTTTTTCTCTCTATTTGTTAACCATTCTGGGTGCTTGCTTGATTTTAAGTTCCTGGTTCCTCTTCCAATCATTTGCCAGAATCTTATATGAGAATAAACTGGCTTTACAAACACCAAATTACATATTTCAGGTATATCAACTCCAGTATCAAGCATTCCAACTGAGAGTGCTATTCTTGGTTCTGATTTATTCTTAAATCTTCTTACTTCATCCTGAGAACGATATTCAGAAATAATAACCTGGACATGATTGGCTAGATTGGGCGACATTCTTTCAAAGACTACCTTCATTCTTTTAGCATGTTTTTGACTCGCACAAAAAAAGATAGTTTTGCAAGGAAGACCCTCATCAGAATATCTGCATCTATTGAGAAATTCTCTTACTATAAGTTCATTTGTTTTGTCATCCATAAAAACCCTATCAAACTCAGGTCCGATAAATTCTGTATGTTCAGGGTCAAGTTCCTGCTTCCTAAGCTGGTCCTGTAGCTCAGGACTTAATTTTTGGCCTTTTATCCCTAAGGATAATACTTTTGTTGCTATTGATTGTGATGTATAATTAACAAGAACCTCGTCCCTTATTGCATCATCATAAGGGTATTCAACAGTTGGTTTTCTAAACTCACAGTCGAATAGGTCATATGTGTTTTTAGTATCGATTTCACTAGGAGTAGCAGTTAAACCAATTTGAATAGCATCAAAATAGTCTCTGATAACTTCAACTTTTCCATAGATTGACCTATGTGCCTCATCAAAGATCATCAGATCAAAAAAGCCAGGACTAAACTTTTCAAACATCCGGCTATTTTCTCTACCCATTAATGTTTGGACTGTAGTAGAATAAAAAGTGGCCGTTGTCTTGAATCCTTCATGATGTAGTTCACAAGCAGGCTCTCCAAAAAATCTTTTGAATCCATCATTACTGGCTTGATCTGCTAAAGTAATCCTATCAGCAATAAAAAGCACATTCCTAATCATATCTGCTTTAACTAAAACATCTATTAGGGCCATAGCAACCCTTGTTTTTCCAGTTCCTGTTGCCATTTGGATAAGTGCTTTTCGATGTCCTTGTGCAAAATGTTCAGACAGTTTTTTAACGTTTAAGACACATTTTGGTCTATCAAGGATAGTTTCATTTATTTGTATTTTGGAGGGATCTTTTTCAGTTATAAATATTTTATTTCTTCTTTCTAGATCTGATTGACTAAAGGGACCACTTACCTTTCTTCCCCTTCCTTTTTGGTCTATATAATACCAAACTTCTCCGTTAGTTAGGAAGATAGGTATTTTATGACCTAGTTGTTTTTCGATATCTTCCAAATAAGTTCTAGATTGAATTCTTCCTTTAGTTGGATCTTCAGAAACCTTTTTGGCTTCAATAATTGCTAAAGGATAATCCTGTTGGTCCAGAAGCAGATAGTCAATAAAATGATCTACATTTTTTTCAATTTCTTTTCCTTTTAGAACATACTCTTTATTTTTAAAATTAGATTTAACAGAATTTACTTCTTCTTTAATGTATTTTTGCAGCCATTTAGCTTTTTCAAGCTGTTTATCTATTAACTTTCTAGTTTCTTTTTCATCCATTATTGACTTATGAATAGAATTACATATTTAAACCTTCCCGTTACCCCCCACCGTAACAAACAGTTTTATACCCCCTAACATTTTTCTTATTCATGGAATTCCTCTTGCTTTACGCTAAAAAAGAGCTTATAGAAGAATTCCTCGACATTTTCCAGATGGACAGGATGCATGACAACGCTCCAATAAACTCAGTCTTGTTAAAGGGCGATATAAAAAAAGAACTCAAAAATTGGGTTTGGAAGGAGATTAAAGAAAAAAACCAACAACACCTATCTTTCAAATTTCTTTAAATCAGTTGTTTCTTTTGTCCAAGCAGGATCGTTATGGTTCCCCCACTTGAATCTTTCAGTCAACAAACATTCATTTCTTGTATATGCTCCATTTTGTGTTTTTGACCATCCTAAACCAGAGATTCTTTCATCGAATGCTTTTACGTACCTTGCTTCTGTATAAGAAGCACAACATGCAGCAATGCAAAGTGCCTCCCATGCTTTATCTGGCAGATGCTCATGATCCCTATAAAAAGCAGAATTTGCATCATCTGTAATCAAAATAAGTTCAGATAGTGTTAACTCTTCTGGTTTAGGCAGTGTTTCCGGAGTTGTATCTGGCATTATGAAATATCTTCTTACCCATGCCTGTTCCCTACCTACATCAGAGCTAGCTATTGATTTCTCCTGCCCATAAAGATTTGAAATATCCTTATCAGATAAGCCCATCAGCCTTAATCTTCTTACATATTCCTTGCCAAACATATCTTCAATCTTTGTTGATCTGTAAGCCAATTCAGAAGTCATGCAATTATCAGTTGTAGCAACAGCAGTCTCTAACTCTTGCCTTCCTTCTTCTTCCTGTTGCCCTCTAAGTATAGATCTTACAGCAGACTCCACATCTATGCCTGCTTCTTTTAATACATCTACAGCTTCTTTTCCAATTCTTCTAATAGCTTCGTCTTTTCTCCTTTCTAAATCGCTCATTTTCAAACCTCGAAGAACCTCTTTTACCTAGAAGAATGAAATTCTATTTAAAAACTTAATGCTCCTTAAAATAAGAACATGCATGGGTGGGTGGAGGGCATAGCCAAAAGAAATCAAGAGAAATGTTCTATCTTCCCCCTATTTATTTAAAATTATTTATTGGTTTAATCGGAAAAAGTCAGGGAGGTTTATTCTCTACCTTAAAAACTCATTAGCGCTTACTATCTTTATGCCTCTAAACTCTTTCAAATTCAACAAATGGCTATCACCTGAAACAATATACCCCGCATTAGCAGCTACAGCGCATTCTAAAATAATATTATCCTTTTTGTCTTTAACAGCATCTATTTTTTCCTTGGATTCAGCTAAATGCGTAAATAGTAAAATAGCTGAGACTATATCTTCTATTTCCTGCTCTTCTAATCCGAAATCTCTCTTTAAAACTACTTTTAATTCATCAATAATATCTTTTGAAATGAAAATCAATAATTCCTGATTTATTCCCTTTTGCATTATTTGGTATGGTTTTCCGCTCCAGAATATAGAAGAGACTATTATATTGGTATCTACGACTATCTTATCCACCTTCAAGACCCCTGCCCTTATGGATTATTTTTTCAACATCCTCTTCTTTCAAACTTCTTTTCTTTGCAAACTCTACACCCCATTTGTGTATCTTCTCAAAAGCTTCTTTTGCTGTAGGTACATTAACCCTTTTCAAAATTAAAGTGTCATCCCTGCCAAAAATAGCAAAAGTTGTACCTTCCTTTATTCCCATATATTCTCTTACATCCTTGGGCACTACGATTTGCCCTTTAGATGACATAGTTGTTAATTCAGCCATATAGATCACCTAGTAAGAAAGTAAGATGAACTTACTTATAAAACTTTCGTTTTTTAGGCTTCAAAAAACACTCTTCTACCTATAAATCCCTCCAGAAACTAGTCAGATTAAACATAATCAAAAAAAGGCCCTAACAAAATTGGAGATGTTTACTTCTTACCTTCCCCCCCTCCCATAACAAATGCATAAAAACCCCCTAACCTTTTTCTTATTTATGGAATTCCTCCTGCTTTATCAAAAAAACAACTCAAAACTTGGCTTCAAAAGGTAAACTAAAGAAAAAAACCAACAACATGGGTGAATACTTGAGTGCAGAGGAAAAATCCATACGTAGTGTGGATTTTTCCTTTGCGAAAAGGATTTTCTCCAAGAAAATCCGTGTATGAACCCAATGTTGTTGTTGATTTTTCCCAATCAAAATGAAACTCACCCAAACAGTAATAGAAAAGCACTTCACTATAACTCATAAAAGCAAAACCTACTACATAGACTTCATCGATTCAGATGATGCTATTTTATTAGGCAACAGGGATTACTGGGAAGCCTTAGACAAAGAATTTGAAGAAATAAACACGAAACTTAAATTAAAACTAATCAAATTCTGCCAGAAGCATTTTAACGACTTTAAGCCAAACACCATTTAAAAACCGTAAACTTTATATATAACCTGCTCTCTATTATTAACAATTTATTAATTTTAAAGAACATGAGAAAAAGCCTTTCAGAAAAAGAATTGAAGTTCATCTCAAAGCTTGAGCTTAAAAAAAAGTATTTTTTCACAAGAGATGACATTAGGGATAATTTCAACTCTGTAAATGAGATGAACGTATACCTTCACAGGCTTAAAAAGAAAGAGAGAATAGTAAAGCTAAACAGGAAGAAGTACTTCCTTATACCAATAAAAGCGGTAAACAGCAAATGGACAGAACACCCTTACATAATAATAGATGAGGTAATGGACGGCAAAGATTACTGCATAGCAGGAAAAGCAGCAGCATACTACCACAAGCTTATAGAGCAGGTTCCAGCTGAATTTGACGTTTACAATAAGAGGCTCCATAAAAAAATAACAATTTTCCATGCCAGGATAAACTTTAAGAAAAAGAGAAAGCTTCCAAAAAATGAAAAAAAATCAATATACAGCCACAGCTTTAATATAGCAATCAAAGAAGAGGCAAAAAGATGGAGCTAGATGAATTGAAGATAATAGCAGGCAGGGAAAAATTTAATATAGAGATAACAGAAAAAGATTACTTGGTAACCTATTTGTTATACCTTCTTAAAGATGTCAAAGGAATCCATTTCAAGGGCGGCACAGCTATAAATAAGATTCTGCTTGGCCATCAGAGATTATCAGAAGACCTGGATTTTACAGTGGCTGGAAATCTGGAAGATATAGAAAAAGAGATAAAAACAAAATTAAAAGCAACCATATTCAATAAGGTAACCCATGACAAAAGGGTAGAGGGGTTTACCCGCTTGATAGTCCACTACAGGCTGTTTCATGAAGATGGCACAATATTCATTGATCTCAACAAAAGAGCAAAGCTTTTGTTAAAGCCAGAGTTGAGGAAAATTCCGAATTTTTATAAAGGCCAAATACCAGATTTTCAGGTTTCTTGCTTAAGCACAAAAGAGCTGATTGCAGAAAAGATTATGGCTGTATGCGGCAGATACAGGCCAAGAGACTATTTCGACCTATACTACATAGTCAAAAGAAAACTGCCAGTAGACATATCATTGATTAAAAGGAAATTCAAATCAGTTGGATTAGTGTTTGCTGTGCCTTTAATGTTTAAGAACGCAAATAAGATATTTAACCAGTGGAAAGATGATATGTTTATGCTAACAAAAACAAGGCCAGATTATAAAGAAGTAATGAAAACCCTTGCAGATTATTTTAAATTAAAAGAAGAAAAGGAGAAGCTGAAAAGCTCTATAAAATAAACTCAGCTAGGGCGGGTGGAGGGCATAGCCAAAAGAAATCAAGAGCAATGTTCTATCTTCCCTCCCTATTAAATTATTTTATTTATTGGTTTAACTTTTAATGATTTTATTTATTATTGATTCCCTCCCTTATTTATTTAAAGTATTATTGGTGGTTTTATTGTTTATTTACTTAAAGAAAAAAAATGGGATGTTCATTCAATCGAAGCACAAAACTGTTTAGCTCCTAATGGTATTATCTCTACTTTTTTCTTATGGACATCACGGGTAAACTCTTTAGGCACCCTAAAAGTGAAATTATCTCCGTCAAAACTTAGAGAACGCTCCATCTTGAAGTCATTTCTAATCATTCTGCTCACAATCATTGCTTTATCCAGTTTTTTAGCTTCTTCTAACCCTAAATATCTCTTCTTGCATTTAGGGCATTCAAAACCAGATACTTTTATAGAAACATCTCCTTCTAAATTAACCTCAATTCCTGATTTCTTCATCTTTAAATTGCATTTAGAGCAAGTCAGAGTTTCTGGCTTAAATGCTTTTTTATCTATCTTAAACTTCACATCTTCCAATTCGTCAAAATTTTTTTCTTCCATCATATTCACCTTACTTCATTTTCTTATAAGATTTTATTTGACATTTATCTGAAGGGTAAGCGGTTGTTATCTCTGCTTCGTTTCCATCGAGCCTGAAAAAAATCGTTAAATACCGGTTCCTGCTTGATCCTATAGCTATATACTGGCCACCGCCTGCTTTTTTGAATTTTGGCTTGTCATTAAACACATCTTCAATCTCTTCTTGCAATACATTGTGTTTCTCAAAAATTTTAATTGCAGTTTCTGGCTCAATTTTGATTGCTTTAATGATCATATTTACTACCTTACGGAATTAGTAAGGTTAACTTATATATAAAACTTTCGATTTTGATGCTCTTTAAAATAACAACATACAAGGGTGGGTGGAGGGCATAGCCAAAAGAAATCAAGAGCAATGTTCTATCTTCCCTCCCTATTAAAAAATTATTTAATGGCTTACTAAAAAAACAATTAGGAAAAAACAAGGTCGGGGAGGTTTATCCTCTGCATTCATTCTAATATCAAGGATATTTTCGCAACAAATTTCCTTGCATTTTCATATATTTCATCAAGCCTTCTTTCAGTATAGGTTTTGATTGCAGAGTATCTTGCGATATGGCTCTCAGCCCTGGCATCTTCGAAATACTTCACGTATTCATCTTCAAAGATCTTGTAAGATTGGCCTAAAAGCTCAAGGTCTTCTTTTTCTATCTCATCAGGAACGCAAAGATGCCCCAATGCCACCTGGGCTGCATCGTGGTCATGCACTTCATATCCTTTTTTGAGAATAAGCGCTTTTGCGCTGTAAAGCATAGAATAATAAGAGATTGTTATTGCCCAATAATTCCAGTACAGTTTTTTTGGCTCTCCCGGAGCAATATCCTTGTGGTGTTTCGCTATTTGAAGGCTGTTTTCCCCTTTATCCAAAAACAGCTTAATCTTAAACATGTTTGTTGATTTAGTGATGCGCCCTTTCCGCAGGAATTCATTGAATTGCTCTTTGTAATCATCCATTTAAAACATACCCCCAAAAGGCTTCTGGATTCTGGAGAATGATATGTCCTCTTAGGGCTTGCTTGCCTACATTTTCTTCTTTTTCCTTAAGCATTTGCGTGAATTCAGTTTTTGTGGCAAAGATAGGGTTAATTTTCTTCTTGAACAGGAGCTCATACTTTGAGAAAGAGATTGTTTTTTCACCGTTTTTATTTATAACCAAAATATCAACATCTGAAGACTCTCTCTCATTTCCTTTTGCATGGCTTCCAAACAGCAAAACTGTGTCTTTTGTCTGCAATTCTGAAGCGATCTTGTTTATGATAGGCTGCTTCTTCAGAAATTCTTTTTTCTCTTCATCTGAGCTTATTGTTAAGTATGACCTGATTGCAGGATTTTCCATGTTTAATGATATAGTCTTTGATTTTCCAACAGTTTGTATTCTTAGCAAGTCTTTCATTTCCTGGATTGTCCTGTAAAAGGTTGCGTAAGGCACTTTTATTAATTTGCTAAGCCCGTGCATGGTGAATGACTGGCCCAGGTTTTTTCCCAGGTAATTGACAATTTTTAGCTTGTTATCCATTTTTGAATAATATTATCCATTTCTGATATATAAATCTTGCGGTTTATTATTAAATCTCCACCTTATCCCCATTCTTCACAACCTTAACGTTTGAGTGAAACTCTTTGAACTTCAAAGCATTCTCTGTATGCACTGGAATAATCATCTTGGGGTTAATCGCTGAAACCATCTTCTTTATGTCTGCAGAAGAAGCATGCCCAGAGCAATGCGCCTTATGAAACTTTATCTTAAAGTGTTTCATCCAGTTCTCAAGTACAGTCCTCATCTCTTCATTATCATCTCCTTCAAGAAAATGTTCACTCATAGAATAGATGAAGTCAGCATCAGATGGCTGAATATAAACCAATTCCATCAGTTTGAAAAAACCGATATACATGACATATTTGGAAGGATTCTTCTTAATCTCCTTGTAAGTTATCATCTTTGGGCAATACTCCCTTTCCCATTTATAGTAATCTGTATCTTTGAAAGAGCAGCTTTTAGCAATACGAAAATAAACCCTGATATTGTCATCAGTAAGGGGATCTGGAAAATCAACCTTATCTTTCATATTAGACATTATGTAAGCTAATCGGGTATCAACAACCATAATCCTTCCATTATCAACAGCAGCTTTGTAGAAAGAATTGAACCTGTCGACATTAGACATTGAGAAATAGCTAAAAACAGTCCCTTTTGAGCTTTTAACAATTGAATTGATCTTCTGGCTAACTTCTTCTTCTGTCATGTTATGCTCTGTATCATAATTCATCCTTGTGCCTTCACAAAGCATAAGTATAGGCTTAGCCTTAGCAGCTTTAGCAATAAACTCTTCAGTAAATGCCTTATGAGGCCCATGCAATCGTAAATCACCTGTATAGACAATATTCCCTTTAGATGTATTGACAATAAAACCATAAGCTCCAGGCACAGAATGCTCAACATGAACAGGAGTTATCTCAATGTGCTTTATCTTAAACTTATCGCCTGTCTTAAATGTGGAAATATCTGTATGTTCGCCATAGTTCTGAAACTGAGGATAAAGAAACTTATAGATATCTAAAATCTGCTTTGTGCCATGGCCTAGATAGACAGGGATAGAAGCATCAATAAACTGCAGATGGTTGTTATGGTCTGAGTGAGAATGAGATATTAAAATCCCATCAACATCCGGCTTTTCATATTTTAAATCTGTAAATCTGAGCATCTTTTCAGAATAAAGCTTAGCAACTTTAGGGATTAAGTCAAATTCAAAATAAACCTCCATGCCGTTTGCAGTCCTAGGCTCTAAATACTCATAAAAGAAATCCTCTCCAAAATGGAAACACTGTCCAAAATCCAAATAGACTTTAACTCCTTTGTCTTCTAATAATATCTTGTTGCCTCCTATTTCTCCTGCTCCGCCGTAGAATGTCAGTTTCATAAAAATCCCTCCAATAATTCAATAATATGCTCAAATTCTAGCTTATTAGCCTCAACATAATCTTTTTTTACAAAAATCCCATCATAAGAGACTCTGTTGCGAACGTTCTTTAATTGATGCACTACTTTAGCCTCATACTCATACTCTGGGAATTTATACCTAAAAAATGAGATCAAACATTCATGATTATCTGATTTCAAACCATTCTTAAGAAGAAAAGCAACCAGCAATTCCTTGATAATCTCATAATAGTCCTCGGCAACAATAGATGCAGTCTCATCATCGATAGCAACCTGTTGTGTAACCCTAAGGCGTACGCTGCACATCTTCCTTATTGATCCAATCTTTTCATTATCCACAGCAACCTTTTTTATATGCTCATTTAAACAAATATCCCAGTTCATTATCTCTTTCATTTTATCTTTAGAAAACCTCTTAGCTTAATGCCATTCACAATATTGTTAAATAATTCAGGAGATAATTTTCCTAAATCAGCTTCAAAAAAGATATTTATTTTATGTTTGAGCTTTTTCTCAAACTTATCTAAATCCAGGCTGCAATCCCTTGCCTGTACAAAGATATCCATATCACTTTTTACATCGTACTCGGCTTTTGCAAAAGAGCCAAATAAGATAATGCATCTAGGATTAACCTCTTTTTCGATGTAATCTAAAAGGCCAGATTCCATGATATTCTTTATAGAGCCTTCTCTCTTTCTAAACCTGTAAATTTCATTAGATTCATTAGCTATAAAGCTTGGAAAAACCCCTTTCTTGCGTTTAGTAATCAATTTTTCTTTTAGAAAACTATTAATATGGTAGCTTACCGTAGTTTTGGGTATTTTTAATGACTTAGCAATGCCCCTAATCTGAAAATCTTTGGTTGGATGCTCAAAAAACACATTAATTATGTTTGATTGTCCCATTTTTTAGCCCAATTGTCCTATAAACAAGGACATATATTTAAATCTTTCTATATCACCTGCTTTGCTGTAGAAGGTTAAATTAACCATTTTGTTTCTCCATTTATTATTTTTTTAATATTCTCTTGGTTGATTTCATCTTCCTTTATCACAAATATGCCGTTAATCTTCTTTGTGTAATGTTTTGTTGTGCTTAATCTAATCTTAAACTGTTCCATTCTTGCAGTTGTTGGTTCTTTGTGAGGATTTCCTAAAACTACAAAAATAAGGTTAATACCGCGTTCTTGTTCTTTTACAACATAATCTGCTTGTATAACTGCTCCAACTGTACTTTTATTTATTATACTGGTTTCCACTTCTATTATATGGGTTATAATCCCCCCTTTTCTTACGACAATGTCTGGTTGGTAATAGACTGAACCTCCGCCTTCAAGGCGGAACAAATGCCCTTCGCCAGACATAACTGCTTCCAAGCCACCCATTTGATTAATCCATCCCGTTATATCCCTTATTATTTTATCATGAGTTTTCATTCTGACAAAACACCCCTCAAATAAGATATAAGTCTGTCAAAATCAAAATCTTCAATATTCCCAAAGAACAATTTATATTTTGTTATTTTGCTATCTTTGACAGGCAAAATATTATTTATTTCTTTTTCTAAGTTTTTCCATTGTTCCATTTTAGATGTTCTATCCAAATTAAGTTTTAAATTATTTAAAACTTGGATAAACAAAACTTTATCATCCATCTCTATCGTATCATCTTCATAAATATAATAATTGGATATAGCTGAAGCAAGAAATTTACCGCAAACTTGAGTTGGCAAAACATTCGATTCTTCAATTTCAAATATAATCTTGATTTTATTATCTTTAATAACTAAAATATCAACATTACATATTGTTGTCTTTCTTGATTTTTCTTTAGAAAAAAATAAAGGCAGATTATGCCCTTTTTCTGGAGCATGATCAACAAAAACTTTACAATCATCTAAATTAGCTTCTAAAACTTTTTTACTTATCAATTCATGAAGTTTATGCTCAACCATCCTTCACCAACCCACCCAGCTTCTTCTCAAACCTTTCATAACCAGTATTCATAATCTGGCTAGTAGAGTAGCCTTCCATCATAAGCAGCTGCAGGCATAATATTACCAAATCACCAGTCTCAACTGCAAAGTGCTTGTCCTTAGCTTCAAATAACCCCCTAATCTCTTCTGCATGATGTTGCATCATCTCTATGATCTTCTCTGAATCAGTACCTAGCTTCTTTGACAAATTCAATATCTGGTCCATTCTCCTTACATCTATCCTGATTTAAACCACCCTTTATATCTAATTAATCCTTATTTTTATTTAAATCTTGTTCTTTAAACAACAGCAAAATTCACCCTAAGCCCTCATCCCCTCCATTAACATCTATATCGCATTTTCCACAGTAATCAACCCTTTTCCCATCTATCTCATAGAACATATCCCCTGTAAACCCAGGAGCATTCTTATGCAGCTGTTTTCCGCAATTATCGCAGAATACCTTGCCTTTTTTTATCATAATTCTGTTCACTTCAGCAATTCTCTTTTGTATTTTTTAAAAAGGTCAAACTCTTCTTCATCATCTTCCTGCTCTTCAATCATGTTATTGTGTTTATACCACCAAAACTTGCTTCCACCCATAAACATCCTTGTCTCTTCATTTCCGTTGCCATCGTTACGATAGCTGAACCCGATTATTGGCGTATTGAACATCTTCTTATGCCAGTCCCACAGTTTACCCATTTTTTCACCTCAAAATATTATTCTATAGATCCCCTTATCATTTATCCTGATCTTTTCGATGTAAAACTGTGCAAGATATCCCTCATACTCCAGGAAAGGCTTGCCAACCATCTGCTCAAGGGCTTTTTCAAACAAGAAGGGGTCTATGTTAGGGATCTTTTCCTTCTTCATCAGCAAGGCAAAATGCTTGAAAAGGGTTATTTTATCGATAAATATCTCATCGCTGACCTTCTCCATAGACTTGGTCCTGTTAAAATCATTATCCTCAAGAAAAGAGTGGGAAAGCAGGGTGTCCCTGTTCCCAAGCTCATTGATCGTATGCTTGAGGTAGCACTTGTATTTTTTTATCAAAAAGCGGTCTGCCCCTGTCAGCTTGTTCCTTTTAGCCTCTTCAATCCTGTTTTTCTCTTTATCCACCCTTGCTTCTATCTCCTTAGCCAGTTTCTCAGTAGCTTTCATCTTCAACCCTCTGTATAAAGCCAGCTCTTGGCTCTATAATCTTTCCCATAGAAAGGAGCTCTTCCAGAGCTTTTTCAACCCCCTCAACGCCGAACCTTTTCTTTTTCATCTCCTCCATCACATTATCTACTATTATTGTTTTGCCAAACCTCTCTTCCTGCTCCCTTAGTACAGAATCCAGCGCCTCCATTATGCCCCTCTTCCCTATTTTCCTATAGCTTCCCCTGTCAATCACCTTTGCCTCTAGGATCTTTGAAACCAATTTCAAATTTTCAACAGAATCCTTGTCCGGATCTAACCTGATTTCCATCTTTTTCTCACCTCGGGACTGATTTTTACATCAAGCTTATTTTTATAAAAGACTTAACCCCCAATATATTAATCAGTGAAAACATCACTCAATTCGCCATTTAACTGCTTAATCACCTTATTAAAGAAGTTAGTAATGTTCTTTACATCCAGAAACTCCTTCTTCATCTTTACAATATTAACCCATTTCCTGCCTCTGACACTATTAGACTTCCTCTGTGCAACATCAACAAGGCCCTTGCTGTCCAAATAACTAACATACCTAGAAACAGTGTTGATATGATACCTTGTAATCTCAGAGATCTCTCTATAAGTCAATCCATCTATCCTTGTTGCCAAAGCAACAAGCAGCTTTAAGCTTAATTTTCCTTTCATACCAATTAGAGGAGTATAGGTTATATTTAAACTTTCCGCTTTTAAAACATACTATCCATAAAAACAAAAGATTTATATAGTTAAGCATCTTAACCCTTTTTATGAATGTTTTGATAACCACAATCCATAAAGGGGATTCTATAAACGATGCCATCAGAAAATTCTCTCCAGACAAGCTTATGTTCATAGTTCCAGAGCCACAGGAAAAAACCAAAACAGAGGCTATAAATAAGATACAAAAAGACTTCAAAAATTTAAAATTTGAAAATATAAAGACAAAAACCTATGATGTAACCCAGATAGTAAAAGATGTTGACAAAGCAATAAAGAAAGAGCTCAAAAACAACAATAAGATTAAGATACACATCTCTGAATCCAGAAAGCCCCAGGCATTTGCAGCTTACTTTGCAGGCCTGCTGAATAAAGAAAAAATTGAAGGAGTCTATTACCTGGAAGAAGAAGATGGAAGCATCCTTACAATGCCCCTTCTAAGCCTTAAGCTATCAAAAACAAAGACATTCATCCTTAATGAATTGAATAAAGGCAATAAAGACATTCCATCTATCATCAAAAAAGTAAAAAAGAAAAAATCAATCATCTATCAACATATAAAATCATTAAGAGCAGATGGTTACATAACAGAAGACCTCGAGCTTACTGATTCTGGAAAGATTGTTATTTTGTAAACTAACGTTACCCCCCACCGTAACAAACAGTTTTATACCCCCTAATCGTTCTCTTTAAAATAAACTTATCATGGGGTGGGTGGAGGGCCCTCACTAACAGATAAAGAGTAGACAGCTATCTTCCCTCCCTAAAAAAATTATTATCTATCGGTTTAACTTTTAATGATTTTATTTATTATTGATTCCCCCCCATTTTAAAAATTATTTAATCAGAAAAAAGGTTATGTTTATTCTTTGCAATAATGGCTTTTTACGCCAATTAATCTCATCTCTATTCTTCACATTTGAGTGAAACTTTTCAAAAAAGCCTTTGCCCCCAATATCTTCACTCCCTTATATTCAACTAGCTCCAAAAGATGCTTATTTCCGGAAATGATGTCTGCTTTCGCAGTCAAAGCGCAGTTTACAAATTCATTGTCAGCCTTATCTTGAGGGACTGCGTCTTCATTGAACCTTGGCTCAACAATTACAGAATGCTTTCTAAGGGCATCTAAGATAAATCTCCTGTACTCTTCATCAATATGCTCTTTGAAATAAGGCCGGTTCATAACTTCCCTGACTTCACTAAGTATCTTTTCTGTAGTGTAATTAATGATTTTCTTTTCCAAAAACAATTCAAAAACCTTAGCTGGCGCCCCATCTAAAGAAATAGCCGCAGATACGACAATGTTTGTATCAATTATAACATTACTTCCTTGCTGCATTTATTTCTTCCTCAATCCTTTCGGGAGAAACTTTTATTGCTTTGCCCCTTAATTTTCTGAACTCTGAAACTAGGTCCAGCTTTTTCATCACAATTGTATCCTTATCGAGAGTGCTTACTGCAAATATTGTGCCAATATCTGCGTTTACCTCGCCCCTTATTTCCTTGGGTATTATTATCTGGCCCCTTTCACTCATTTTAGCCGTTTCGATCATTTTGCATCACCGATAGTAAGTAATATTAACGTATTTATAAACTTTACGTTTTTATCAAGAAAACGTAAAGGTTTAGAAATTTTTAATTTCAAAAACTTTTCGGAAAAGTACGTTTTTTATATCTCAATACTATCCCCATTCTTAACCTTAGGGCTTTCACCCATAAACTATCTTCACAACCTTGAACTTAACATCAAAATTAGAAAACATCCCCTCAATATCTTCCTTCCTGTCCCGAACAACCAATAATCCGCCCTTGCCGACAGAAACAACAGAATCATTATCAATAATTCCAGAATACTCCTTAACAATCTTCTTCCCTTTTTTATAATACCATGACTTCTTGCCGTGCAAAGCCTTAGAGAATAATGTCTTTAGCTTAGAATCTTTAGAAGAGAAAGAATATAGGATATACTGTTTTAAGCCAATCTGTTTCCCATCAAAAACAAAAACGCCAGAGGAATATATAACCTTTCCTTCCTCAATCATCTTTTCCAATAATGTTCTGTCCTCATCCTTAACCTTCAAGCCTTGAAACTCAAGATGCGCCCTTATAGCATGCTTAAGGCAAATTTTTGTTATCTTATCTGAAATCTTCTTTTTAACCCCTTCTGATTTAACAACCACAAAAAGGTCAAGATCAGAGTGCCTTACAGAATAATCACCCCTTGCCACAGAGCCGTATAAAATAACAGCTAAAACATCTTTAAATTCAGAAAATGCAGAAACAGCCTCCTTAAGAGCAGCTTCAAAGTCAGCCTTCATAAAACACCTTTAAGCAGAGCAGTCAGTTTCTTAATATTCTGGTACATCTGGCCGTTTTCACCCCTGTATGCTACCTTATTTCGCTCATCCCTGTCAACCTTTGTAAATAATTCAGCTATTTCATCCGAAAATAGGCTCTGATGCTCAACAAATTTCCTATATCTGTTTTCATGGTTGAATGAATGCTCTTTAAGCTTATTGGCAAAGACAGCTTCAATCGAATTAATGGCAGAATAGAAATAGTTCTGCGCAGCAACAATCCTGAATATCCTTTTTGAATCTTCATCCTTTGCTTCATTAAACCTCTTGTCATAATCAGAAGCTGCCTTAAAATGCTCTTCAGCAACCCCTTTATGTATCTTTTCTTCCATTTTATCACCTTTACAACAAGTTGAACAGTTAAAGTATTTAAACCTTTCTGTTCAATAAGTTGAAAAAACTAGATATCAACCTTATCCCCATTCTTCACAATCATTACCTTATTTAGCTGCTTTGGGGTGTATCTTCTTTTAAACATTAAAGCTGCCTCTACGCCCCCTGTTTACTCGTATGAAGATAAGCGAATATATAAATATATCTCAACTTTTACACCAATTAAATGCTCTATAAACTAAAGAAGGTATGGGGTGGGTGAAGGGCCCCCACTAACAGATAAAGAGCAGACAGCTATCTTCTCTCCCTTATTTATTTTTTTAATTATTGGTTTATTCCAAAACCTTTAAATCCTAACAAATCTTTCTCAATTAAAAATGAAAAAGAATTGCGAAAACTGCCATATAGGAAAAAGATTTAAGAAATACGGCTTCCAAACAGAAGAAGAGTTCAAGATCTGCTATTTCCAGTGTAATTTCAATAAAGAAGGGGGTGATTGGGAAAAATCCCAACTTTAAAACCAAAAGCTTTAAATATCCCTTGTTATATACACTTATATAACTAAAATGCCAGAACTGATGAAAAAACCAATACTGCACTACCCTCAGTTAGACACAATCTTGATGGTAGAAGAATTCATGAGAGAACACTCTGGAGAGTTCAAAAAAAGAAGCTTATGGGAAAACCTTCCAAAAAAAACAATGTATCAGACGTTTTGTGTTATTTTTGACTATCTTCTAGAATCTAATAAGATAGCTTTAGACAAAGAAGAAAAAATAGCCTGGATATGGGATCCTGAAGGGGTAAGAAAATACTTGGCAAAAACTGAGCTTTTCTGGAAAAAATGAAATCTAAAATTATTTTTGAAAACCAAAAGGTAAAAGAGTCCTTTGAAAAATTAAAAGACTCAAAAACAGAAGATAAAAAGCTGTATAATTGGTTAACAAGGGCACTCGAAGATTTAGAACAAAATGCTTTTTGTGGAATTCAGATCCCTAAGAAATTGTTTCCAAGAGAATATGAAAAGAAGTTCGGTAAATTGAATAATTTATGGAAGTACAATCTTCCTAATGCTTGGAGGCTGATTTATACTGTAAAAGGTGGGCAAGTCTTAGTCCTTTCTATAATCCTGGAATGGTTAGATCATAAAGAATACGAAAGAAGGTTTAATTATTGAAAATGCCCTACAAACTAAGTCCAAGCACATTAAACCTATTCAAAGAATGCCCTAGATGCTTCTGGCTTCATATAGTAAAAGGGATTAAAAGGCCAAGCACACCTTTCCCTTCTTTACCATCAGGCATGGACAAGATACTAAAAGTGCATTTTGACAGCTTCATGGAAAAAGGCAAATTACCTCCAGAACTGAAGAAAGAAGCATGCATAAACGGATCATGCTCCTTATTCAACGACAAAGAGCTGTTAAAGGTATGGAGAAGCAACTTCAAAGGCATCCAATACACAGACCCAATATCAGGAACAATCCTGCATGGCGCTATTGACAACATATTGGTAAAAGGAAATAAGCTTATAGTCTTAGACTATAAAACAAGAGGCTTTCCTTTAAAAGAAGACACTCATAAGCATTACCAGACCCAGATGGACATTTATAACTTCCTTTTAAGGAAAAACAGTTACCAAACAGAAGACTACACATACTTATTGTTCTACCATCCTAAAGAAGTCACCAAGGATGGAAACGTAATCTTCAACACAAACCTAGTCAAGATGAAGACAAGCGCAGAAGACGGCGAAAAAATATTCAAAAAAGCTATAAAGCTTATACAAGGCAAGATGCCAGAACCGGATAAAGAATGCGGTTTCTGTGGATGGGTTGATGATTGTAAGCAAGAAAGTTAGCTCTTATCAAAAGAAAAATATTGGGGGATGTCTTTTCTCAATCTGCTTGTGGTTGTATGGAACATCTCTAGTAATCTTTCTGCTGTTTCTTCTTCTACGTCGCTCCTGTTTAAAGCCACTCTACAAAATTCTTTTTTTTCATCACCAATCTCATGATATCCTATTGCAATTTCAACAAGTTCTTCATTAGGGTATTCCACTCTAAGGTATTCTCCGTAAGGTATTCTTTTAGGTACACCTTTTTTGCTCTTATCTACATTTTTGGGTTCTGTGAAATGATAAATATAAGAATATTCACAACCACCATCATCCCATATTAGTACATATACTTTATGTACATCTGAGGTAGCAAAAGGATTTACTGGATTAAAGTATATTTCATTGGTATCAAGCATGTTTGCTGCAGACCCAAATTCATCTATCTCAGTAGGATTATCGCAACATTCTTTAATTGCGCTTTTCATTGTTTCGAAATCTGGAAAAAGCTGATCTATACCGCCAGGTACATTTTCTACTTTCAAACTAGGACCAGATCTTGTCACTATCTTATATTCCCTCTCTGTAGATAAGCCTTTACCAGAATATACAACCTCATCCATTATCTCAATTGGTAGACGCCCACCTAATTTCATTATTGCTGATTTAAAAACTTCATGAAACCTTTCATTATACCTCTCTTTCCATGAGCTTGGACGACAGAACCCTTGGTTGGAATGGACAGAAAAATATGTAAAAGACAAAGAGCTATTAAGCTCATCAGTAACGTTGGGATAATTAAAAGATGTCTCTACCACAGATACCGTTTTTCCACTTAAAGGATGGTTTAATTCATGATTTTCTCCATGTTCTGTCAATGGTGTATACATTTCTATTAATAGGTCTAATACATCTTGTCTACCTGTTTCTCCAAGTGCTTCTATGCCTATTAACTGATCATCTAAGGTATACCACTTAAGACCCCTCCTATGCCTACCTTCAACCATCCTAATCAATTCACCGATCGCCTCATCGGTACTAGTTCTACTAATTTGTATAGCAATATTCCTCCTTTCTTCTTTAGAACAAGTTCTCAATTTTTTTACTAGATTCTCTACCATATTCTTTAGAAAAAAGCGCATATTATTTAAATCTTTCTATTTTTACCACTTCATAATAGTGATAAATCGAAAGATTTATAAACTAGCACTTTTTACACCCAATATATGACAGTTGGAATAGCATTTACAAATGGGTTAGAAGCAATAGCTATTACAGATAGTAGGTCATCTGGGTATAATTATAGACAGTCTGATTCTGTTAATAAGATGGGTGATTTTCATAATGATAACTATTGTGGTGTTGTTTTTGGAGCAGGAAATGGAAATTTAATTGCAGGTGTAATTACAAATCTTGATGGTTTTGCTGCAGATAATTTAGACGATTATGTGGAGTTAGTTCATAGGAATTACAAGGCCAGATGTGATAAAGATGATATTTCTGCATTAGCAGCCAGTAAAATAGAGATTGAAAAGAAAGCTAAGTTAATTGAAAGTGAAGAAGAAAGAAACCAGTTTATTAGGGGCCAAGTCAATGAGGCAATACAAAATTATAATAATGAGAAGAGGAATACAGAAACTACTTTTATACTTATTGGTTATGATAATAAAAAAGGAAAAATAAGATTATTTTATTTAGATCCCTTAACTAGTCGAGAAGCTTCTTTAAACCACCTTGAAATAGGTTCTGGTTATGATGGTGCAAACTTATATTTAGGCACCAAATTACAAGGTGTAGATAGCTCAAAATTAGATTTAGCTGATTTAGCTTTCTTTGTTTTAAATGCTTATGCAACATCAACAGTGAATCAAGGCGTTGGTGGAACACCAAAAATAGCAAGGATATCCAAAGATGGATGTGAAATTGTTCCTCCAGAAAAAAGTGTAGTTTTAGCAAATCTGAGTGGAGCTTATTTGTCTGAGTCTCCTGCTTTAACTCATGAATCAACTAGGCGTAGGTTTAAAGAGATTTTAGATGGAGATGATCCAAATTATAAACAAATAGCACAAGAGGTTGGATTAGGAGAGGATACACTTAAAACAACATACATCCCTTACAGTTCTTGGCAAGAAAGAGCCAATAGGAGATTGTTTAATCAAGCTCAACAGCAAAAAGAGTAAATTCTAAGATCTCAAAGCCATTCTAAACAATTATCTTCCATCCTTCCTTAAATGTTTTTATTCCCTTTAAACATAATGCATATACCATCATCGTACTGAATCTTATTTCTTTGCCAGAAATCTTCTTTATTTTATCTTTAGCAGCAATATCATCAGTTATAATAAACTCTACATCATCGATATCTTTAGCTAAATAAGCAACTTCTGATTCACCATCATCAAATCTTTTAGAAGGCTCTATAACTTCAATTTCATAATCCAAAACATTCTTCGCTAAATTTCCTTCAAAATCATTATTTTTACTCAGCCCAACTAACTCTTCTTTAATTCTTGAAGAAATTATAAAATCAAGTTTTTCAACAGCTATCTCTAAGACACCGCCTGCTTCTAGTGATAATAAAGCAGATGTGTCGATAACAAGCCTCATTTCATAGCCTTTGCCAATTTTTTAGCATCTTCAAATCCTTTCTTTGTTGTCTTTGCTACGAACTCTGCATCCTCTGCACCTTTTGCGCCTAAAGCACCTATCAATTCTTTCTTGGTAATCTTTCCTTTCATATACTCGACAGCAACAAAAGATTTGTGTTCTTCTAGTTCTTTCTTTATCTCATGTGCAAGAACATTTCTAACCCAATCAGTTTTTGGTATATGTAATATACCTGCTACCAAGTCAAGTTCCTTTGATAGTTCAGGCATTAATTTTATATTTAATTGTTCAGTTTGCATATTATCACCAAGTACTAGATAGTACTAATTAGTATATAAATGTTTTGGTTTTTTAAACCCAAAACAAGCAGAAACCCTCTGGAAAGATGCACTAAACTGCCTAAACTCTAAAATCCCAAAACCATTCTAAAGACCACCTATTCTAAAAATAGAAAACTTCAAATTCGTCTATTAAGCACATGCAATACAAGCCTGTTAAGTCTTATATCAATTGTTGGCGCACATTCAAGGCAACGCTCAGTAAGATCTTCCTTTAAGATACCATCAACAGCATGCATCGCAACACCGCTGTACAATGTCCTGTCACCATATCCTTTTTTTCTCTTAAGCACATATATCGGTCCAGCAAAGGATTCATCCGCATTATCTAAAAACACAACTCCATTAACACCTATGGCCTTTATCCTACCACTAGGATTCTTAAAAGCACCTAAGTAGCAAATGCTCCCTGGCTTAAGTCTAGGGTCACCAAGGCTATAGCCTTCTCCAGCCAGGAATTCCAGCGTGTCATCAGTAGCGATCTTGCTCTCAGCTCCAAGAATCCTGTCAGGCCTGTAATATCGCAATGCATCAAGCACAAACCCCATAATCTCAGTCGCATCATTAAATTGCTCATTCTCTTCTCCAATATTTAAGTACAAGTTCAAAGTCTGGATGCCATAAGTAAGCTCAAGCTCTGAAAAAGGGATAGCACGATAGTTTTGCACAGACGAAGCAGAATAGATAGGAAAGCAGGCGCACATCAGCTCATAATCGTCAGGACGCACGTGCTCTGGATTGAAAAAAGCCCGTTTACCCTGGCAAATATTAGCATGAGGATCAGGAAACCTTCCAAACTCAGGAGTAAGCTTATGGACCTCAAAAGTTTTCCTGCAGTCATCTTCAATCTTAGTGATCTCTTTCATTAAAGCAGAGGATTATTCTTTTATTTATAAGCATATACTCTTAAAAGGAGAAATCCCAAAGATAAAGAATGCCAATTCTGCAAATCCATAAAAAGCTAATGTTCAACTGTCACAGCAACAATATTTCTTCTTGAAAATGCTCTTGCATTAGCCTGATTCCTTAACTCTATCAATTCTTCTTTTTTCATTGTTGGATGGAATTGAGGCAATCCTGAAGGTTCTGTTGGCCATCTTTCTCTGTCTACATGTGTAAATGGCCTCTCCTGTAATTCAGGATATAGATGCATATTGCTTTCAACCCATTCCCATATCTTCGTACCTGGATGTACTTGAAGGATCCTTAATGACGGATAATCTGCAGGTAGATTTACCATAGTATCTATCGTTAAGCCTATATCCTCTCTGGTTTCATCAGGGAAACCGATGATATAGCCTGCTATAGACTTGATATTATTTTTTCTAAGAGTTTCCAAAGTTTCTGTTATTTGTTCATCTGTTATTTGGCCTTTTGGACCGATTGAAACATTCCCTCTTCTTCCTTCATGGGTTTCAACTCCAAGAAATAATGATTTGACTCCATATTCCGCCAATAACTCAATCTTACCAGGAACAGCATTATGAAAAGCACCCGAACCTGAAGTTGTCAAACCTTTTTTGGCAAACATTTCAAATAATTTTGCTAGTTCGTTTTCATCTCTTAAAAAAAGATCATCGTCATCTAACCTAACACTTTGTAAGGGAACAATACCCTGTTTTTGTCTAAGGTACTCAATCAATTCTAATTCAGCTTCAACGCTCTCTACGCTCCTATACCTATAACTTCCATTGATAGTAGAAGCGCAAAAAGTGCATTTGTTTCTGCATCCTCTTGATGTCATCATGCTTACGATATTATCACTAATATTTCTATACGGTGAACTTCTCATCTTACTTAGATTATCAGCCATTAACTCCCATCCTCTAAATGATATAGAATCCAAATCTGATATGCGCTGGTAACCTTCGGGATTTTCCCTTCCTTTGAATGCAACACCTGGTATATTGGGCATAGTATCGACTGTTCCATGCTCATAGAGAGACCTTAAAAAATTTCTGATAGAAATTTCAGCTTCTCCAAGAAAAACTGCATCACAATATTGGATAACTTCACTTGGCCTTGCAGTTGCATATGGCCCCCCGCTTATTTTTACCGGAACATCAAGATCATTTAGTATAGATACTGCCTCTGGCATACTGTCAGTATACCCGCTTACACCCATTACAGTTGGATTAAAAGCACGTATTTCATTAACCATATCATCCAGCTTATAGAAAGCACCATCGAAAATTGCAATTCTGCCTATACAATCCTCTTTCATCAGCTCTCCAGCTAAGACAATTAGGCCTCTTGATGGCCTTACTGCTCCTTTCCTATCCCATCCCGCAGAAGGCGGATTTACAAGCGCAACATCAATTTTGTAAGTCATTCAAACTTTTTGAGTTAGATATATGTTCTTAAACATTTCGCTTATTGTAATACCAATTCTGTAAATAAAAAACTGCAAGTAGCAAAGTTTTTATAATGGCCTCCCCTAAAATCAATAAAATGGATATAATTGACAGGCATTTCCTAAGCTTGCCTAAGAAAAAACAGGCATTTGTTTTTATTATAGTAACAGGGTTTTTATTAGTAGGATTGATTGCCTATACTCCTAAAATTATAAATTTTGTTGAATTATTCCTTATAATCATAATAGGAATATTGTTTGGAGAGATGATAAAACTAAGCTATAGGGCAGAAAATTTAGAGAAAAAAGGTGATCTAAAACGAAAAAACTCAAGAAGAACATAACCATAACCCAAAAAGAACATGATGCATGGCATAGAAAGAATAGTGAATATGATGGTAAGCTAGATAAAGAGCATGAGCTCTGCCACAAAAAGGTTGGTATTACAGTAAAAGGATAAAAAACTGTAGCAAACTTTATATACTCAAATTCTAAAAGAGAATCTAAAGGGGTGTTTGAATGAATAAAACATTGATTTTTGTTTTTTTTATTTTTGTAGTTTTAGTTTTTCTACTATATTATTTAAATCCATGTAAAAATTTTGATGGGGAGCATTATGGTAATCGAATATACTGTAAGGACCCCTTAGGAAATTTAACGCAAAAAGCCTGTTGGAGGGACCAGATTAGTGGGGAGAATCTTTACTATCTGGGTCAAGAAAGTTGGTCGGCACTATTTTATGGAAATAATTGGAATGATAATCTATGTGTAAAAATGAAATCCAATTGGTTTTGGGGTGAAAAGAAGACATCTGGAGGGGAATTTTATAGGAAGCTATCAGAAATCAACGAAAGTTGTAATGGTTGTGTAGTAGATTTTAGTCTCCCGATTGTATGATTTTTCTGTTGCTCTTTCTATTTTCCACTCCATAAACCACAGAAACTCTCTGAAAACAAGCATTAAAATCCCAAAACCCCTCTAAAAAAACACCAACTAAGAATTCTATCAGAAAAAACAATCAGGAATTAACCATATCTAAGATAGCATCACCGTATTTCATAATCTTTATAGGGCCTAAACCCATCACTTTTTCCAGATCTTCTTTTGTTAAGGGATTTTTAACAGCTAGATCTATTATTGTCCTATCAAGCATAATGATATAAGCAGGAACATCTTGTTCTTGGCTTAGCTGCCTTCTCCAATCCTTAAGTCTCGTTATCAGGTCGTTAGATTTTGAAAGGGTGAATCTTGATTCATCGATTTGTTTTGTTCCCCCAATAATTTCTAACATATCATCTGTTATAAAATAAGTGGGATTTTTTCCAGAATAAGAGATGTATAGGCTTTCCTTAGCTCTGCTCATTGCAACATAAAACAATCTTCTTTCTTCTTCCTCTTTATCATATTCATCAACCTTTACCATTTCGATTACTGGATGCTCACTCCCTTTGCAGGGAAAATTATTTGAAGAACATCCTATAACAAAAACAAGTTTAGCCTCAAGGCCTTTTATTGAGTGTATTGTTGCAAGAGTTACATCGTTTTCTTTTGCCACATCACTTCTTTTCATCTCATCGCTTCTTACAAGATGATTTATCCTTCTTGATTTCATAAGGATAGATAATTCATTTAATTGCCTGTTTGTTCTGGCAAGAACAAATATCTCATTTCTTGGAATTTTTGAGGAAGTGATTGTCTTAAGTACAAATTCAAACTCAGCATCTTCCGAATCGAATTTTAATAGCCTGATATCTTTTTTCCCAGCTATTGATGTTTCCAGGTCAGTTAGGCTCATATTCTTGATAGACTTATTTATCAAATCAACAATATGTTTTGATGAACGATAATTCTTCTTTAGGGTTATTATCTCACAATCAGGATATTTATCCTGAAAATTGAGAATGTATTTTATATCTGAACCGCGCCAGCCATATATTGATTGTCTTGGGTCGCCCACTGCCAATATATTTTCTGGATCTAATAGATCTATGAGTTTTATCTGAGTGGAGTTGACATCCTGGTATTCATCTATAAGTATGTGTTGGAATTCTGGAATTAATTCTTTGTTGTGCTCAAACAAAGCAATTGCATCTATTAATTGATCTGCAAAATCCCTTAACCCATTCTTTTGCATAAATGATTCTATAAAATTACATACTGAATAAACCAAGTTTGCGCTCTTTTCATGTTTTATATCTGATGTTTGAAAAGCTGCTCTGTCTATCTTTCTGTGTTTGAACTTAAAATAATCGCGTATGAAAAAACAATCATTCATGAAAATATTAGCCAGTTGTTCGTTTGTTTTAGATCTCTTTTGAGCATAGGTAAAATAAGTGTCTATTGCTCTATCAATATTGATCTTCAAGTCAGATAATGCTCTATTGATCATTCCAATCTTATCTTTATAGTTTATGACCCTCACAGTTTGGTCATAGATGATATGATTATGTTTTCTTAGGATTTTTTCGCAGAATGAATTAAATGTTTCGACAATTACTTCATCTCCAAGACGATTTATCATTTCCTGCCTTGCCTTTCTAGTAAATGTTATTGCAAGTATCTTATCAACCGGAATTGAACGATATTTTATCAAAAATTCTATTCTTTTTGTAAGAACAGTTGTTTTTCCTGAACCTGCCCCCGCTATACATAAGATATGCTTCTTATTGGAAATTATTGCTTTTTTTTGTTCATCATTGTATTTTCCTAAGAAATCACTAAATGCGGTGAATAGTTGTTTATCCTGTTCTGTTATATCTGTAGTTATCTCCTTGAAGTTATATGAAAGTTTTTTCTTGTATAGTTCTGGATTGACGAGCTCATCTCTTCCTTTTTGAGATAGTTCCATCACTTTCCAGAATTTGTTTTGATTTACTGACGTTGTTTGTATCAGTTTATTCATGATGAGATTGTCAATCAATTGAGTCAGTTCGTCTTTATCATAAGCCATACTTCCAAAATTATCCAGATTATATAATTTGTTTCTTTTAATCGACTCATTATCTTCATTTCCATTCAAGAAATCTATCAGGAGTTTTTTCCCTACTCCAAAAGGTATCTCATTTAGTGCTTTAAGTATAAGCAGATAATCTAGTTCTTTTTCTGGCATTAGAACAGGTAGAAAGGTTTTGTTTAAGAAAGTTTTGGAAATGAAATTTCCAAACACTTGGAAATCGAAGATTTCTAAGTTGCTCAGAAATGCCTTTGGCATTTCCGACACGTTTAGAAAACCTTGTTTTCTAAAAGTTTTGTTCATAACTCTTCATTATGTGATTTCATAGAAACCTTATGGAAACAAGCATTAAAATGCTTAAACTCTAAAATCCCAAAACCAGATAAAGAATG
>CAZSRD010000011.1:0-40077 GCA_964609455.1 uncultured Methanosarcinales archaeon
AGAGCAGGTAGGCCGCAAGGCCTCCAGGGTTCGAATCCCTGCCTCTCCGCCAGTAACATCTAATTCCCTCACAAAAGTTGTTTCTCGTCGGAAGAACAATCATTTTCAATCCCTTGTAATACCCCCTGAATACTCTAAATACCCCCTAATCTGTCAAAAATTGTCAAAAATCTGTCAAAAAATTGGCAGTGTTATGTTTTTCTATGTGGTAAAAATGTGGTAAGAAAGGAGCAATTATGAAAAGAAGTAGAACGCCATTTCCATTGTTTTACAATCCGACCAAAGAACAAAAGGCTGAGAAATTAAAGGCACACAACATTCTGCACAAGCATATAAAGGATAAACTATATGAGTTTGCAGATGAGCTTGCAACAGTTTCTAAATGGCTAAGGCTGACAGATAAGTCTAACGATCCACGGTTACAGAAGGAAACAGCGTGGGAGAAGTATCATAGAACAGGAAGCGATAAGTTAGAGCCCGAGTTATTAAGAAGATTAAAGAATATTATAGATAATAAAAAACTTGGTGTGCAGGATGAGATAGATAAAGCACTTTATCACCGCATCAGAGACCTTAGAGCAGTCAAAGGGTGGTATCAGGCTGAGGCAAAAAACTCTAAGCCTAAGACAACTATAAGTTATGCGTATGAAACAGATCTTAGTTGGCTCGTATTTGGCTCTGATGAAGGTTTAGATGTGCAGGATGACCCATCCCTTAATGCTTTTATGATAGGTTTTCATTCAATAAATCAATTACAGGGCGTGAATTTTACAGAATCAAACAAACTTATAAACCCCCACGCTGAATTTAAACAATGGTGCATTGATAATGATATACCGATTCCCCAACGTAGCTTAGAAATGATTGATACTTTGTTAGAAGAACTTCGAAAAGAGGTTCGTAGCATAATGAGCAGCCTTACACAGAAGCAAAAAACAGCCTTAATTCTCGTTTTAATTGAGAAAAATAGCTATGAGAAGGCAGGAAAGAAGCTCGGCGTAAGTAAAAAGACCGTATATGAGCGTCTATGGGGTAAAAATAATATAGGTGGCGCGATAAAAATAATAAAAAAGAGCGATAAATTAAAAGAAATCGCTAAAAAATTAAGATATAACCCCCACAAAACAGCATAGTGTGGCTATATGTGAGGAGACGTCTCAATAAAGGAGTAAAAACTAAAAAGAAGGGAAATGATATGAAAGACAAGCTATCGAACGACATAGCAAGGGAAGATTTCATATTTTGGAAGGAACAACAGGATACGAAACCGCGGAACAGTTTTTTGTGTTTTCGAGAGGCGACTGCTATGTGTAGTAGGTGCCTCGAGTATTTCTACAAAGAAGAACTGCAAGATGGTATGTGCGAAGGGTGTGCAAAAACAACAAACTATAATAAGAGTATTGGGAGAATGTAAATATGGATGGGGTTGTGAAGTGGTTCCATGGCAAAAAAGGTTACGGGTTTATAATAGGAGAAGATGCAAAAGATTATTTCGTATCTTTTACTGATATAGACTCTTCCGTAGGATATAAAATGTTAAATGAAGGTAATAAGGTTTTCTTTGAAGTCTCAAAACAAAATAGGCAAGAATTTAAGTATGACAAAGCTTTAAGGGTAAAAGTCATCGACGAAACAACGAAAGAGGAAAAGAATGGCAAGCAATCTTGATTATGCTTTAGCTTATGCTCGTAAGGGTTTAAGTGTTTTTCCGTGTAAAGGTAAAATACCTTTAACAGAGCACGGATTCAAAGATGCTACTAAGGATGAGTTTAAAATCAAAGACTGGTGGGAGAGCAGTCCAGGAGCTAATATAGGGATAGCGTGTGGTAAAGTATCAGGAATTACCGTACTGGATATAGATCCTCGTAATGGTGGGGATATAACTAATACAAGAGTAAGCAACCTTCCAAAGACACCTAAGGTAATGACAGGTGGTGGCGGGTGTCATTTATATTTTAAATACAATGGTTCAGGCAGTGGTGTAATAGATTCAGGCTTAGATTTACAGTCAGATGGTAAGTATGTGATAGCACCACCAAGCATACACCCTGATACAAATAAAACTTATGACTGGGATGAGGAACTATCCATAGGTAAGATTCCTTTTGCTGAAGCACAAAGTCTTAAGGCGGAACGTAAAGTTTTATCTACTTCCCCCGATGCTGACATACCTAAAGGCGGCAGAAATCACGCTCTCACAAGTCTAGCAGGAGTAATGAGACGAAAGGGTGCTTCACAAGGGGCAATTGAAGATGCCTTGATAAGAGAGAATTCAATCAGATGCAATCCTCCATTACCTGAGTATGAAGTCAAAAATATTGCAAAAAGTATATCAAGGTATGAGCCGATAGAAGACATTGCGCAGGATATAAAAACCAGTAACGGAACTAAGACCCTGTTTACGAATACAAGAAATTCAGATAAAGCAATGGATGAGCAGACAGTGGCAATGAACGGTGGAAGTTCCATCTCTGCAGAAGCTAATGATGCTAATTCATGTGTTGGGGGTCTGTCTATTACCGAACAAGGCAAGGTTAAGTTTATTTCTACTAATGTAGCGGATAGACTTGCTAAGAATAATATTATCTTCAGTGGCGGAGAGTTCTATCAGTATGAAGGCGGATGCTATAGACCTTTAAGTGAAATATTAATCACTAAAGACATTAAAAATATAATAGGTGAAGGAGCAAGCAAAAAACAATCTGAGGAAATCATATACTGGCTGAGATCTGAAGCCCATATCAAAGAAGATGAATTAAACAGCTCTAAGTATATAAATTTGAAGAATGGGTTGTTTGATCTTGAGACTAATGAGTTACATCCTCACACACCTGATGTCTATAGTACTATTCAATTAGATGTGAACTATAACACAGATGCTAAGTGTGATAAGTGGTTAAGGACTCTACAGGAAATCTTCAAAGGCGATGAATTTAAGATGGAGACCTTGCAAGAGTTCTTTGGGTTGTGTCTTACAAAAGATACTAAGCAGAATAAGGCTTTGATGTGTATAGGTGAAGGCAATAACGGAAAATCCGTAGCCTTGAAGACCTTAGAGGCTCTGTTAGGAAGAGAAAACTTCTCAAGTATACCATTAGAGAGATTTTGTGACCCTACTTATGTTGTGAGCCTGTTTGGTAAACTTGCTAATATCTCTATAGAGACACACGCAAAGAGTGAAGTATACGATTCAACCTTTAAAGCTATTACTTCAGGTGATTCAATACAAGCTCATAAGAAATTTAAAATGGCTTTTAGTTTTAGACCGTTTTGTAAGCTCGTATTTGCAATGAATAACCTTCCAAGAGTGGATGATAAGACCAATGCGTTCTTTAATAGGCTCTTAATCATTAAGTTTGACAGAGAGTTCAAGGAAGAAGAGCAGAACAAAACTCTTTCACAAGAACTTCTCCAAGAACAGGATGGAATCTTCCTATGGTCGTTAGAAGGGCTTAAAAACCTCGCTGAGAGGGGCTATTTTAGGCGTAATGAGGAGATGGAAGGTGTTATCAAGGAATACCGTAGAGAGAACAATAATGTGCTTGTATTCGTAGATGAGGAGTGCCAATTAGACCCTAATGCAGAGATAGAAAAGAACACCCTTTACTTAGGATATAAGAACTTCTGTCAGGATAATGGGTATAGAGCTTTATCCAAGAAGAGGTTTGGAATGGAAATTTCTAAGCAATACAAACAGGTGCAAGATGGGTACAATCCAGCAGGTACTAAACGAATTTGGCAAGGAATCTGCACAAACTACCGTCAATTCCGACACATTTAAGGTTTTCTGACGCATCTGACACATCCACCTTATCTAAACTCCCATATGTATATAGGGGCTACAATAGAGTAGACATGTCAGATATGTCAGAAGAGTCAGTGATTGTAAAAACCTAAAAAGGAGATAGTATGGACATAAAGACTTACTTAGAAGGGTCAGAGGAAGTGAAGGAGTATGTTTGTGAAGACCATTGTGATATATGCGGTTTTGGACTGACTACTAAGGAATTTGATGAACAGACTGATAGTAATAGAAAGATTTGTGATAGCTGTACCCTGAAGCAGAAATCTGCGGGGAAGTAAAGAGTTTCCCTATGAGTAGAAAGTTAACAATAAAGCAAAGAGAGTTCATAAAGGAATACATAAAAAGCAAAGGCAACGGTACACAAGCGGTAAGGGTAGCATATCCTAATATTAAGACAGATTTAGCAAGAAGACAAATGGCTTACAAGCTGGTAACCAAAGGTAACATAATGGATAGAGTAGATAAGGAGTTAGAGAAGGAAGGGCTGTCTAAAGACTTTGTGGTCATTGAAACCAAAAAAGTATTAGAAGAGAGTAAGCACGCAAGAGATAAACTCACAGCACTGCGTTTACTGGGTGATATAGGTGGTTATACTAAGCCTCAAGTGCTTGTACAACAACAAGTGCCTATATTCTCACTAACACAGGATGATACAAAGCTCATCAGGGAGAAGCTAGATACTGTGGAAAGTGTTAAAGCAGAGGATATTAAAGCATAGTAACAGCTACTAAATAAACCCCTACCCCAAAATCAGGTCAATTCCAATAGGAAATAACAGCAGGTAAATAAACTAATGATTGTTTAGTCTGTTCAGGCATACATCAGGCAAGAAAGTGGCTGAAGTCCCTGGTCATGTAGGCATAAAGTGTTCAGGGAGTGTTCAGGTAAAGAAAAGGGTAAAAAGAAACATGGCAAGAGACCTATACCCCCCCAGCCACCTCTTGATCTAATTATAAACACGCTCGCTAAATTGCGGCATATTTTGAAACTTCCTTTCGATAGTAAGTTATACCTTGAGATCAATAGCCGAATAAATAGAACTTGTCAAAAGAGGCTATTTTATGTTATAATCGGCCATATTTTTCACTACAAAGGAGTAGTAATGCATTTAGTCAGAAAATGTATATCTAGGCAACCTTATTTTATATGGTAAGGTTGCTTTTTACATATATAGCAGGATAGTACTATTTTAGCTACCTACAAATAAAGGAGAAAGGATAAAGTGATATGAAAGTAATAGGGATAGTGATAATAAGTGCACTGTTGTTGACAACAGCCAGCTTCGCAGAACCTGCAAGAAGAATAGGCCTAGAGGTAGGAGCAGAAATATCATATATGAAATATAAGGAGCCTGATATGATGGAGGAGGATGGCATGATGTATGGCGTTTCAGCCGCCTATACCTTTTTAAGAAACAAGCTTATGCTAAAAGCAGACGGCAGATTTTCATATGGACAGGTAGATTATTCATCTCCAGTATCAGGTACATTAGATAATATAGATGATTATAATGTTGAAACTAGAATTTCCGTGGGCTATAATTATAAACCGTCGGAGAAAGCGAGTATTATACCCTATGCCGGCTTTGGATATAGGTATCTAAATGATGATACAAGCGGGATGGTTACAAGCACTGGTGCAGCGGGATATGAAAGAGAATCAAATTATCTTTATACCCCTATTGGATTAGATGCCATGGTCGACTTAGGAAATGGATGGTCACTTGGCGCTGTAGCTGAATATGATCTTTTTTGGTATGGCATGCAAAGAAGTCATTTAGAAGATGTTGGATATGGACTTAGTACCATGGATAACGACCAAAAATCTGGTTGGGGCGCAAGAGGATCAGTAAAAATAAAGAAAAAAGGTAATAAGGTAGATTTTTTGATCGAGCCCTTTATAAGGTACTGGAATATCAAAAAATCAGAAGAAACTAATTTAACATATTATGGCTTTATTGTCGGCAAAGGATGGGAACCAAAAAATAACTCTACTGAAATCGGTGCAAAAATCGCAGTACAGTTTTAGAGAAAATAGTGCTAACTCTAGAATTTCATTAAAATATCATAACCCAGCTACAAGCTTATAGTTGTAAGATTTTTTTGTTGCCTATACTTATATTTAGTTTATTATAATTAATGTATAATATATTATGTATTTTGAAAGAATTCATATAGAAGTTATGAACCGTTGTAATTTTTCTTGCGAGTTTTGCCATTACAGTACTATGACTCGTGCTCGAGAAGATATTGATTATGCTCTTTTATGCAAAGCATTGGATGAAATATCATATCAAAACCGACAGATCTGGTCATATTGTATATTATAAGCCAGCCCTGCTATATCCTAAATAGGTAGTATAATTTTGGTTGCAAGTCGTTATATCATGTACTATATGGAGTTGCAATGGAAAATGATCCAAAGTGATTATAAGTCTATATGAAAGCAATTAAAATAACATAACGTGAGGATGAAATGAAATGTGAAAATAAGAAGGTTGCATTGGTTGTTGGTGGTAGCCGTGGAATTGGGCTAGCCATATCACTGAAGCTTGCTAGTTCAGGTTTTGATATAATGATGACATATCGTAGCAATCACAATGCTGCTAAGTCTGCGAAATCAGCTATAGAGAAAACTGGAAAGAAGTGCCAGCTTTTTTGTTTTGATGTTGCCGATTATAAAGCGACCGAATCTGCCTTATCTCAGGAGGTTGAGAATAGCCCGCCCGATGTTGTTATTTATAATGCTGGTATTGCTCGGGATAATCTTATGGTTTTTATGACAAAGGAGGAGTGGGATTCCGTATTATCAACTAATTTAGATGGTTTTTATAACATAATGCACGCGGTGCTTTTTAAAATGTTAGAAGTTAAGAAAGGACGTATCATTGTTGTGTCCTCAACATCAGGAGAAATCGGTCAAGCCGGCCAAGTGAATTATTCTGCCTCAAAAGCAGGATTAATAGGTGCGGTAAAAGCATTAGCGCGTGAAGTTGGTAAGAAGAATATTTTTGTTAATGCTGTTGCACCCGGGGTTATTGAAACAGAAATGACCGATAAGCTTCCAAAAGACAAAATCCTTCCACTTATCCCGTTGCAAAGATTTGGAAATGTGGATGACGTTGCATCTGTAGTGAATTTTTTGTGTTGCGAAGAGCATATGTATATACATGGTCAGGTTATCGGTATTAATGGTGGACTAGCTATCTAATATGAAAAGATATGATGCCATAGTTGTAGGCAGTGGTGCCAGTGGTTTATCACTTGCGCTGCTACTCGGAATGAACGGGCATAAGGTTCTGCTGTTGGAAAAGAACCCTTATATTGGAGGAGGGCTGTTTCGGTTTTACAGGCAGGGGGTTCCGTTTGATACTGGGTTTCATTTTACAGGTGGCCTGAATGATGGCGGTCTTCTTAATAATATGCTGAAGGTCCTGGAGATTAACGATGATATACAGCCAGATTTTTTGTCTGGGAAGCATAACCAGTTTATTGTTGAGGATGAGGGATGTGCATATAACTTACCGCCAGGGATACAGGATTTATCCGATAAAATAAAAGAGTATTTCCCGTGTGAAAAAGAGGCTGTAACTAAATATTTTGATATGGTCCGAGATGTATGCTTAAACACTGTTACGATGGACCTGCGCACAATTTCTCTTACTGCGGATTCGCTTGACGAAGATTATGTGAGTCTTGATAATGTTTTAAGGCGTCTGACCGATAATGTCTCGTTAAGGGCACTTTTATCCGGATATGTCATGTGTCATGGTGTTAGGCCTACTGAGATATCATTCGCCAATCATAGCAGAATATGTTTTAACTTGTACGAATCAGTCGCTCGTATAAAGGACGGGGGCGATGCATTTATCAGGTCGTTTCGAGAGCGATTCAAAACAGTTGACGTAGACATTCTGTGCGATAGATATATAACGGAATGTGCTGATGTTAAGAATTCCCGGGTAGGTCGGTTTGTGTTAAACAGCGGTGAAGAAGTTAGCTGTGATAATTGTATCCTTACGATTCACCCAAAAGAAATTTTGAAAATTTTGCCTCGGCAGTATTTAACCAAAGCTTTTATTAATAGGATTTCAGCATTTGAATCGTCAGCGGGATTCTTTTCTATATTTGGAACCGCTGGAACTGTTGACATAGCTGGGGAGTCTGAGCCTGGAATTTGTTGCTTATTCCCGGTGCCTGATGTAGATAAACTGTTTGATCCACACTATAAGGGTAAGCCTGCGCTGGCAGTGCTTAAACATTACGAAATGGTAAAAGGCAAGTTGCTTCGTGTTGTTACCGCGTTCGAACCTTCATTCCCTGGGCAAGTTGAGGACTGGGCAGATTCTAAACTTGGGAAGCGACCAGCTGAATATCGAGAGTATAAAAAACAGCGTACTGAACTTATCAGGAATCGGATTCTAGAGCTATATCCTGAATATCAAGATCCTTTTCAGATATTGGATTCGGCCTCGAGTTTAACTTTCAGGGATTATTTACATTCTCCTGATGGATCAGCATATGGGATTAAACAGAAAATAGGGCAATATAATCTTTTTGGAAAACTGCCTCTACATAACATGTATGCCGCAGGCCAGAGCTCTGTTCTCCCAGGATTCTTAGGGGCAATGACATCTTCGTTTATTATAGCAAGATCTATTGTTGGAAAAGAACGATACAATAATTTTATTAGGCAAAGGTTATGAAACTAAAAAGAGTAGTTATTTCCGGAGTTGGTGCGATTTCTCCTTTAGGCAGAAATGTCTCAGAGCTTATTGAAGGACTTGAGCAGGGAAGAAATGCCAGTTGTTATATGTCGGAATGGGAAGAATACAAAGGTTTACGTGGGCTTGTAGGCGCACCGGCAGAGATGAAAGATGAAAAATTAATCCCCAGACAAAGCCGGCGATCGATGGGCAGGCTGAGCATCTTTGCTGTTCAAGCGGCGCAACAGGCCCTAGCAGATTCTCGTTTACCAGAAGAAATGCTTTCAACAGGGCGGATTGGATGTGTGATTGGTTCAACAACCGGAAGCGCAAAAAGCTTCCAAGAGACATTTGAAACACTGCTAGCAGATAAGGATGTGTCAAAATTGACATCGATGAAATTCTTCCAGTGCGTGTCCCATACAGCGGCTATGAACGTATCTCAATGTGTCGGTATTACAGGTTATGTTATGGCTACTTCTGCTGCATGCGCATCTGCAGTGCAAGCTCTCGGCGTCGGTTTCGATTTAATTAGACTAGGCAAACAGGAGGCTGTTTTGTGCGGTGGTGCAGAAGAACTTCATCCTACTGTTACAGGATCTTTTGATATACTTTTTGCTGCATCTTCAAACTATAATAAAGACCCGCAGAGAACACCGCGACCCTTTGATAAAGATAGGGACGGCCTTGTGTGTGGAGAAGGTAGCGGCATGATTCTTTTGGAAGAATATGAACATGCACTCCGTCGAAAGGCAAAAATATATTCCGAGGTTATTGGCTATCATACCTGCGGCAATGGTTCTCACGTTAGCCAATCAGACCGCAGCGCAATGGCTTTTTGTATGAAAGAGGCCTTAAAAAGCGCAGATATTAAGCCAGAGGATGTGAATTACATTAATGCTCATGCCACAGCTACGATCCAGGGAGATAAAGCAGAGGCTGAGGCAATCAGGGATATTTTTGGCGACAAAGTTCCTGTCAGCAGCCTCAAGGGAAATATAGGGCATACGTTGGGTGCATCTGGGGCACTTGAGTTAATCGTAACACTTACCATGATGAAGAAAAACCGAATTTATCCTACGCTAAATTTAGATGAGGTGAGTAGCGACTGTGAAGGGATTTATCATGTAATGAAGCCCCTGGAACACACCATTGACATTATTGTCAAAAACTGCTTTGCCTTTGGCGGTATAAATGCGACATTGGTATGCAAAAAAATTAACACTACATAAAAGAGAGGTTACTATGGATGAAAAAGACATTGTCAATATGGTAAACGAGGTCTTTGAAGAGTCGTTTGAGATTGACAAGAAAGAGCTAGATCCGGCAAAGCATGTTTTTAATGATTTGGGGCTAGACAGCCTGGATACGGTAGATCTGGTTGTTGCCCTACAGCATAAATTCAACGTTAAGATACGAAACGACGAGCGTGTCAGGGATATTAGGACACTCGGAGATATCTATAAATTTATCCTTGCTCTTAAGAATGAGGGTATTTTAGAGCCGCCTACTGATAATAAAAATTAATGAATGCACTAAAGTCAATATATTTGAATGTAAGTTTTTATTTATTATTTTTATTGTTCACTGCTATTTATATACCGCTGGCAATTTTTGTCATTTTTTTTCTGTCACTGTTTTCGTCAAAGCGCAGTTCAATGAAGCGGCTTCGTTTTGCGATTTCATGGTACGGGTTTATAATAGTAAGTGTTTTGCCGTTTCCATTAGTGAGAATTCAATACAGAGATTATTTTAAAAATAATGTATCTGGGCCATATATTTTTGTTTGTAATCATCGTTCATTTTCAGATGGATTCTTAGTATCTAAGCCGTGCATTAGTAGTGAAGCTATCCAAGTAGTCAATACGTGGCCGTTCAGTATCCCGGTGATAGGTTTTTTTGCTAAACTTGCAGGCTATCCAAGCGTTAATGAAATGCCATTTGAGCAGTTTTCTAAGAGAGTAACTGAATTGCTAGATAAAGGGATCTCAATTGTTGCTTTTCCGGAGGGGACTCGTTCGGGCGGAAAAAAAATAAATCAATTCTATAGCTCGATTTTTCGGGTTGCTCTAAAAGCGCACTATCCGATTGTGCCAATTTGTATTTCTGGGAATGAGCACATACCTTCCCGAGACACACTTCTACTACGTCCGGGCTTGATAAAAATACATAAGATGCCAGCCTTAGAATGGACAGATTATAAACATATGAATGCATTCAAACTTAAAAATAAGATTCGCAATATTATAGCTTGTGAATTAGACGTTATTGAAAGGGCATAAGAATGGATTTGACTAATCAAGACCGCTTGCGTGAACATCTCATTTATTGCAAAAAGTCTTCACTTTATTACAGGAAAAAATTAAAAGGGATTGATATAGATTCGCAATTCGCAGCTTTCGAGAGACTGACCGAGTTTCCTTTTACTGATAAAAGAGATATCGAGAAGCATAACGACGATTTCTGTGCTGTGCCGAGGTCCAGTATTGTTGATATTGTTTTGTCCTCAGGGACCACAGGAAAGCCTATCAAGATAATGTATACTGAGTCTGATCTAAAACGGCTTGCCTACAATGAAGAGAAATCATTTCGAGGCTGCGGAGTTTCAGCTGATGATGTTGTATTACTGACTTGTACTATGGACCGCTGTTTTATCGCAGGGCTGGCTTATTTCCTCGGGATACGTGCAATTGGAGCTGCAGCAATAAGAAACGGGCACGGTAGTCTAGAAAGTCATATGGAAATTATTATTAAGATGAATCCCACTGTGATTGTAGGAGTTCCTACTTTCTTAAGAAAATTAGGCCTGTACCTACAAGAAAAAGGAATTGATCCAAAAGAAACACCCATATCGAAATTAGTATGTATCGGAGAGCCATTGCGTGACATAAAGCTTAACTTTCTAAAAATAGGTGCTAATTTAGAGGGCTTATGGAAAGCAAAAGCCTTTTCTACTTATGCCTCATCAGAGATCGTTACAACGTTTTGTGAATGTAACGCTCAGCAGGGAGGACATTTGCATCAGGATCTGGCAATTCTAGAGATCGTTGATGAAAATGGCGTCGTGCTTGCACCTGGTGAAGTAGGGGAAATCGTAGTTACACCTTTAGGTGTAGAGGGAATGCCATTGATACGTTTTAAAACAGGGGATATCAGTTTTATGACTGATCAGGCTTGCTCTTGTGGCAACAATTCTCCAAGGCTAGGCCCGATTTTAGGGAGGCAGAAACAGATGATGAAATTACGAGGTACTACCGTGTATCCACAGGCGATTTATGAGGTTCTTGAAGAAATTGACACAATAAACGAGTATTACCTAGTTGTTACTAGCGAGAGTGACCTCTCTGATTTTATTACCATACATGTTTCAGTAAAAGATAATACCTACACAGCCGAAATGATACAAGATAAGCTTCAAGCTCGATTGAGAGTAAAGCCTGAGGTTGTTTTTGATGATGAGGCAAATATCATGCGACAGATCTATACACAAAAATCAAGGAAACCAATTCGGTTTATCGACAAAAGATGAAGAATACACATAACTGCAATAAAATAATGCCTTACGTAGAGTTCACCCGAAAAGAGATTGATGATGCGGCCAAGAACAACAGGCTTCTAACTTTAGAAATTGAATTCAGTATTCGTTGCAATTTACGTTGTCAATATTGTTATGTTCCTGATCAAATCTCTACTGAGAAAGAACTGACCAAAAAAGAGATACGCAGTGTTATTCTACAAGCGGAACAGCTTGGTGCAAGAAAAATAATTATTCTTGGTGGAGAGCCAATGTTTTATCCGCATATTCTAGAGATGATCAAATTTATAAAAAGTCGTAAAATGAAGGTAGAAATGTTTACAAATGGTTTTCAGATTACTGCTAATGTAGCTAAGCAGCTTGCTGATTATGGTGTGAATGTTGTTCTAAAAATGAGCTCCTTTAATGAAAACATAGAAGATATGCTCTGCGGCCAAAAAGGTGCTAGTAAAATGATTTGGGACGCATTTCACAATCTAAAGGCCGCAGGCTACCCAGCTAAAAAAAATTCCTTATCGATTAGTGCTGTCATATGTCGCCAAAACGTTGATGAGCTGATTAATATGTGGCAGTGGTCGCGTGAACAAGGCATCGACCCTTATTTTGAAATGCTTACACCTCAAGGGCATGCGATGCAAAATGAATGGCTGAATGTAAGTCCTGCGAGGCTACACGAACTTTTCTCCGAGATCTCAAAAATTGATCGCTTGCATTATAATAAAACCTGGAATCCACAACCACCTCTAGTCGGCGGCCGATGCTTACGGCACCAGTTCTCTTGTTTGGTTAATTCATATGGTAATGTTACAGCGTGCGTAGGTGTGCCCATACCGGTTGGAAACATTCGTGAAAAAAATCTTTCTGATATTATTAAAGACAGTGAGGTTATTCAGGATCTAAGAAATTACCGCTCTACCATAAAAGATCCCTGTCGTAGTTGCGAGAAAGTAGAAAACTGCTATGGTTGCCGCGGAGCAGCGTACCAACTGACAGGAGACTACCTTGCCGCTGACCCTATGTGCTGGAAAAATACGGATCGTCAGAGTGAGATTGTTTTTTTACCAACTGCGGTAAATTCAATGATACCGCAGCAAGTCACGATGCGCGTCATTGATACTATCGACAAAGTAGAGGAGCGCATAGTGGAAGTTTCAGTAACAGTATCAAAGGACATGCCTTTTGTGAATGAAGACGGCATTGTTGATGAAGTGGTATACATCGAATTTATTGCGCAAGCGATTGCAGCACTAGACGGTTTCAAGAAAGCGGGAGCCTCTGGAGAGAAACCGGAAGGATTTTTATTGGGTGTTAAGAATCTTGAGATATTCGACCATGCCAAAATTGGCGACAAGTTAAGAATAACAGCGTTTAAATATGCACAATATGAAGCTTTCGGTGTAGTTAAGGGCCATGTTTATCATGGTAATAAATTATTAGCGCAAGGAGAGATAAAGATCTGGCATGATACATCATGCCGCGAATAAGGAATTTTATGAAATTATATAAAGTACATAAAAAAAGAATGAAGTTAAAATTGGTGATTATTCTATTCATGCTCTGTCTAAGTTTGCCAGTTAGTGTGATAGCCAGCGTTGAAGGTGTGCTAAAAGACCTTGAGACAAAGATGTCTGGCATAAGGACTATTGAAACAGATTTTGTGCAAGAGAAAGAACTAGCTATGTTTAAAGCTAAAATCATCATAGAAGGCAGCATGTATATCCAAAAACCTGGGCTTTTTGCCTGGCACGTCTATAAGCCGGTACGCTACTCTGCAATTATAGATGGGGATGTGATGCGCCAGTGGGATGAGGAGACAGACCAGACGCACAAAATATCATTATCAAAGAATCCAATGTTTAGCGTTATTATTACGCAGATGCAACTATGGTTTTTAGGGGCATATGTTGAGCTACTAGATGATTATAGCATAACAGTGCTCCAGCAGAATCCATTAATGCTTACGTTCACCCCCCACGAAAATACGAGCGTAGCCAGCGTTATTGATAGAATTGAAGTTGTTTTCCGTGAAGATGAGAGTTACATTTCTCAGATACGCATATGGGAGAAAAGCGGAGATAATGCTCTAGTTAGCTTTATTAACACTCGCTTCAATCTCCCGATTGACCCAGTAATGTGGAAGGTAAAATCATATGTTCGATAGGTGTTTTTCCTGGCTATTTGACATGTTTCAACGTTTGAAATGGCTGGTTATTGCGTTAGTAGTGTTATCTACAGTCATTGCTATAGCTAACGTAGGCCGTATTTCTTTTGACAACAATATTGAGTCAATGCTTCCCAAAAATCAAGAGGTTCAGCGCATTATAGAATTTTTGCGAGAATCCAAGTTTTCAGACAATATTGTTCTTTCTTTCAATCTAGAATCTAACGAATATAGTACGCGAGATCTTTTTAGTGTTGTTGATCAGGTAGCGCAATCTCTTGAGCCGCCTCTAGTAACAGATGCAACCAGTGGGATTTCTGGAATAGGCCCAGCAAAGGAGATAGTATCCTTTGCTAGATATGTCCCTCAGTTATTTGATAAAGAGGCTCTAGCAAATACCCGACAGAAAACCACGCCCGATGGAATACAGACGCGTCTCAGCCAGATATACCGACAAATGATTACTCCTGCGGGTACATTTATGAAATCTTCTGTGCAGACTGACCCGCTAGGGATATCTTTTCAGATGCTAGATAAGGTTAAAAAGCTTTCTTCATCTCTTGGATATGATGTTACGTTTGACCAAGGCCATTTTGTTAGCCACGATGGAAAACATGCTCTGCTTTTCGTGGAAACACCTATAACTCTCACTGATGGGTTCGGCTCGCGGGAACTTATTGCATACCTGAAGGAAAAGCTGAAAGTGTTGCCATCTTATATTTCTGTAGATATCATTGCCGGCCATCTACATACAGTAAGCAATGAGGATGTTATCAAGAGAGATATACGACTAATGTTGGCTATAGCGACTGTAGCTTTCTTTTTATTATTTCTAATTGTACTTCGTAACCTCAAAGCTATAATGATATTTTTAGTGCCACTAGCATCGGTTCTTGTTGCCATAAATCTTTCACTACTAGTCTATAAAAAGCTGTCTTATTTCATAATCGGCATGGGCGCTGTTATTGTAGGGATTGCGATAGATTACGGCATTCATGTTTACATAGCTGTGCGTGCTATGGGTGGTAAGCCAGAGGTTGTTAAGCGCGTAGCGAAACCGGTAGTTACTGGGGCCCTGACTACCATAGGCGTTTTTGCTGCGTTCTTGTTTTCAAGTGTTTCCGGTTATCGCCAGTTAGGCCTGTTCGCGATTATCAGTATTGCCATATGTCTTCTTTATGCCTTATTTATTTTACCGCATTTTCTAAGTAATTGGCGCAGGAGCGAGATTAAAGATAAAGTTATACACAGCCTTTTCGACAAGCATAATGCTTTTAATGGCATCATAACATCTGTATGGCTTGTGGTTATGATTCTAGCAATAGTGATGTCATCTCGTATTGTTTTTAATAATGACATTAAGCAATTCGATGGGGCAGAACCTAGGATTATGCAATCTGAAGAGAGGTTTAATCGGATATGGGCGCGGAAAGACATACCAGCAATTATGGTTGTTTCAGGTGAAACAATGGATGACGCTTTAAGGCAAAATGAGTTGATTTACCGAGAAATTGTTGCAAAAATAGGTGAAGAAAATATTACAAGCGTTGTCGGGGTATGGCCTTCAGCACAAAGCCGAGTAGCCAATATTGAACGCTGGAATACGTTCTGGCAAAGCGGCCAGGAAGAAAAACTGAAGAATATGTTCCGGGAGTATGGATCTAAATATAATTTTAGCGAAGAAGCATTTGAGCCATTTTTTAATAACTTGTATGCGGACACCAAAGAACCTGTTTTCCTTGAGAGGTTAAAAAAGAAGTTTATATTTGAAAAACAGAACGGATACCAGGTATTATCTTTTTTCCCTGATAAAGAACAGTATGTTACAGAAATTTTGGCTATGACTAAAAAAAGACCAGATATATTCATAGTTTCCCGAAGAACGCTTTCTGACATGATATCGCGCTCGATTTCTTCAGAAGCCCTTTTTGTTCTAGTGATAGCAGGATTTTTCATCTTGGCTCTGACGTTTTTACTATTGCAAAACGTGCGACTAGCTTTTATTGCTCTAATTCCAGTTTTAAGTGGTGTTCTAGGTATTTTAGGCATATTTTCACTATTTAAAATACCGCTTACTGTGCCTGCAATAGTAGCTGGCATGGTTGTTGTAGGTCTCAGTATTGATTATGGAATATTCATGGTCTACAAGCACAGATGCAAATTAAATGTTGAGACACCAAAGGCAGTGGCGATTTCAGCTGTTACGACACTTATAGGAGCGGGGGTTCTTTTATTTTCCAAACACCCCGTACTTTTTTCTATCGGCTTAACAATGACGATAGGCGTTTCCATAGGATGTATAACTTCGTTAATAGTTGTACCATCAGCCTATGCGCTATGGGTGGGTAAGGAGAAAAAGGGTGTGTTGCAGACATGAAAACATGGATGGTTATAGCAGCAATGGTTTTATTTATTGCTGGGTGTTGTTCTCTACCTCCCGAGAGAGTTAGTTATAGAAATGTAATAACAGTTGACCCTGTTCAGGCACGAGAGGGGTTTGCCAGTTTGCTGCCGCAGCAGTTTAGTATTGTTGATTCAATTGTCTTTCAGTATGGCAAAAAGCCTTTTAGCGCTATCGGTTATACTGAGATTAATAGTTTAGATAATATGTTTAAAGCTGCTTGCCTAAATCATGCGGGCGTAAAACTGCTAGAGTTAAAGGTGGCAGGCCAGGAAATTAAATATGGATACGCTTTGGAAGAGTTGTCCGCTCATGGCGATATCGTGCAGGCAATGGCAACTGATATACGAAGGATTTACTTTGACCGTGTCCCAAGCCCGGAAGCAGAGACATGCAAAGAGAGATATCAGGTTGTTTACAGAGAGATTTATAATGAAGGTATTTTGGAATACGTCTTTGCAGGTGAAGGACCTTTTTTAATTCGTAAAACTTACTTTGAAAAAGAGAAAAACATCTGGAGTGTTTCTTACTATAAATATATGGAAAAAGATGGAAAAATATATCCGAGAGAGATTGTATTTAAACATCATCAATATGATTACAGGTTAACTATTAAGTTAAAGGAGATTCGTTAGTGAGTACGATCAAGCAAGAAATAAAGCAATGTATGCTTAAAATAGATAATACCGCAGGCAACAAGATAAAGGCACATTTTTTATTCCCGGAGCACTTTATCGGATTTAAGGGTCACTTTCCTGGTAACCCTGTTTTACCTGGGATTTGCCAGGTGCAGGCGCTTATCACAATTGCTGAGAAATTGCACAAAAAGAAAGCTGGCTTAAGAAGAGTTGTGCTCGCGAAATTTTTTAAACAGATATCGCAAGATGAAGCAGTGTTGTTTGATTATACAGAAGAAAATAAGCAAAATAACGAGTTTAATATAAAAGCACTGGTAAACACGGTTAACGGTGAAAAGATTGCTAAACTAGAATTAGAGATAAATTTTTTGTAATAGAAAGGGTGCCAATGAATACCAGACGAAAAAGAGAAGGATATTTTAAGCATATCAAAGGATCGCCTAAGCCCTTGACTATGCAGGTAAAAAGGCAAGTGAAATTCAGCGAAGTTGATATAATGGGGATTGTCTGGTATGGCAGATATGCCGGATTTTTTGAAGAGGGGGCAGCCGCGCTCGCTGAGCGATGTGGTCTTTCTTATAAAGATTTCTACAAAGCGAATTTACGTGCTCCGATTGTGCAATTTCATATTGACTATTATCAGCCGCTTGTTTTAGATGAGAGGTTTACTATTTGCGTTTCTTTTTTGTGGAATGAAGCGTCTAAACTAGAAACTGAATTTGTGCTGTTGAAGCAGGATGAAAGTATTGCAGCAACAGGTTATACTGTGCAGATGTTTACTGACGGTAAAACCAATAAAGCTTGTCTGATAGTTCCAGAGCTTTTAGAGCGCTATCACAGAAGGTGGAAAGCGGGCGAGTTTTCATGCCTAGAGTAAAGGTTGTAATAGTTGATTGTGATATGACTACTGCTTATGGCTTAGGCGTAGATGCCTGTTGGAGCGGGCTAATTTCAGGAAAGTCTGCGATAAAAAAACTGGAACGCTTTGCAACAGAAGCTTTCAAGAGTGAAAACGCAGCAGTCGTTTCTGATTTAATTACTGATTCAGATCAGTCCCTAGTAATGCAAATGTTTGAACCGTTATTTAAAAAAGGCAGTTCCTGTATACCTGGTGATGCTACTTTGTTTTTAGCGACAACAACTGGTGAAATTGATATTCTAGAAAAGCATGTTTTAGCTGGGAAGTCAGATGCCATAGGTAGTAGGTTGGATTATTTGTTGGAGAAGGTTGGGCGGTTGAGTGGCGTAGATAAGCCTGGCGTGGTTATTTCTGCGGCCTGTTCTTCGTCAAGCGTGGCAATTGCCCAAATTGCGGGTATGATTGCTAGTGGTGAAAGTGATTGCGTGCTTATCGTTGCTGGTGATAGCGTAAGCGAGTTTGTTTTTTCAGGATTTTCCGTGATAAATGCCTTAAGCAGGAATAAAGCCAGGCCCTTCGATAAGCACAGGGATGGTTTAAGCCTAGGAGAAGCGGCAGGGTTCGCGCTGTTAATGAGCGAGTCACGAGCATTAAAAGAAAAAAGAACAATAATAGCAGAAGTAGCCGGGTGGGGCTTATCAAATGACGCCAATCATATAACCGGTCCCTCGCGGGATGGCGATGGGTTAAAATTGGCAATAAATAAAGCTTTGCGCTCAGCAAATATCAATCCTGTAGAAGTTGGTTGTATCTCTGCGCATGGCACAGGAACAATATACAATGACTCTATGGAAATGAAGGCGTTCAAAACGGTTTTTGGCAACCGTAAGGTTCCGACTTATTCTATTAAGGGGGGCACAGGGCATACGCTGGGAGCAGCTGGTTTAATTGAGACAATCGTAGCTATAAAGTCACTGAAAGAAAAAATTGTTCCTTCAACAGTAAATTTGCTTGAAATCGATGACGAAGCTCAAGGGTGGGTTTTAGTAGAGCCGTGCTCTTTTGATAGCTCAATAACTCTTTCTACCAATTCAGGATTTGGCGGAATAAATGCCGCTTTAGTATTAAGGAAGTGCAATGATTAAGAAGAAAGATAGGGTTGTGGTTGCAGGTATTGGATGGGTTACGCAAGAAAGATATGGCAGCGTAATGCAAAAACTGCACAAGGACTATAAAGATAAAGTATCCTTACATTTACAGTTACGGGATGAATCTGTGTTTTTACAGCCAGTGAAAAATTTTGGTAGGTTTGATGAAATTTCAAAAAAAGCCTGCTCTGTGGCTGCACTTGCACTGTGTGACGCTGGTATTCCATATTCTAAGGATCGAAAAGAGGACATTGGATTAATTGGCACAAATACAGCTGGTTCGTTATTGTCGAACTTGAGCTATTTTAAAGATTATGTTGAAAACGGCCGGACGTTGGCTAGGGGAAATCTTTTTACATACACATTACCTTCGAGCCCATTGGCTGAAGCAGCAATCAATTGTGGATGTCAAGGACCCCTTTTATATATCAACTTTTCATCTCCGAAGAAACAAATGCCCCTATTACTTCGTTATGCAGAAAGCATGATTTGTCGAAAAGAGACACCTGCAATGCTAGCTATTAATGCTGATGAAAAAGAGGGGGTTTGCTTTTTATTGATACAGGAAGGCGATGCACTTGACAAAAAAATATGTGCGCTGGAGGATATTCTAGCTATTACAGAGAAGGTGACTATTTTAGAGGATATGGTAAATGAATTTGAATCGTGCATCATTACAGAGGAATCGCACTTAAAGAATGATCAAAGAAACGCTTGATAAAATATTGGAGTAGGAATAGTAATGAAAATAAAGTTAATCTATCCAAAATGGACTAAACTTAAACATCAACCGGAATTCAATCTCCCGCCACACGGTCCAGTATGCTTTGCCGCAACCATACCAGATGAGGTTAAAATCTCTTTTTGTGATGAAAATACGGAAGTTCTTAACTTTTCAGAAGATGCAGATCTTATTGCACTATCTGTAATGCTGACGTGTCAGATCCCCCGTGCTTTGGAAATTGCAGATCATTTTAGAGCAGTTGGTAAAAAGGTTATTTTTGGTGGAATCGCAGTAATGTTGCACAAGGAAGAGGTCATGCAGCATGCCGATTCGGTTTTTTTCGGTGAACCAGAAGGTCGGTTCAAGGAAGTTATTGAAGATTTCCAAAAAGGGCAATTAAAAAAACTTTATGACTATAATCTAAATTTCCCTGACACTGCTACTATTGGAACCGCACGTCGCAGTATTCTTAACTATCCAAATTATAATTTTCGCGGTGTTCAGATGGTAGATCTTGTGCATGCATCCAGAGGGTGCCGTTTTAACTGTTTTCCATGCTGCACTCCGTATTTAGGAGGGTGTAGTTTTAGGCCGCGACCTATAGATGCTGTCGTAAAAGAACTTGAAAGCATAGAGAATAAACGCATTTTCTTTGTTGATAACTCTATGGCCCAGGATGATGAATGGGAAAAGAAACTATTTAAGGCAATAGCACCATTGAAAAAGAAATGGATATCCCATCCCATTAAGGATGATGATGAGATATTGGATCTAGCTGTCAAGGCTGGATGCTGGTATGTGTACCAGGCAATCGTGGATACTTCTGACTATATACGAAAACGGATACTTCGCTTGAAGGAACGCGGCATTAGTGTAGAAGGAACTATTATTTTAGGAATGGATAATCAAGATGAGGATTATATAAAGCGTTTTGTTGATTTTCTTCTAGACTTAGATTTAGATCTTGCAGAATTTAACGTACTCACACCTTATCCTCATACTGCTGTTCGCACACAACTAGAAAAACAGGATAGGATAATACACAATAATTGGTCTAAATACACAGGTGGGGATGTTGTTTTTAAGCCCGCAAAGATGACAGTGTACTCGCTACAAAAGATGTATGATTATGCCTGGGATATGTTTTATAGAGACTGTTCAAAGGAAATGAAAATGGCAAAGCTATATATAGAGGTAAATAGACGGGAAAAAGAGGACAATACATTTGAGAGGGTTAAGCCAAGCCCTAACCGTAAGTGGGGATCAGCCACTTAACATGGTTCAACTATGAAGGTTTTACTTATTGCGTCTAACATTGCGGATACTCCTTATTTCGTATACCCACTGGGAATGAGTATGGTCGCAGGTGCCCTGCAGAATGCTGGGCACGAAACTATCCAGTTTGATTTTCTGCAGAGCGGGAAATCGTTGGATGCACTTAGCCTTATTGTAGAAAAAGAACGTCCAGATTTTATTGGCATATCTGTACGGAATATTGATAATACAAATTTTTTAAACGAGCAGCGCTATGTCTATATTGTAAAGGATATGATACAAAGGATTCGGATTAAGACAAAAAGCCCGGTGGTGCTTGGAGGCTCAGGATTTTCCATCTTGCCGGATCTTGTTCTTCGAGAAACAGGAGCAGATTATGGGATCGTAGGCGAAGGAGAATCGCTAATGGTTGATTTTGTAAATAATGCTACTAAAGGAGTCTTTCCCGAAAAGCGTTGTGTGCGTGCTTCCGTTAGTTTGCCCGGAGAGAACATATCTTCTCCCTATTATGAGTCTGATCTTATGGAATTTTATAGAAAAAAAAGCAATATGGCATCTGTTCAGACAAAAAGAGGATGTGAATACGATTGTATTTATTGTACCTATCCTTTGCTTGAAGGAACAGATCTCCGATGCAGACAACCTAAAGCTGTTGTCGATGATATAGAGGTTCTAGTGGACAAGCACAAAATAAATCATATATTTTTTACGGATTCAGTGTTTAACGACAGGCATGGGCATTACCTCGATGTGCTTAGGGAGCTAAAAAGAAGGGATGTGAAAATCACATGGACTGCATTTTTTAGGCCAGAGCTTTTTAGCGATGAGGTCATTAAATTAATGAGAAAAACTGGGCTCAAATCTGCTGAGATAGGCGCTGATGCATCGACGAATACAACACTAAAGGGATTAAAAAAACCATTTTTATTTAAAGATGTTGTTGCATGTAATACATTATTAGCTAAAAATGGCATTGCAACAGCGCATTATTACATGTTTGGGTGCCCCGGAGAAACCAAAGAAACGGTTTTAGAGGGGGTCGAAAACATCAAAGGCATAAAAAATACGGTTTCATTTATATTTATGGGAATTCGGATACTTCCCGGCACTCCTCTGGTTCAAATGGCCCAAGAGGAAGGCCTTCTTTCGCCTAATCAAGAATTACTTGAACCCGTATATTATATCGCAAGAGGAGTGGATAAGCAGTGGATGGAGAAGGCATTAACAGACGCTTTTAGTGGTGTTAGAAATTGTATTTTCCCACCTGACTCCCGTGATTCAAGCTTACAATTCCTTCATAGCTTGGGTTACACAGGCTCTTTGTGGGAGATGCTTATTACTAAAGATGGAAAGCGGAGAAGAGATGGACGTCGCACAAAAAAATAAACCCTTTAATACAGACCAGGTATGGTGCGTGGTTCCGGTTTTTAATAATAAGAAAACTGTTAAAGATGTAGCTATGGGCTGTAAGGAGCTTTTGCGTAATGTTATTGTTGTAGACGACGGCAGTACGGACACAAATATTACTGAATTATTCACAGACAGTGATATAGTAGTGCTTCAGCATAAAACAAATCAAGGAAAAGGTAGAGCCATATTGACCGCTTTAAGCTACATAAGCGAACGTGGTGGGAAGTTTATGATTACAATTGACGCCGATGGTCAGCATTTTCCACGTGATATAAAGAAATTTTTACCCTTACTTGAAAAGGATGAGACGGTCGTTGTAATAGGAAGCAGAAATTTTAACACGAAGAATATTTCTCGTGGAAGCCGATTTGGCCGGACATTCTCTAACTTCTGGCTGCGTATTGAGACTGGTGTCTCAATCGACGATTGTCAGAGTGGTTTTCGTTCATACCCCGTACACTATCTTAGTAAAATAAAAATGAACGGCTCGCATTATGATTTTGAAACCGAGGTTCTAGCCAAGGCAGTATGGTCAGGATTAAAGCTAGAAACAGTCTCTGTAGATGTATGGTACCCTGAATTAAGTCTTCGTGTCTCCAATTTCAGGCCATTTATAGATAATCTGCGCATTTCATTAATGCACGCCTACTTAATAGGTAGGCGCCTTTCCCCATTGCCTTATCGCAAATTAGTCCAGTTACCTGAGGAACATTTTGACATTAATATACTTCTGCACCCTGTTAAATTACTAAAGGCATTGTTAAAAGAGAACTCTACACCGTCTGGGCTAGCGGTTTCAGCGGGTGTAGGTATTTTCCTTGCTGTTCTACCACTTCTATCAGTACATACGTTGGTAATTATTTACGTAACGACGCGTTTGCATTTAAACAAGGTTATGGCGGTATGTATACAAAATTTATGTATTCCACCTTTTGTACCGGTGGCCTGCGTTCAATTGGGATATTATATGAGGCACGGACACTGGTTAACGGATATATCGATTAAGACTGTTTTTGGTCAGCTTGGATCTAGAATATATGAATGGTTCTTAGGGTCTCTTATCATAGCGCCTGTAATGGCTATAGCTGTAGGAGTAATCGTATTCTTTCTTGCTTGGAGACTAGAAAAGAAAGCGGTGAGCCATGCCAGAAAATGACCCTTTAAGAAAGATCAAAGTAAAAAAAAGAGGCAATGCTTTAGGTGTCTGGTTTTTTAAGGTTTTTTTACAGCTATTTGGATTAGATGGTGCATATCGGCTTCTATTTATAGTCTGCTCTTATTATTTAATTTTCGACTGGGTAGCTGTTTCAAGAGCATTGGCATATATTAACAAGAGATTTCCTGGGTGTGGATTTTTTAAGAGTCGTATGCACGTATATAGATTATTTTTATGTCAAGGCAGGTGTCTTATTGACCGATATGCGCTTATATCAAACCGCACAATGTTTGACATTAAGCTGTGTGGCTCGGGCATCCTTGTGCCTTTAGCCACCGATGTAAATCAGGGCTTCATTTTACTAATGACGCATATTGGTAATTGGCAGGTTTCAATAACGACTATAAGTGAGTTGAAAAAAACCGTATATTTGCTTATGCGACCGGAGGATAATACTGCAATAAAGGATTCTCTTGCCATAAGCTTGGAAAAGGGGCCCGTTAGGGTTATCTCACCAGAACAGTATCTTGGCGGGGTTATTGAAATTATGAATGTGCTATCTAAAGGGAATATAGTTTCGATGATGGGTGATCGTGGATATGGGTCTAATGCTATTGATGTGGACTTTTTGGGAGAAAAAGCATGGTTCCCTTGCAGCGCTTTTGCCATAGCTGCGACAGCTAATTGCCCTGTCGTGGTATTATTGTCTACTAAAATTGGCAAGCGTAAATATAGCGTTGATGTGGCTAAGGTGATGCGCCCCTCTTATCAGAAAGGCTGTGATAAACGTCAGCAGTTGAGAAATTGGGTTCAGGAATATGCTGGCCTGCTTGAGTCATATGTGAAGGAATATCCATATCAGTGTTTTTTATTTCATGATATTTGGAAGAAAGAAGCAAAAACGGAGGCCTAAATGGAAAAAAACAAGGAAAAGGAACTGGTAGCACTGCGAAAAAAACTTAAAGAACTTCTGGTTAGTAGCTTATCGTTAGAAGGCGTAAAACCTGAAGATATCAAGGATGATGAAATTCTTTTTGGAGATGGGCTGGGTCTTGATTCGTTGGATGCAGTGGAAATTGTTGTTTTATTGCAGAGGAACTTTGGTATTGAAGTTAAGGATATGAATATAGGCAAAAAAGTATTTTACTCTCTTGATACTTTGGCGCGGTATGTTTTAGAAAACAGAAAAAAATAGGAATTTAGGCATTTCAGGTAAAAGGCAAAACTTTGAAAAATAGACGTATTGTTATAAGCGGGTTAGGGGTTATTTCTGCAGCAGGGAAAGGTGTTCAAGCAACACTAAATAGCTTTGAATCTAGTAAAAGGAATGCAGGGAGTGTTACCCTATTTCCCACGTCTTTGAAGTGCCCTGTTTTTGAGGTAAGGGAAGTTAGAGGAGAAAAAAAAGAGCGTACATTGAATCTTGCCCTTTGTGCAGTAAAAGAGGCATTGAATGACGCAAGAATACCTGAGAAGCTATCGAATTTTAGAACAGGGGTATGTTTAGGAACTACTGTAGCAAGCCAGTTGAATGATATTGATTTTTACAGGGCATATCGTAGTGCAGGAAATACGCCTATGGATGCGGTTGAAAGGTTTTTAAAGGGGACTCTTTCTGAAGTTATAGCTAGTCACATTGATGCAAAAGGGCCATTCATGACGGTTGTTAACGCATGCTCTTCCGGAACAGATGCTATTGGAGTAGCATTGTCTTGGCTAAGAAGTGGGGTTTGTGATATTGCTGTTGCCGGAGGTGCTGACGAATTAAATACCATCCCTTTTTGCGGATTTGCGTCATTGGGTATAGCAAGCGACTCGTTATGCGCACCGTTTGACCGGGATAGAAAAGGGTTAAATCTTGGAGAGGGCGCAGGTGTTTTAGTTCTTGAAACAGAGGAACACGCGCGCCAAAGAGGAAGGGATTTTGATTTTGTTCTTACCGGATATGGCTTAGCAAGCGATGCATATCACCTTACAGCGCCTCACCCCGAGGGGTTGGGGCTGGAAAAAGCGTTGAAGAGAGCTATGTACGAATCAAGAATTACCTACCAAGATGTATCTTTTGTGAATGCCCACGGGACTGCGACACGTGATAATGATAAGGTAGAGGCAAAGGTTTTGAACAGGGTTTTTGGTTCCGAATTATCTTTTCTTTCTACAAAAGGCTTTACCGGGCATACGTTAGGTGCAGCTGGTGGCCTTGAAGCTGTTTTTACTGCTATAGGGCTTCGAGAAAAATGGATACCAGCCAGTGTAGGTTTTGTAAATCAAGATAGCGAAATACCCATAACACCTGTTATAAAAAAAACTTTTGTTGAAGGCAGTTTCGCGATTTCTACGTCATTGGCGTTTGGTGGTAATAACTCAGCGATTATTATCGGTAGAGCTAAATAGGGCACTTAAAAATGGACGGGCTTATGAATGTTGTTGGAATAGGTGTAATTTCCGCGAACGGCCGCGGAATCAACAGCCATAAGGAATCTTTAAGCAGAGGATGGGTACCGCCTTCAGGAAAACTGGCGTATTGTGTATCTGCGGAAAGCCTTAATGACAAATTGGTTTTAAAGGAAATGCGCCGTGCAGACCGTTTTAGTAAAATGGCGGCTCTGGCTGCTTGGGATGCTGTACAGGATAGCGGTATTGATCTGGATGAACTGAAATCGTCATTAGGCATTATTGTTGCAACAGCATTCGGTGCCCATGCGACAACCTTCCGCTTCTTGGATGACATTCTTGATTATGGAGACGACAATGTTTCTCCGACAGCTTTTTCTAACTCAGTACATAATGCGGCGGGATCCTATATAGCCTCGATTCTGGGTAATCAGGGTCCTGTATTAACGATGACTCAGCTTGTTGCTTCTTTCCATCAAGCGCTTATTCTCGCAGAGTCATGGATAAAAGAAGGGAGGTGCCGAAATGTTCTTGTAGGTAGCGTGGATGAATATGCCGATGTGATGGAGTATATCTGCAGCCGTAAATTAACAATTGCTGAAGATGGTAAAATCAGACCTTTTCTGTTTACTAAAATGCCAGCATCGGTTCCCGGAGAAGGAAGTAGTTTTTTTTTAGTCACCGATCAGAATAGCCCCAAAAAGTATGCTTCGATCTCAGCATTATACGATGATAATGTACAGGAACCCGACATGCTTATTTTGGATTGTGATGGTATGGTGGGAAGCGAAGAAGGATATCGAGCAATTGGACAAACAAAGTCATTGATTTCAAGTTATGTACCGATATTTGGCAGCATGCTTACAATAAGCAGTTTTAACTGTGCTGCTGCAGCGCTTATGATTAAAGAACAATATTACTATGCTGCACCAGTGCAAGACAATCCGCACGGATTGAATTTGTGCAAGGCACATCAGCCCGCTGCAATAAGTAGTATCAGCTGTCTGAGGTATGGCTGTAAAGGTGAGAGATTGCAAATTTTTCTTAAACAATAAAACAAGGAGGGGTGACATGAAGCTTATTAGAAATTTGTCTATAATAACTTTAGTGATTTTAACCTGTACTTTTTTGTTTTCATATGTATACGCGGAAAACCGTGGCAGCGAAACATATTATACTAAGGTAAACATATGGTACGATAAACCAAACAAGATTGAGTCCACTAACTATCACAAAGGAGTAATAATACCATTTGGAACTAAAGTAAAAAATGTCAATTGCGTAGGTAATATAATAGAATTTAGAGAGGAAGATACACCTGGTGCCAAATTTAAAATTTTCAATATCTACAAATACAGCCTTATTCCAGCAGAAGATTTATTGAGTCGGTATTTTTCTTCTAGTGACCCCAAGACAGATAATGGGGATTTTGCTGGGTTGAGTAGTCAGGAGAAGAAGAATATCGAAGATGGTGTTATTGCGGAAGGCATGAGTAAAGAGGCTGTTATAATAGCGTATGGTTATCCGCCTAAGCATAGAACGCCTGAGTTGACAGACAATGTATGGTATTATTGGTATACTCGGACAATTGTGGACCAAGTTAAGTTTAGCAATAACAAAGTCGTCAGTATCGAAAGAACGGACAGTGCAAAAATATTTGGGAAATAAATAAAAAATTTCTATTTCTATCTCATTGGGCAACCAGAGCTCGATGCTGCCCGATTTTATTTATAGTAGAATAACCCACGATTCATTTATATGTGCGGAGAAAAAGAGAAAACGGACAGAATAGGTTTATTATGCAAAATATTTAGCAATGAAAAGATTACATTTATTTGAGTTTGAAGATTATGCTTGGTTCCCGTCTGTTTTTCGTAATTACATCACGGATATCATGCGCTATGCTTATAAGCTAACAGGCATGTATGATTGCGCTATACCGTTAATAGAGAAAATGTTGGAATGCGTAAAGGGTAAAAAGATAGTTGATCTGTGTTCAGGATCAGGTGGCCCATGGGAGCAATTGCATCAGAAAATTACGGAACAGCTTGGAGCGATAACAATTACTTTAACCGATCAATTCCCTAACCCGAATAGTTATGACAAAGAAAAAAATACAATTACCAGAAAGATTGAATACATGGCAGAGCCAGTAGATGCGTGTAACTTACCTGCGGATTTAAAAGGGGTTAGGACAATTTTTTCAGGATTTCATCATTTTAGACCAGCGGTTGTTAAAGAGATACTGAAGAGTGTTATTGCTCAAAATGCTGCTATTGGAATTTTTGAACACACCGAGAGGCACTTTAAGGCTATCGGTCTTTTTTTACTAAATCCATTATTTGTTTTGTTTATTACACCGTTTATTCGTCCTTTAACCCTTAGCAGGGTTCTTTGGACATACATTATACCAGTGATTCCGATTGTGTTCTCATGGGACGCTCTTGTCTCATGTTTGCGGACATATTCAATAAAAGAATTAGAAGCCATTGTTAAGGGTATTATGAATAAGGGGTATACCTGGGAAACCGGGGTTTGTAACAATCTAAACTCAAGGTTCCCGATTAAGGTAACATATTTATTAGTATATCCCGATGTAAAAAAAGAAAAAAAGGAGGTAATATGTTAAAAGCGAAGAAAACTTTTTCTATAATTATTTTTGTCGCAATTTCTTTTGTTTCTTGCATTGCGTACGCTGATAAGCTTAACCCAAAAGAATCCTCATCCACTAAACAAATCAATCAAAAAGTACCAAAGATCGAAGAGGGAGAGATTTATTATACAAAGACAAATATGTGGTTCGAGCGTCCTAAGAATTTTCTTTCCACAAATTTCCATGTTGGAATTATTATACCCGCTGGTACGAAAGTAAAAATTCTCCGGTGCAGTGGAAAAGAGATTCATTTTAATGATGAAGAAAATGGCGTTACCTATACTTATATACATGCAAAGAAACACAGTATTATAGGGCTGGAAGAACTATTTTATCGATATTTTTCTAAGGAAAACGTTATGGCTGAAGGCAAAGAGTTTAGCAAATTCACAAAAGAAGAGCAGGAAAATATTAAGCAGGGAATAATTACCCCAGGCATGAGTAAAGAGGCTGTTATAATGGCGTATGGTTATCCACCAACGCACAAGACGCAAAATTTAACAAGCAATGTCTGGACATATTGGAACAGCCGTGCAGACAGGCGTGTTATATATTTTAAAGACGGCGTCGTTTTAAAGATAGAAAGTTAGAGTTAAAAAGATGGAAAGATTGATTAAAAAATGAATGTGAAAGATATTGAAAAGATATTAGCAGAGGAAGCTGCGGCAATTCTTTCTCGAGATGCCGCAGAAATTGCTCCGGATGAACCACTGTATGCACTAGGAATAGATTCTTTGGGGTTTGTGGAGCTTTTAGTTTTTATAGAAAAGAGGTTCAATCTAAAGCTGATAGAATCTGGCCTGGGCCGTGAAGATTTCAAAAGCATACGGTCTCTAGCCTTATGTATCAGCCGTATGTCTTAGGAGTAAAAATGGCTCAACTGCCTTTTTCTAAAATCAAACGTTACCTTACTGGTATGGATTGGGTTATTCATACGCTTGATCATATGAGTAAAAAGCAAACCGGTGTTGGTAATATCTCTCAGCTCGTTTTGGAGCTAAGTGGTCCACCTGCACATGATGAACTCAGAAACTCTTTAGCAGAATTTATAAAACATTACCCTGTTTCAAACGGGCGGTCTGTGAGGGGTTGTAATCTAGCACCTTATTGGAAGATTTATCGTGGAGCTGTCATCCCCCCTAGGTTAAAAATTCACGAGCTCAGTGATGCTTCGTATACCGGAGTGCTTTCGAAGTTGGAAGAGGAACTAAACCTGCCTTTTAATACCGAACGGGAACATCTTGTTTTTCATCTGCTGTGCGCTAAAAACAGATATTTTGTAGCTATGACATTCGATCATCGCTTGCTGGACGCTCGGGGCGCAGAAGCATTTTTAGACATATTCCAGCAGGAACAAGTAGCTGGTGATAAATCCGATAGCATTTCCTTGAATGAATCGGCACATCTATGTAATTGGCGCAAGAAGTTTGTAGCAGGTAAGCATGTAAATCAGATATTCCGTACGATAGCTCAAAATACGCCGCCTATACGCCCGCTGCCAGACACATCTAAAGAAAAGAGGTTCAGGTTTAAACTTATTTCCTTTGATAAAGCAGAGACTAACCGAATTATTGAGAACATATATGACCAGACCGGATATATGATGGTTATGCCCTATGCTCTAGCGGCCAGTGTGCATATATTACATAAATATTTTATCAAAAATAGTGCGCATGCTGGTGATTATATAATTCCTGTTTCTATTGATACGCGTCCCCCAGAAAAAGTTCAACAAGAAGTATTCTTTAACCATATTTCATTCTTTATATTTCGTATTCCCCAGTCTATTTCAGGTGATTTTTCTGCTATCTTAGCATTGATCCAAAAGCAAATGTATGAACAAGTAAAATCGCGATTACCAGAAGATTTTAAAGAGGCCAGCCATTTAATGAGAATTCTTCCTCTTGCAGTAATGGGCTTTCTCATGCATCTACCCCTGAACGGTCAAATTGCATCATTTTGCTTCTCTTATATAGGTGAGAGCGCTTATCAGTCTTCAGAGTTTATGCATGAGCGTGTACTTAATATGTTTCACATGCCACGCGCGCCAGTACCGCCAGGATTAGGTATATATTTTAATCAGTTTCAGGGACAATTAAACGCAGTTCTTTCCTATATCGATGGGGTCTTAGACAGAGAAGAGGCAAGTGTAGTTATGGATGAGGTAAGGTCACATTTAGGCACATGATGAAGAATGAAAAAAAATACTGCGAAATTTTGGTTGTTGGAGGCGGAGTTTCTGGCATAGCCGCAGCTATAAGCGCATCACGTTCTGGTGCTAATACAATTTTAATTGAAAAGGAATCCTTTCTCGGAGGAGCTGCTGTGGCTGGTTTGCATCAGTTTATTTGCGGACTCTATGCAAACGGTAGTAGCAAGCCAAGAAAAACTCTTAATGACGGCATAGTCAGAGAGATCTGTTCACGTCTGAAGGTTATAGCTCCGGATAAAGTCATTGCACGAATGGGAAATGTATATGTTCACCCATTCTTAACCAAAGATCTTATATCTGTTTTTTGTTCAATGATTCACGAAACAAAACAACTTAAAACGCTATATAATTGTAACGTTGTTTCAGTAAAAACAGACGGTAACCTTATAAAATCTGTTAGAGGACGTACCTCTAAAGGCGCGGTTGATATTTTCCCCAAAGTTGTTATTGATTGTTCAGGCAACGCTGTTATCGTTCGATCAAGCAACGCGGATTATAGCTTATCACCGCTTAAGCAGCGCCAGCTTTCAGGTTATAGTTTTCGAGTTAAAGGCTTGAATAATACAGATGACATGCTCTCTATACAAGTACCTTATCATGTTAAGCAGGCAATTAGAAAGAAGAAATTAGCGAGTTATTTAAAATTTACTACGTTTGCTTTAGGGGATAATAAGAACGAAGGCATCTTTAAGCTCAGTGTTATTCCTGTTGATAGGGCAGATAATACTGTTTATGTAAGAAACGATGCGTGTAAATTACAGCGATACTTAGCCAGCACGTTAGCTCCTTTTAAAAATTCACACATTACAGAGATGTCATCCGAGGTTCTTGAAAGAGAGGGTATGCGGGTCAAGGGAGAATATATCTTAAAAGCAGATGATGTGATAAGAGCACGGAAATTTCCTGATGGAATTGTAAAGAATTCCTGGCCTATCGAGTTATGGGATCAAAGGAAAGGTCCGCAATACCAATATATTGATCCTGAGGATTATTACAATATACCGCTTCGCTGCCTTAAGGCAAAAAATATTTCGAACCTTTATTGTGCTGGACGGTGCATTTCAGTCTCGCGTAAAGCATTAGGGTCAACCCGCGTCATGGGTACATGCATGTCGCTTGGTGAGCAAGCGGGTATTGCCGCTGCCAAAAGAGTAGGCTTATGAATGTTGTGCAAAAAATAAGAGAAGAGACTACCGGATGCCGGAATAAACGCGCAATTGTTGACGGAGACCGTAACATTTCTTATGGCGATCTGTTTATAGCTGTAGATAAAGTGGCAACTCTACTACAAGAACATGGGATTAAGGATGCTGAGCGAGTAGGATTACTCTATAGTGACAGCATTGAATATGTGATTATTAATTTAGCAGTTCTTTCAATTAAAGCGGTCATTGTTCCTATATTTTCTTCGCTCGCTGAGGATGAGATCAATGTGTTGACAGAGAGGATGGAAATAAATTTTATAATCTCTGAAAAAGAGTCAGAATACCAGGATATGACCAGCCAAGGGTTGTATGATTGCACCTTAGAAAAAGGATTTTTTCTATACAGTCGCACGGCGCAGAAAGATATTTCCGAAACATTTCGTGCGCTAAACCCTGCGTTTATCCGATTTTCCTCAGGGACTACAGGCGTAAATAAAGGTGTGATCCTTTCTCACGAGAGTATTATTCAGCGTACGGATGCAGCGAATAAGGGTCTTAACATTACTTCAAGGGATGAGATAATATGGGTTCTTTCAATGACGTTCCATTTTGTGGTAACAATTTTTCTCTTTCTGCGTCAAGGTGCGACAATTATTATTTGCAGTCGTGCATTCCCTGGAACGCTTCTTGATGGCCTAAAGCAGAACAAGGCGACCTTTATGTATGCCTCGCCATTTCATTATTACATGCTTACACATACAGACATGTTCTCATCGGATCTTTTGAGCGGTATCCGCATGGCTGTATCAACGGCCAGCAAATTGCCTAATGAAAATGCAGCAGCTTTTTATGAAAAATTTGGATTTGAACTAAGTCAGGCCTATGGTATTATCGAAATAGGGCTGCCATTTATTAATCGATCGCAGGATAAATCAAAGCGTAGCTCTGTAGGAGAGCTTTTACCTGACTACGAACTAAGGCTATTGAATGCTGATAGTGAGGGAGTAGGGGAAGTCTGGATTCGAGGTAAAGGAATGCTTGAGGCGTATTTTTCACCGTGGAAAACCAGAAACGATCTATTGGAAGATAATTGGTTTAACACTGGAGACCTGGGTAGGCTTGATAAAGATGGGTTTCTTTTCTTAACCGGCAGAACAAAAAATATTATTAATTTCTGCGGTATGAAAATATTTCCTTATGAGGTTGAATTAGTCATAAATCAGCATCTGGCTGTTAAAGAATCGCTGGTATACGGAGTTCCGCATTCGCGTTATGGTCAGCTTCCTTGTGCCAAGGTGGTTCTAAGGGAAAAAGAGGGCGCGGATTTTAGTAGTAGAGATATAAAGAAGTTTTGCTATACGCATTTAGCACCTCACAAGGTACCAAAAGAATTTCATTTTGTTTCTTGCCTTGATAAAACTCCAAGCGGAAAACTTAAACGGAAGTAGCTATTAGTCAGTTTGATTAGAAAAAACGACCTACTGTAAGAGTAACAGAATTAACACCACGATTATCATCATCTATTTCAGCGTTTGATAGATGATGAGCGCGAAGCGCTATGTAAAACGCGGGTTTAGAGTCAATATAGATTTCTGTACCAATACCTAGCTGTGGGTTAAAATTAACGCGCAATCCTTGACCTTTTACCTGAAAATCTGTATAGATGACTCCTATTCCAGCTTCCATGTAAGGCCGAAGAGAGTGGGAAGAAAAATAATCTAGATAATATAGGGCCAGTACATTGCCTGAAGCTATAGCGCGATGAGGAGAGCTTGTAGTAGCTCCGAGATTGCACTCCACTTTAAAGCGTAGTGGCTCAGGTGCGGCATGAGGCCAGATCTTATCGTAGTCAAACAAAGCAAAAGCATTTATCTGGAGGAAATTAATATCAGATACAGGATCATATGTACTTCCTCCTGTTAGGCCCAAGCCATATTGGTTAGGGATTTCCTCGGATTTGCTTACTGCTGTTTCCGCGGATTTGCTTACTGCTGTTTCCGCCAAGGTTGTTTGTGAAAAGGAAAAAATAAATAGCAATAATGTCGCTCCCATGATAATATAATAATGTGATTTTTTATGCATGTATGTATTATAAAGTATAAATAAATGTTAAGCAATGATTTTTGAAGAAAGACTTATTATAATTTAGACTTAAAAAAGGGAGGTGCGGGATGACTCAGAGACCGCTTAAGTTTCGAGCATTTATGTCAGTGGCTGTTTTTATTGTTTTTTGTTTCATGCTTACTGGGTGTTCAATCACTCATGATTACAGGCAAGCAGAAAATATTAAAGATGCAGGTACGATAAATATCATAACTAATCCTGAAGTGAGAGAAGGCTTTTTAGAAGCCATGACATCTTGGTTGGGTGAAAACGGCTTTAAATATAACATTCTACCAGAAGGAAGCAGCGCTAAAGATAAAGGCTGGGTACTTACTTATATCGGTAAGTGGTCCTGGGATGTAACAATTTATTTAGCAAAAGCTACTATCGAAGCTTATAATAATGGTGTTCTTGAAGGAAATTCTACTTACTCTGTTGAGGGCAATGCCGCTAGCATGAATCTTTCGAAGTGGAGAAAAGCAGAGGAGACAATCAAAAAAATGATGTCAAATCTGTTTTATGGAGAAACAGACTGATTATAAAGACAATAGCCACGTAAATAAATTAAATAAGATGGAAGCATGTAGAAATGACTCACGTGTTGTACTTGTTGACGATATAGTTAAGGTTGCAACATATGATGAAACTGAATAGGGAACCTATCAGACTCACTTATTATTTATAGTATATAATATAGCTCTACAAGGGAGTGGAAATGATAGGAAACATAGAATAGCTATAAAGCAATCTCAGAAATGGGGTTGCTTTTTGTGTTTATATATAACTCAAATTGACATAAAGGGGTATAGAATGCGAAAGATTATTACGAAGGGCATATTAGTATGTTTCGTAATGTTTTACCTGGTTTCATCTGTGTGTGTTACCGAAGCATATGTAAGCGAACAGCACAAGTCCGAACAGCCTGCTGAAGCATTTCTAAAAATGATGAAAGAGCATTATAAAGAGTGCGATAAGAAAGACCATCTAGAAGATTTTTTATGTCTTGCTTTAAAAGCAAACTGCATATATTACGATGTTAAGAGTGCCCCTGATATTAAGTCTGTTGCAATATTACCAGTGCCAGAGTCGTATACATTTAAAGGTGGTTTGATAAAAGGGTTATCAGATAATTTAAGTAGCAAGTCCTCTTTTAAGGTTGTAAGCTCAGAACAGGTTCTTAACACTTTTCTACAGCAACAATCGTTACCAAAATACAGTACTTTTAGAAATGATTTTTTTGACTTTAACAATTTAAATAAGAAAACCCTACAAGCATATGGTAAACTTTTTGGTGTTGATTATTTAATCATCCCTAGGGTATATCAATATACCCTCGTACTTGCAGAAGGTAAAACAATAGCAGTTTCAAAATGGGCGTTGGAATTAAGCTTGATTTCTATAAAAGATGCTGATATTAAGTGGATATTAGTTAAAACAATAAAGTCTGTTGATATACAAATGTCAAAAGCTGAACAATTAGATGAATATGGAAGGCATGTGTTGTTATTGGCAATTACAGGTTTTAGCATTCCAGCCACCATAGGTAGCTCTATGAGAGGTTTAAAGGAAAAGAAACAAAAGTTTAATCTTGATTTTCCGCAATTCACTAATTATATGACTGATATAATATTGACTCTAGGGAAATATGATTTAAGTGGAAAAGAAGGTGTTCCAGAAACAGAACGAGAATACAAAACCTGGCTTAGAGTAGGTACATTTTCAAGAATGAGCAAGGCTCTGTATTGATGATAATAACACTGTTTAAAAGAGCGAGGTTGAAGATGAAACTGCTTACCTTTTTTATAGTTCTGTTACTCTGTGCAACAACATACGCTCAACAAATTAGTGTATACGAAGTTACTCCTCACGACTGGCTCAAGTTCTCAGAGATGGAAAAGGAAATCTTTATTGCACAGTCAATCCAAGCAATAACGACCTATGGTAAAGAGAAGTTTGTCGTAACACCTAATGTGATGTTCTTTATCAAGGTCTTAGACACAGCAACTCAAGAGGTTAAAGATCCTAATGCTACATTTCCTTTAATTAGGTTGCTATACCATTCTCTAAAGGATAGTGGGTACTTTGAAGAGCAAGGTTAAAATGGACAAAGAGCTTAATGCTGATATCAGGAATAAACTTCAAGCCCCACTTACTACCTTAGAGTTACTTTCACAAAACAAACCAGTTCCAAAAGATTTTCTTGAGTCAGCCCTTAAAGATATTAAAAAGATTAAGGAGATGTCGAATGAGAAAATTCCTAACTCTTCCTCAGTTAAGTGAAATGCTACAAGTCCCCAAAGGCACTATCTACTCTTGGACTCATACACAGTTTGTACCGCATTATAAGCTTGGTAAAAACTTACGCTTTGATGCAGAGGAAATTGATAGGTGGCTTAAAAAGCGACACATCAAAGGTAGAGCCACTATGAAGATAGATATAAATACTATCATTTAAAAGAACGAGGTTGATATGGTTATGTGGTGTAATACAATTTTAATAAAAATAGGTCTTTGGGTACTTAGTTTTGTAGGAAGCAAAGCCGTTGACACTTTCATAAGCAAGGTTTTTAATAAACTCCCTAAAAGCAAGCAAGATGAACTCTTAGAGGAAAACGAAAGATATAAAAAGGTTCTGCTTGAAAAAGCTGAAAAAGTACTGAAACTTGAAAAAGATAAAGAGAAACTTTCTAAGTTTACACAAGATATGCTTAACTGGGCAATAAATAGTACATTTAAAAAAATCCAAGAAGACTTTGTGTTAGTTCCTCGCTCTGAAGATAATAGAGCCTTAAAAATGGCATTAAACGCAGATAACTTATCTCGCCTAAGTGCGATAGAGGAATTACGCAAGAGACCAATTAAGTAACCCCAGTTTTCAAAACTTACTGCAAAGAAAAATCTAACTTTTGATTTAAGAAGGTACGGTACCCAAAAGGAAGCTAAATTGTTTCTTGACAAGGCAAAGTAGCAGGTATATAATTATAGAAACTTTACAGGAACTTTATATGCCTAATATACAAGGGAACTATAGTCTAACTGAGATTGCAACTAAGCTGAATGTGTCTGCTTCTTGGATTAATGGCGTGCAGAAACTCACAGGTATTTGTAGTAGGGATCTTGCACAAGGTAAGAGAGCAGAGTTTACTGATCAAGATGTAACGATACTTAAAAATGTTAAGCTATTACGCTTACTTGACTATTCTTTAAACGATATAAAGCAGATATACGATCTTGAGAAGCAAATCAATAAGATAGGTTATATGGGCGATGTACGACCTGATGAGAAATGCTTTCAAACTATAATCCATAGTAATTGCATCTTTAGCGAGGAAAACGAAAAAGATGAGCATTTGTTTAAGCTCTTGAAAGATAAAAGTAAGGGTGATGTAGAAAATTATTATAAACTCATAAAAGAGCTTTGTAGGATCTCTAAAGAGGTAGGTAGGAGAGTAGAAGATACCCAAGACATTACAGACGCATTACAGAATAGGCTCGGAACAAACATCAATTATGCACAAGATAATGAATTATAAAAAAAACAGATTATTTGAAAATAATACTTGACAGGAATCTCTTTTTTTGATATACTTTACATAGTCAGTAAAGATTCTGTAAACACGCCTCAGAGATGGGGCTTTTTAAGAGGCTAACTTTACAGGATAAGTAAAGATTCTGAAAGCTCTTTGGAATAGCCCCACACACTGGAAGATACGCGAAAAAGGGTCAATTTGGTATAAAGAGAGTGAGAGAGGTATGAGGTCAGTGTTTTTTTGACCTTGTGTGTTAATAATAAAAAATCAAATAGAAAGCGAGGTGGTAAATATGGCTTGGACGAAGCTAAAGGAACTGCGTAACAGAATGGGAATGAAGCAGTATAGGTTAGCATCCATTATAGGGATCTCTTCAACAGAGCTTAACTACTATGAGAATGGCAGAAGAAGATGTCCTGCAAGCCTTAGGCATAAGATAGCGGATGTATTGGAAAGACCAGTAGAAGATGTATTTCCTGATTATCAGGAGAGTGCTTAATACACATAGTACTTAACGAATTAACGAAAGAAAGGAATAAAATGAAGAATAGAGATTTATATAACGCAGCAGATACGGTGTATGTAGTCACATGTGGGGCTTGTGGCAAATCTGCTGCTATTATTGGTAAAGGCGCTGTGGCAGTAAAGGATTCTTTGAAAGAAGCCGAGTGTTATGCTTGTGGCAGTAAGGCACTTAAGTTGGAAAATGGTGTAAGAACATATATGGATAAAGATGGAATTAGAATAGAGAGTAATAGAGCACTGAAATAAGAAAGGAGAAAGTGAATGGTAGGAGTATATGCAAGGGTTAGCACAAAGGAACAAAGCGTAGAGACTCAGCTAATGGCAATAAAGGATTACTGTGAAAGAAATAGCTTAGAGGTTTACAAAGAATACTCTGATGAAGGTATAAGTGGAACCAAAAGCTCAAGACCTCAGTTGGACGCGCTGTTGCACGATATGAGAGCTAGGAAGTTCGATACTATTGTCTGTTACAAGTTAGATAGATTAGGTAGGTCTTTGTCAAACTTACTCCAGCTCTTACAGGAGTTCAAGAACAGAGGTATAAGATTAATCTCTGTAACAGATGGTTTAGATACTTCAAACGATAATCCTATGAGCAGAGCTTTTTGGCAGTTATTAGGAGTTTTTGCAGAGCTTGAGCGAGAGATCATAGTAGCTAGGGTAAACGATGGATTAGCAAGAGCCAAGAAGAATGGTAAACAACTAGGAAGACCTACAGGGTCTAGAGATAAGAGAGCTAGAAGAAAATCAGGATACCACTTAAGATGGAAGGGAGCAAAAAAATGACATTAGTAACAGCAAAAGCAATCACACAGCAGTTTAACATATCACAGGATGTAATTGACAAGGAAATATCAAAAGGTAGAATGCCACATCACTATTTGAATGGCGAGTTAAGATTTAACCCGATTGAAATAGAGGCATGGATAGAAAGTCAGCAAAGAGATATAAATGAGTGGGTATACAAGCAGAATGTAAAAGATGCTGTACAAGATGTTCGTGATAAATTTAATATACTGGAAGAGCGTATTGGAGAGATATAGTCAAACAATAAACATCACAATAGCAGAGGTTGGCTCTAAAGGGAAGCCAACAATTGTGGGAAGGAGCAAAGAAATGACAGAAGCATTTGGAGTACAACTATATGAGCCACAAGAGGTTGCAAAAAAGCTAGGTATAGGAAGAAATAAGATATATGAATTGCTTAAAAGTGGTGAGATGGGTTATGTAGCTTGGGGCAGTAAAGAGAAACGTGTAACAGCAGATCAGGTGAAAGACTTTATTGCCCGAAGAACAGTCAGTAAATCTATAACTAACTTATATCCAAAGGCAGTATGAGAACTAGGTTCAAACTACCATTGCTATACAAGCCTGAGACTAAGATAGAGGGCAAGGTCTATGAAGGTAAGACCTATGTGTGCAATCTTCCTTTATGGGCTTGTCCTGATGGTAAGAGATATTTTAATACTAATAGAGCTATCCTTAGTGAGGCTAAGAAAGAAGTAGAAGCCTTATTAAAACAAAGAGATGCACAGGGAGACTCTAACAAGGTTTATGGTGATGCCTCTCTTGATAGTGCAGTAGAGAAATATTTAGAAAAGAAATCAAAAGAGGTAGGCAAGAAGTCTTTAAAGAAGTATAGAAGCATCTTTAAGGAAAGTAAGAATAAGGGCTTTAATAAATATAAGACACTCTACT
>CAZSRD010000012.1:0-39922 GCA_964609455.1 uncultured Methanosarcinales archaeon
TTCTCTTTTTTGAGGTCACTCAAAAGCAGATCTTAAATTTTACATTAAAAACAATCAAAACCTTTATAAATAACCTAATCATTCAAATCATAGTAACAAGTTCTTCATAGGGGGAACCCTCCCTTTACCGGCGAGAAATAACTTCTTAAGAATACAAAAATATATAAATAAGCTGAGTGTATCTCTTTTTTTTAATGAACAAAAAAGTTTCATTAAAATATGATTCTGTTAATGCAGTTTTATTTATCAAAAATGAAACAAGTTCTGAGGAGGTTAGAAAATGGCAAAAATAGATGGAATAGATAAAGTATTAATTATTGGTTCTGGTCCAATTGTTATTGGCCAGGCATGTGAATTCGATTATTCGGGAACACAGGCATGTAAAGCACTGAGAGCTGCTGGCTATAAGATTGTACTAGTTAATTCTAATCCTGCAACAATAATGACAGATCCAAAGATGGCTGATGCTACATATATTGAGCCATTAACAGTTGAAGTAATTGAAAAAATTATTGAAAAAGAAAAACCAGATGCATTATTGCCTAATCTTGGCGGACAAACTGGTTTGAATTTATCTTCAAAGCTTTACAAAAGCGGATTTCTAAAAAAGCATAATGTTAGGATCATTGGAGTTCAGGCAGATGCTATTGAAAGAGGAGAAGATAGAATAGAGTTTAAGAAAACAATGAAAAAATTAGGAATTCCATTACCACAAAGCGATCCTGCTTATTCAGTAGAAGAAGCTTTAAAAATTGCAAAAAGTCTAGGCTATCCTGTTGTTGTAAGGCCTGCATACACAATGGGCGGAACAGGAGGCGGAATAGCATATAATGATGACGAACTTAAGATAATTGGAAGCAGAGGAATTGCTGCTTCAATGGTAGGGCAAATCCTAATAGAAGAAGCAGTCATTGGATGGGAAGAGCTTGAATTAGAAGTGGTAAGAGATATAAAAAATAATATGATAACTGTATGTTTTATAGAAAATGTTGACGCAATGGGCATCCATACAGGAGATTCCTATTGTACTGCGCCAATGCTTACTATTTCAGAAGAATTGCAGAAAAAGATGCAGGATTATTCATATAAAATTGTTGAGGCAATTGGAGTTATAGGTGGAACAAATATACAGTGGGCTCATAACCCTGAAGATGACAGATTAGTCATCATTGAGATTAATCCAAGAACATCAAGAAGCTCAGCTTTAGCTTCAAAAGCAACTGGATTCCCGATAGCTTTGGTATCAGCAAAGCTTGCTGGCGGCCTTACACTAGAAGATATCCCATATTGGAGAAAAGGCACATTAGACAAATACGAGCCTTATGGAGATTATGTTGTTGTTAAGTTCGCAAGATGGGCATTTGAGAAATTCAAAGGAGCAGAAGATAGATTAGGAACACAAATGAAAGCTGTAGGGGAAGTCATGAGTATTGGAAAAAATTACAAAGAAGCATTCCAAAAGGCAATAAGGTCTTTGGAACAAAAAAGATATGATCTAGGCTTTGCAAAGAATTTCAATAAGCTTTCTCTTGACGAGCTAAAGAGATTATTAGCTTATCCAACAAGCGAAAGGCAATTCATAATGTATGAAGCCATAAGAAAAGGAGCAACTGTTGACGAATTATTTGAATTGACACATATAAAAGCTTGGTTTATTGAGCAAATGAAAGAGCTTGTTGAGCTTGAAGAAGAGATTTTAAAGTATAAAGGAAAAAAATTGCCAGATGAATTATTGATAAAAGCAAAAGAAAATGGATTTGCTGATAAGTATCTAAGTCAGATTCTTGGAGTAAAAGAAAAAGAAATCAGAGAAAAAAGGATAGCATTAGGAAAAGTTGAAGCGTGGGATGCTGTACCTGTTAGCGGGGTTGATAATGCAGCTTATTATTACTCAACATATAACTCACCTGATAAGGTTAAAGCAAGTTCTAATGCTAAGAAAGTGATGGTTATAGGTGGTGGTCCAAATAGGATAGGCCAGGGAATAGAATTTGATTACACATGTGTACATGCAGCATTTACATTAAGGGATGAAGGCTATGAATCAATAATGGTAAACTGCAACCCAGAAACAGTCTCAACTGATTATGATACATCAGATAAGCTTTATTTTGAGCCTCTTACTGTAGAGGATGTATTAAGCATTTACAATAAAGAAAAGCCAATGGGCGCAATAGTTCAGTTTGGGGGCCAAACCCCATTGACAATTGCAAAAGAATTAGAAGACGCAGGAGTCAAGATACTTGGCACAAGCCCAGAAAGCATTGATTTGGCAGAAGACAGAAAAAGATTTAGAAGTGTCATGCAAAAACTAGAAATTCCGCAGCCAGAAAGCGATACTGCAATAACACTGCAAGAAGCATTGGCAATTGCAAAAAAGATTGGCTATCCATTGATAGTAAGGCCATCATATGTTTTAGGCGGCAGAGGCATGGAAGTTGTTTATGATGAAGATATGCTTATTAGCTATGTAAACGCAGCTGTTGAGATGTCTGAAGAAAGGCCCATACTTATTGACAAATTTCTTGAAAATGCAATAGAAGCAGAGGTTGATGCTATTTCAGATGGGGAAGATGTAATTATTCCAAGCATTATGGAGCATATAGAACTAGCAGGAATCCATTCTGGAGATAGTGCTTGCTCAATACCTCCAAAAAGTATTCCAGAAAAACATATCAAAACAATGGAGGAGTACAGTAAAAAGATTGCAATAGAATTGAAAGTAATAGGGCTTATGAACATACAATTTGCTATAGCTAATGACCAAGTGTATATCTTAGAAGCAAATCCACGCGCTTCAAGAACAGTTCCATTAGTATCAAAAGTAACAGGAGTTTCAATGGCAACCATAGCAACACAAGTTATGCTTGGTAAAAAATTAAAAGATCTGAATATTAAAAAAAGAAAATACCCTCATGTTGGAATCAAAGAAGCTGTTTTTCCATTTAACATGCTGCCTGAAGTAGATCCTATACTAGGGCCTGAAATGAGGTCAACAGGAGAAGTCTTAGGAATAGCAGACTCTTTTGGTTTAGCTTTCTTTAAAGCGCAAGATGCTGCAAAACAAAGATTGCCGACAAAAGGGACAGCATTAATCACAGTAGCTCCAAAAGATCAAGGAGAAGTTATTATTAATGCAGCAAAGAATTTAGCAGAGATTGGCTTTAAAATAAAGGCTACTGAAGGAACAAAAGAGTTTCTTGAAAAAAATGGAGTTAAAGCAGAGCTTATCAAGAAAATGCATGAAGGAAGGCCAAACATTGTTGATGCAATACAAAACAAAGAAATAAACCTTGTCATAAACACACCAATAGGCAAAGAAAGCAAATATGATGATTCATACATAAGAAAAGCAGCCATCAAATATGGAGTAACCTATATCACAACACCTGCAGCTGCAAAAGCTGCTGCAGAAGGCATCAAAGCTTACTTAGAAAACCCTGGAAGTGTAAAATCTCTGCAAGAATATCATAAAGAGATTGAAGAAGTTTAACAAAGAATAAACACAAGATCCACCATACATTTAACCATTCTATAGTGATTAAAATAAAAAGATTTAAAAAGACACCTGACTTTTCAAGCTTATGAAAACGTTCTTGACAGAGGCAGAAAAAGAACAGCTTAGAAGAACATATGCTGCTGCTGCAGAGCATCTAGTGGGTGTTTTTCAATTTGAGCAGGCAGAGAGGGAATCAGCGTTAAGTGTATACACAAAAAATCGTGAGTATGCCATAGACTGTATTGACGTTACTTTAGGGCATCTAGAGCCAGATGCATTTGCAGAAGTCTGCAAGCCAGAGAATAGGGCAAAGCTAGTAAGAATTCTTGAAAGATGGGGATCAATACCTCAAGTCGATTTGTCATCTGCAGCAAAATACATTGAAATTGAGCTAGGAATAACCCAGCAGGATGAAGAGCCTGGTAACCAAATAGTTCAAAGGCTTGATAAAGCTGCAGAAAGAACAGAGATGACTGAACAGCTGGTTAAAATTAAAGATAGATTCCCCTTTTTATTCACAGGATATCAGCTTGACAGTTTGTTAACAGCTAGTAAAGAAGCAATGCAAACAATTAAGCCGCAATTTACTTTCCTAAATAGGCTTACATTAGAGGATATAGCAGGAGGAAAAATTGATTTTGATATGCTCAAGGGATTAAATAGGTGCTATTCCCCATTCTCAGCAACCCTCTCAACACTAGCTGACATTGAAGGAATGGAGCTTCCAGAAAGCCATGCGTTTTTCCCAATTGTTAATGCAAACTTCCCTGGAAGCAGAAGATACGAATTTAAAGGCTTTGTTGAGGTTATCCCGCAAGCCACATTTGACGCACTAAAATCCATCGACCCACGGGTTTATAGCTTTCCTGAAATTGGAATGAACATATTCAACACATTAACTGCATTTCTACTGACAAAAAATGGAGGCTATGAGGTAGTATTAAATTGGAGCCAGGCATTAAAAGAAGGAAGATATCACTTAATAAAGCTTTTAATGGGTAGGAATACAGTGATGAATTCGCTAGCCCTTCTAGGAATTAGAGAAGATTTGTATACAGATACTGAAAGAACAAGAAGTATTGTGCTTAATCCAAAAGCTGCAGTTGCAGAAGTAATCAGGAAAGTAGCCAAAGGATCTTATCTGCAAATAACAGAATCAGACATAGAAAATGCTGCATATGAATTGACAAGAACAGGATTCCTTGTTAAATTTAGGGCTATGCGAAGAGAACAAAATTTTGATAGCCTTGATGACCTGCCAAAAACAAGGAATGCAGGAATCTGGATGATTGATTATTTAGGTAGAGATACAGTATATTTTCCATTTATGCAGGTTTATATGGGGCAAATAGATACAGACATGCAACACATCCTTACAGAAGGCCCGCGCAAGATGGCGGCAGGAGGAAGATTTTATCATCAACATCAAGACTTCTTTAGAAGACTCAAGGAAGACCCTCAAAAAGTAGATCTGCTAGAGCTGATTAGAGTTGCAAGGGGCATATCAGAGGGAATGCAGGATAAAGATTTTAAGGAATTTATTAAATCTACGCTGGAGGGCATTAATTCAACCACCCCTGAATTAGCAGACGGTATAACAAACACAGGAGTTATGCATTATGTTTCAATAAGAAATCCAAATTCAATACTTGTAGAGCAAATCCAAAGAATACAGGCAGATAATCTATTATTAGGCTATGCAATGAATAATTGCCTAAAGGCAATGGATATTCTAAGGTACAATTCAAATCCAAATTCAATGCTTTATTGCATGTGGCTCAATGGCTTGAGGGTTGGCATGAGTTATGATTTATTGGTAAGCCGGCCAGATACTGCAACTGCAGGAAAGCCATTGAAAGACCCATTAATAGACAGCATTGAATTAAGCGACCAGTATTTTGAAGTCATGCAAAAGTTAATCACTACAAAAGATGGAGCAAAATTTCAAGACCATGCTATGGTAATGCTATTTGTTAATTGCTATCTTTCAACACGCATCCAATATTCTGAAAGAGGGATTTATGTTTCTCCAGAATCGAACAATTTCCATGTAAGATCTGCAATGGAAGCATTCATCGAAGCATACAAAGGCAAGCGCGTTTTAGCATATCAGGGAACAAGGGTGCATACTGATACTGATTTCAAAAAGATGCCTTACTGGATAGACCGTTCAAATATTGCAGGTAAAATAGAAACTTATACTCTAGATATGGGAGGCCGCCCAGCAGACCCAGGCAAACAAACACGTGATCCTTTTCTCACAGAACAAGCAAATCGAGATTTTGACGCGCAACTTGCAACAGGATTAAACGGCATTCCAAGAAAAAATGGAGAACCGCCAAGAAAACTAATAAAATAAAAATCAACAAAAAATATAATTGCTAATATATCCTAAAAAATTAAAAATATATTCTAAATTTATTTTACCTAGCTGCTGACTGCCCTAGCTGCTTAACCACTTCGCAAGCATCATCGCCTTTATCATAATGGTCTTTAAGTGTTCCTGTAAGATCAAAACCCATTTTCCTAAATGCTTGGTAAGCACCATTACTTTCAGGATTATCTGCTGTTCTGGTATGTAACCTGAGATAATTCATAGCTTGCATTCTTGATAATTCCTCAAAGCATGCCATTAGCCCTATACCTATCCCTCTTTTTTGAATTTTAGGATGCACAGCAAAAGAAACAATATAAGCGCCTTTACCGCTCAACTCTGCAATAGGTCTAAGTGGAGCTGGTCCATCATTATCCTCATGCCCCATAACATATGCAATCAAGACTCTTTTATCAGAACCTATTAAAGGTACTCTCTTCCCGCCATAAACTGTCCCAGGAGCTGTACACAACACAATTCCATAGGATGAGGGGATTGACAATTCATTCCTAAATTCATCTGCATCATAATAAAGATCTTCAAAACACGCTTCATCAAGTTTAACCAAATCATCAATATCATTAGGATTGACTAATCTCAAATCTGTAGATACATGAAGAATTTGCCCCAATCTAGAACCGGTTGAAGCTATTACATCTCTACTTCTGTCCCTAAATTCTGGAGTAAGCATTTTAATTAATCACCTCTATTTCATCTACCTTACGAGCATCCCTGTATTCTGCAACATGGGCATAAGAAGAATTCGTTTGCCTAACAACATCTGAGAAAGAATCCCTTAGAACCTTTCTATCGTTGGTAAGGAGCGCCATAACACCCTTATGATCTATTTTTGGTTCAGGGCATATAATGGACATAGCATAGCTTATTCCATTTCTATTTACAAAATAAGTATATTTATAATATCTCCCACCCATATTTTGAGTATTTATATAGCCAAATACATCACCCTTCATTACAAAATCAAAAGATATTTTGTCTTCTTTTTTAGTATCTGATAAAATTTTTTCTAAGCCTTCCCTAATAATCCTATTTACTTCATCATCTACATTAGATGGTTTGTAAGGCTCTGCCCTATCGAGGTAAACCTGGTTAATCTCAGTATCTTTTTTCCCATCACTTTCCTTAACTCCACCTTTTTTATCAACAAACTTTGTAAATTTTACAGTATAAACAAAACCAATTACCTTACCCCTACTCCCAGGACAGACATCATCAGGTTCATCTAAATCATATTCATCTGCTAAGCCCGAAGTTACTTCAACTATATCTCCAACAGCAAACTTAGGCCTCTTATACCAGTCAGGGAATTTATTTTCTGATTCACTAACAAGCGAAAGATATTTGTTCTCTATATCCCATATCTTTCCCTCTAATTTGTGTCTTGGTTTGCCTGTCGGACCCCTTACATCAGAGAATTGGATAGAAACAGAAGGCTCAATCTTATCAATTACGCCCTCACTTCCTGCCCACAGATACTCCTCACAATCTCCTGCTTGATTAATTAAATCGTTAATCCTAACACTATCATCAACAGAAAAACCAAAAACATCAGGATATCTAGCACGCTCTGTTAGAATTGATTTGACTCTGGCAGCAAGATCTTCCAAATTCCCATTTGTATCAAGCGCAGAAGAATCGACTTTTATTCCTTTTTTACATAGTCTTTTAGAAATCTCATCCTTAAGTTTTGAATAATCAAAACGTGCAAGTAGATTACCTATTTCTTCAGGCCTAAACCCCCTTACATAAGGCAATAATGATGGGTTCGCTAAAAAATCCGAAACTATAGCAAAATAATCTGCTGCGTCTGGCTCGATAGGAGCTTTATTCAAAGGTATCTCAACAATAAGCCTTCTATTAGCATCTCTCCCAAATAAATCCCTTAATCTTCTTCCTTCAACCTCCTTAGGGAATGTTCCTGGGAATTTTTTCTCAACCTCAAGGTACTCCCCCCTATCAATACCTATCTGAATTGTAAGATATCCTAACTGCCTACCTGCCATTACTGCACTAGCAACAATATCAGAAAGATTAGGCAGCCTTAATGAAAAATCCCCTGAAAAATCAAAATCTTTTCCTTGACAGAATTGATTTATATATTGAGCATTAAACAAAACTCTTGCATCTCCCCTAACATGGCCATACAAAGGTGAAATAGATCCAATAATGTTATCTTTTCTTGCACCTTCTTCCGACTGTGCACCCAGATATTTGACAGCCTGCGCAATATGGTGTTTATAATCAAGTGAGGTACACCTATCTCCCATAATATGTATTACTGCCCTTTCCAAAGCTGCTACAAACTGAGGAGCAGTACTCTGCCAATAACCATCTTGTACCGGATCATAAAATAACAAAGGCTCGTGATTGTCCATAGCTGTGGCTATGAATTGTAAGTTATTCACCATAGTTTCTGTAGCTAAACTCTTCATAACAGAAGCAAGTCTGAAAGTCAGATGAAGGTATTCTTCTTTTCTTTCATCAGAAAGTGCTTTATTATTAATAGCCTCAAACCTTATACTAGACATTGATTCTATTATAGAAGTTAAGTCTTTCCTAACGTCTTCTTCCTCTAATTCAATCACAATCTCTTTTGGTACTTTAGTCATTTTCAGTTCCCTTAGCAGGTTGAATATCCACCTGTGCCATAGGTCGTTCTCTTGCAATATATGCAAGATTCGCATACTTAGTGAGTAATTGCGTATCGTGTCTTCCTACGTTTCCATGTTTCTTTCTCCTATGTTGTTCAATCTCTGCCTGAAGTTTTTGAACAGTTGTATCCAAAACAGGCCTCTTTACTTCATCTACAAACTTCTCACCCGTAAGATGGTCTTGATTTGCTGTTCTATTAATTTCATACTGAACACCATCTTTCTCACCTCTTGTATATCCTCTCTGACCTTTTGCAAACTCTGGCTTTAAAGCATAATGGCTTCCTGCATAACAAGTTGCCTCTTTTAACTCATCAATTGTCATCTTTTCGCTATAAGCTGCCCTAACAGTCTTATGCTCCAAAACATCTGATAATTCTGCAGCCTCTAATTCAGAAGCATCCCTTCCAAGCATTACTGCAGCCATTGCCTTCAATCTCTGTTCAACAAATGCATCATCAACATCAAGTCCCGCTAACAAATCCCTATTGAAAACAGGAGTATCTAAATCGACTGAACCATCGCCCTCTTTCTTAGGAACAGCCAGTGCATTTTCCAAATGAGTATTATAATTATCTACTGTTGTGGTAAATAAATCTATAGCTGCTGTGTTTGTAGCGCCAGTGAGTATTAAACCATCTTCAAATTGCCTTATTTCATCATAGAAATCTGCAAGCTCGTCAAGTGCATTATTATCATCGCCTTCTCCTTCATTAGCTATTATTGCAACAACATGCTGAGGAACTAAAGCAATAAATCTTTCTCCTTTATAAGTTACATTGAGTTTAGAATAACCATCAGGAACATATCTTTTGTCAAAATCCTGCTCAACAGGAATAAATTTCTTTCCCTGTGCAACTAAATCACTAATTTCAGAAGATGGTGTTCTTCTTACACCTGAAGTTCTCCTTGATTTTTGTCCAAAAACTTCCATGAATCATCACCCTTCAGATATAGGTCTACCACCATCAGGCGGTCTCCCTATTTCATCAGGTGGTAGGTCTGCTTCCAATATTATTCTTATCTTGCCATACCTTGAAGCATCATCCATCTCTCTCAGCTTCTCTGTTTTATAAAAGTCAAGTAGCTTAACAAATGAACCTTGTCTGTAAGGTATACCAAATTGATGCATCCTTTCACACACGTCTTTTATATCTCCCCCACTCAAACCTGCTGATGCTTTAGCTAATTCTTCTAAATTCACATCGTCTGATTGACTCATCTGATCCTGGTCAAGATAAAGCTGCCATATTCCTTTTCTAGTATCATTATCTTCATCAGCTGGTTTCTCAAACTTAAAAGTATACTTAAACCTGCCCCTAATAGAAGGATTCATCTCATCAAGTGTTTCTCCTGTTGCAATAAACAAAACACCAGGTGTAGGTTTTAATCTTGCTCTCAACGCACCTGTCTGGCTTTCTTTATGCCTGTAAACATCATTCTCTGCAGAGACCAAATATTTCAAATTATCAAAAACAACAACAGTTGGAGCTGATGCTCTTGCTCTCTCTATTATTGTGTTTACCTTATCCTTTGTGTCCCCTACCCATTTGCTTTCAGGATCAGCACCATGTACGACTATGAGATTAAATCCATACTCTCCTGCAACTGCTCTTGCATAGCTTGTTACTCCATTACCATCTTTACCATAGAAATAAAGAACACTCCCTTTACCATCATCAGGATTCAACATTCCATTTTCAATTATTTTCCTTATCAATCCTTCCTGGTTTTGATATCCTACAAAATCAGCTAACTTCAGATCTGTCTCTTCCCATGGCATATCTTTTAATGCAGAAGGCACTCTTTTTTCCAAAGCATAGTCAAGATGATCTCTGCTCACCCTCAACCATCTTACTACATCTTTTTTCTGTTCATCATCGCTTGGTTGTTTTTTACCATCTTTAGAATTAGGATTCAGATATTTAACCATCTGATTTGCAAGCTTCATATTCCTAATCATTCTTGCTACTCCTTCTTCTTCTAGTTTCCTCGCTTCTATTCCACCTTCAATTAAAGTTCCAGCATATTTATCTAAATCAGCAGTAAGGTTAACCAAAGGCAATTCTTTAAGCTCACCTGCTAACTTTCCAGCATCTTTCTTTTCATATTTATAATTAATATTCTCTGCAATGGCCTCTAAAGATCTCTGAAGACAAAGATTAGCTCTTTTTCCTGCATCAACAAATAATTGCGAAACATCTGCTCCAACATATCCAAAAGTTTTGTCAACTAACCCATCCAAATCATCTTGCTCATAAACAAACCCGTGATCTTTGTGGTGTGCCTCAATATCCATGACATGTTTCCTTCCTTCTTTGTCTAATGGTTCGAAATAAACCTCAGTACCACACCTCTTACCTCTTCTAAATGCAGGATCAAGATCATCCTCTAAATTAGTAGCACAAATAGAAAGAACACCTTTATTTGATTTCATACCTCCATCTAATTCTATAAGTAATTGATTTAGTATGGCATGTTTTACAGGATCTTGCATGTCCTTTCTTTTCCCATATCTATCAACTTCATCATGAAACACAATTACAAAACCCGATTTAGCTGCTTCAATTCTTGCATCTTGATAAACTTGGATAACTTGTTTAGGGTCATCGATTGCACCCACAACAAATAATGGAACTTCTTTACCCAAAATATCACTAACCAGTGTTCTTATATACCTGGTAGTATAACCTTTCCCTGAACCAGGAAGTCCTTTAAAAATAACACCATTCTCTCTTGAATCCTCTCCATGGGGTTCTGGATTAAGAATATAAGCAATTATACCCTCTAACTGGTCTTTCATAGAATCATTGATATGTATTTGGCCTGGTTCAACCCTTCCTAAAAAGATTTCATAAGGGCCATTACCCTCCATAGCTTTTCTCATATCCATTTAACTCACCAAAAATTCACATCTGTGTTCCATTCCAGATGGATCAACATATAATTTATGCCCATTCTCAGCAGGGCATGCTCCTTTTTTCTCAAGACCATAAACACCGCTCAAAACAGGGCAAATATTTGGCCGTAACAAAGAAGACTCTACTAAGCCTTCGCTCACTGTTTTTTCAACAAGTAACTGTTCGCCTAATTCACGCACCTGCTCAGGTGTCAACAATCTGCCTTTAAAACGATCATTTGGGAACACCAAGCCCACTCTTATAGGCAAACCGAGTTCATAACTAATGCTTAGAATCTCAGGCAACTCCCCAATATTTTCAGCATACATAGCACAGCTCAACCCCGTAACATAAGATAATACAAAACCCCTTAAATTTTCAACAACCTGGTCAAACATATCATAACTAGTAATTTCCCTATAAGTCTCAGGAGTTCCAGCATGCAAACTTACCTGCAAACTAACTTTACTTCTTGTACCTTCATCTAATCTCATAAAATCCTCCCTCATTATTGTTCCATTCGTTGCAATCTGAACTGTTTTTCCTTGTGCTATTATTTGTTTTACAATATGCACCAAATCCTTCCTTAAAAAAGGTTCTCCACCCCCAATTTCAACGTGATCTCCTATAAAAGCACTAACATATTGCTGAATTTGTTCCTGAGTAAGCTCTCCATCCCTATCTTCAAAACAAAACCCACAATCAAGATTGCAATCCCCTGTTATACCTAAGATTAATTCTGGCATTTTAACTTATTATCTCCTCTATCGAAAATAGAGCTTGTTTTATAAATCTTTTGAAATTTGTTATTCCGAAATAGTAAAATACACCAATATTTATAAACTAAAAGGCGTTTTTACCTGTTAAATTAGTTGTAGCTATATAAAAAGAAACATAGGGGTAGTTTTTGATAAAAATGCAAGACTTAGACCCATTATTACAAAGAAAAATAAAAGACACTTTTGATAGAATCTCGAATCTTGAAGAAAAGATAAAACAAGAGACAGCTCGCTTTGGCCCTGACAAATGGGAGGGCGAAGAAGAAGATTTTTACGGATTAAGTGAATTAGCAGAAGAAAGTATAAATGCGATGGTTGCTGTCTCTCCTAATGCTGAAGTTCTGCAAAGTGCATTAAACCTGATAGGATGGTATTTGCATTTCTCAGAAGAAGATTTTAGGATAAGGCCAAATGAAGACCAAGACGGCCAAAGATTATACAGGGAGCCAGGCAAGATGATATCCTTCCTGCTTGAAAGATTACCTTTTAACATAGAAGAAGCCTCTAAAAAAGGTATTGTTGATGAATATATCCAAGGACTAAAAACATCAATGAGATTGATTGAAGAATCTGCATCTAAAAGGAATTTCCTTGGAATTCCAACAATGGCAATAAATGTGCTAACAGATTATGTTGAAGGGTACGGTTTTTCTATACCTTATTCACTTAAGCATTTAAAAGAGAGGGGCTATCAAAGGCATTTGCCTGATATTAGGGAGATGCTTGAAAATTCTGGAGAGATATGGATATTATCCTTATTAGAACATCTGGAAGACCTCCCAAACAATCTTGATAAATGTTATGCTGATGGATTAGATAAAGAAATAGCCGCTACTTTCTCACTTGCAAAAAAAGTAAAATACCGTTCTGATACAGTAGGTGCTCTTTTCCACAACATCAGCATTGCAAATGCCTATTTCAGAAAACTAGGAAGGCCAGAACTTTACACAGAGCTCTGCTCAAAACTTGAAAGAGTTGCACCAAAAAACCCTAACTTTGTTGATAGATGTGTAAGAGGTGAAGTTGTACAGGCTCTTATGGATTACAAAAACGCAAAACTTGAAGATAGATTTATGGAAGTTTTTGAATTCGCAGTTTCAGAACATGAAAATGATGTATTGCCCAAAGCAGAAGATGTTGATACGCATGAAATAGCCCCTGCAGCTTTACAATTTTTTTATCAATTCCCTTTTATCCATAAATTTGTTGGAGAAAAAGCTTTCAGTTACTATGAAAAAGCAAAAGCATCAGCTACAACATCAAGACAAAGATCAAATGTTATGCAATACCTGCCGAAAGTAATGAATGCAAGCATTGCTCAAGCAGATTCTTGGCTGGAATTTATAACAAACACCCAATATGAAGATCCTGAAATTTTTGATGAGATGGTTGAATCAACAGCCTTAGCGATACAAAAAGGAACTGATATAATATCTTTTGTTCCTTACGCTTATGTTATATCTAAATTCAGGCTGCATGATAGGCTAGGAAGTGTAAAAAGAGTCATAGATGCAAATGTTGATTGGAAAACAAAAGCAGACACGCTTGAGGATTATGGGATACTACGGACATTACCTATAGAACCCACCGCAGACAGCACATGGTTAGAAAAAGCAGCGGAATATTTAAGGCTGAGCCCTGATAATCTAAGTTTTCTTCTTGAAAACTGCAAACAACTCAGAAGAGCAGATGCTCTACTTCCAAAAACACGCCAATTTGGTGATTCCGACAGAATAGCCTATTCAGAATATTTCATTGATCATTTAGATTATATTAGAAATGCAGGGGTAGATTATTTTAAGGCACTTTTCCATATTCCAGTACTACAGAATTATGGATTTCTTGAAAGAGGATGGTTAGAATCACTAAGAAACATAATCAATTCAGATGAACCTCCTGAAAAAGTTACAGATTTCATAAAAAGAGCTTATGAAGAAAGAACCTTGCTCAGGATTCATGCTCCAAAAAACTGTGATTTTGAACAATGGTATGGTGAAGCATTAAAGGCTAAAAATGTCTTTGTAAGAAAAGCAGCATACAAATACGAAGAAGATTACGCTGTTAATGTGCTTGGCAGCTTACCAGGAAAAGGGGCAGTAGTTCTTTTAGAACAGATTATGCAGCTCGAACAGCAGGGATCCCATAATAAAGCACTCTTCACAATTGGTAAAGTATACGATCGTGCGCCACTAAAAGGATTAAGAAGGGTGATGGACTTCGCAGAAGCAACAAAATACCTTGTTTATGGACTGATATCAAGAGAAAGCAGATTAGTGCAGCAAGCAGAAAGTGTTTTTTCAAGAGAATATATTTCACAAGCAAGAAGTCTTGTAGCCAAAAGCCACATACCCCCAACATTGCTATACAGGCAAATTCAAAATGACATAAGAATACTTGAGCTAGAAAATTGTCCTTCTGAAGAAAGAAAAGTAGCTGCAAATAATATTATTGGAGCAATATATTTTAATTACCTCCAGCCACAAAAAGAGGTTGTTGGGAGAACTCAACTCAGGCATGTTGTAAGGCAGATAAGGGCATTAGAAGATGCAGGTGATGAATTCTTTACAGGCTTAGCCTCTAAAATGCAGGACTGGAACCTTTATGACCTGGCAGATGGGAGAAGATTGCATTGTTGCACATTAATATCAAAAGACCAGGAATACAAAGAAAGATCTGCAATCCTCTATCATGCAGATCCCCACATAGGTATCATGCACTTACGCCCTACAGCAGAAGACCGCTACTTAGATCCTATCGGTGCAACTTTTTTAGTAAATTGCACTGACAGAGAAGGTAATCTGGTATTAGGTGTAGACTCATTTGAAGGAGGCATATTATTAGATGCAGCTGGAGAAGAAAATTGGCTTAATACAACCGCAAGAGCGATTGCAGGTGCTGCAGAAGACACAAATTCAAGGTATATTTTCATAAACGCAAATGTGGGTGGTGAAAGAGCAAAGAAATTTGTGCGTAAATTAGCATCAAAATATGATTTAAGGGGGACCAATCAAGTAGAACTTGCAAAACTAAGGGGAGATGGAGTATTAAAAATTCCAACCCCATATAGGTATCTAGAAACTTGGAAAGATAAAAATGAATTGTCAGGAAAAGCCACAGGGTTCCTTATTCCAGCAGAACTTTTTGTGCAAATGGTGGGTTATGAAAAATGAATCTACAAGAAATATTACAAAGAGAACCTGAATTTAGAGAAGTCTATGAAAGATTAGATTCCGTACCTCACAAAGCAGGAGAAGCTAAAAATAAGTTTGCAGCAAAATTAGAAGATGTTATCCCTACCCTCTATGAAAGCCCAGAAATTTTCAGATTAAGCACAAGCATACTGAAAGCAAGACTGGACATTCTTGAAAGAAAAAAAGTCTTGGATGAACTGGATTGCCCAAGTGCAGATCAAACAGCTATAGGTGAGATTACCTATTTCTTAAGCATATCCAAAAGTAATCAACAAAATTACAATAACCCTGATTATCTAACAATGTTAAGGGTTGGAGAACAATGCATAAGAAACCATGCTCTTCTCCCATCACATGACAAAGATATCATGACCATAGTAAATATGTATTTAAGAGAAAGTCAGAATTTACAGTATATAATAAGCTTGCTTCCTGACTCACAAAAACATCATGCTGATTCAATAAGAAATTACTTCCTTAATGCGGGCAGTCTTGTTGGCGGCTTCGGTATTGGTGAGCTTATGTTTACTTACTATGGTGGTTTAGCTAAGACAATTATTATGGCTAAAGAAGAAGGTTATGAAGAACAACTAGGCCATATGCTTGGGCTTATGGGTAAAATAAGACACAACGGAAGTATCGGATGGAGGATTTCTGCTGGAGGCATAATGGATAACGAATTCATAGGGACATGTACCCAATTAAAAAACGTGGGGAAGCTGCCATATTATGCTGAAGTTGCAAAAAGGCTTGAACATGTTGCCTGTATAAATCCAACTAATCTTGAAATAATTACCAAGGGGAGGTTGCCAAAAATAATAGAAGCATATGAAAAAGCAGGATTATCAGACAGGTTCTTTGAAATACTCGACCGTGCTGTAGATATGCACAAAGATGATGAGGCAGTTCCTTTAGAAAAAATGATCCCATTTGGTTTTATGGGCATGGGGTTCCATCTCTTTGAAAATTTCCCAGAATTATATTCAAAATATGGTGAAGAGAGCTTTGATATTTTCTCAAAAGTACATCAAAAACTAGGCGATGATATTCCTTGGGGTTCTGTCACTAAAGCTGTTGATCTTTTCTACACAAGCGGATTATCTGAAAGAATGACTCTGGATGAATGGCTTGACAAAGCAAATATGGCTGTTGATATGATGAAAACACCTATACATAAATCGGGTATATTACCAGTTACAATTGATATGTTAGCCAAAGGTGATTATGATCATTTCCTAGAGTGTTTGCCTGAAATTACTTTTTGGAATCATATCAGTAAAAGAGGAGATGGAAGGCTAGAATTATATGAAAGCACAAGAGAGTATTTAAGTTATCTTACGGTTGTTGACCAATTGCCAAATCTACCAGAAGGAAAGATTGATGCTAAATGGCTAAAAGAAGTTCAAAAACTTGTTGGGTTAAGTGATACTGAATTCAACCATTGGATAAAAACAGTATCTGCTGAGGTAAGGGCTGTTGCAGAAATGGTTGAAAAAGATGGCGACAAATACAGAAACCAATTTGGAATATTAATTGGGGATAATAGTTTTGTAAAAAGAGTTAGTGATATCAACCACTATAGGCATAATCTCCCAATAATGCTTGAAAATGGTATTGACCTGATAGTTGCTTATGAGTTAAGGGACACCCTTACATGGTTAGACGGATTTGATCCCCCTGATATGGGTAGTGTCAAAACAATAGTAAATTCAAATGCCGGTATAGATTACAAAAGAAAATTATTAAGGTGTTGCGAAGCTCTCAAGAAAGTTCAAGGGATACCAAAAGTAACCTCCATAGATACTTGGGAAGAAGAAATAGCTAAATATACTAAATTAAGCAAAGAAAGATGTACAAAATGGTTAGACGGATTAGCATTACGAAAAGGTATCTTACCAGAGAGTTATGCCAAGGCAATACCCCACATGATGGATAATGGCATAAGTATTGATGAAGCACTATTTTTGTGGGCACCCTCATTTTTGAGAAGATTAGGCCATGAAGACCTAATACCTCTAAGAGAAGTAATAAACATAGATGCGCCTTTGGAAGATAAGATGAATTTCCTCTTTAAAGTAGAGGATTACAGATATCTTTTAGAGTTTGTCCACCCAGAAAATCTTGATTTTGAAGCTTGGAAAAAAGAAGCAGAAGAAAAAGCAGCTAAATATTTTGATGATCATGGTGTAAGGTTGCTATACCCTAAAGATTTCACCCTTACTCTTTTAAGAAGCACTAAAGGGACTTCTAGAGAAGACTTGCTAAAACTAGCGCAGTTTGAAGCAGAGGGAGAAAGCACAAAAACATCATTCCCTCTAGGAAAAGTCTATGGGACCCAAAGTGTATATGGTTTAGCTAGAGCTGCAGACCCGGTTGATGCAACAAGACTATTGGTATATGGCCTAATAAGCAGAAGACCTGAAAGAGTCCTACAAGCATATGAGTTTTTTTCACCAGAAAAATTAGATAAAGCAAGATCGTTTATAGAAAAAAGCCATAAACCTCCAACAAGACTTTTCAATGATATCTCACCAAGATTAAATGAAATAAACACCAATCCTGACTATGGAAGAAGAAGACATATGGGCTCCAATATAATAGGTACAATAAAAGCTGTGTATCTTGATTCATCTTCTGATTCTGAGGGAAAAACAGAATTAAGAGAATTAGTATGGTTAGTAGAGTCCCTATATGAAGGAAATGAAGTTTTTGATGCAATAACAGCGAAGATGCAAGACGGAACATTATATGATCTAGCAGATGGAAAAAGATTGCTTTGCTGCGCAATGGTATCTGAAGACAGGGAAAGAACAGAGATTGAATCTATTTACTATGGATTAGATCCAAACATAGCTCTGATGCATATTGTTCCATCTCTTGATGGAAAATATAGAATGCCAGTAGGAGCTGCAATTCTTGCAAACACAATAGACAGAGACGGGAACAGAGTTCTCCTTGTTGATTCCTTAGAAGGAGGAGAATTGTTTGAAAGAATAAAAAGAGACATCGCTTTTGGGCTTGCTACGACCGGAATAGCTGGAGTTGCTGAGGACACTTGTGCTGAGTATGTTTGCTTCAATACTGCTGTTCCAAATACTACTGCAAAACGATACGTTGATTTTATTGGGCATCTTACTGAAACTGATGAAGAACCAACTTATCTAATGAAAATAAGGGGTAATCAAGTCGTAGAAAGAAGAAAAAGATTACTAGAAGCATTCAAAGATAAAGAAGCATTAGCTGGTCATGTAGAAGGCCATATAGTACCAACAGAACAACTAGCTGGGGTTTTACAACCAGCTTAAAATGGATTTACAACAAATATTGGAAAGAGAAACAAGGTTAGCAGACTTTTTAGATAGAGTTGAAGCTATAGAAACAGAAGACCCTACTTTAATCAAAAGAAAAAGAAAGATAAGAGAATACATGGAAAGGTTAGCACCTGAAATATATTCAAGGCCTGAATTGTTTGTTCCAGTAATGAACATCTCAATCTCTAGATTAAAGATAGCAGAAAAAAAGAAAATTGCTAGTGAAGCTTTTGCAGATCGGCAATATCCTGCTTTTCTTAAGGAAGTGGCTTATTTCCTTGCACAATTTAGATCAAACAGAGGAAAATATGATGATCCTGATTTTGTAAGTCTTCTTAATGCTGGAAATCAAATAATGTTGGATCAGGCATCAGCTATTGTCCCAAGTGATGAAACTCTTAGTTGCCCTGTAAGAAGGATAGTATATTTAGGGGACCGTACATTAAAACAACTTAGAGAGAGAGTACCCTCATATATGGATGATATAATCCAATTTTTAACATTTGTAGGTGGTTCAGACCCATGCTCAATTGCTCACTTCTTTGAGGATATGCCTACAAATATTGATCAAGCAATAGAACATGGCTATCAAGAACAATTAGAAATCTTTTTAGGTACGATGGGTAGCATGGGAAGGAATGCATTTGCTCTCAGGGATATTTTTGGCTCTCCTGGAATGGAAGGAAATGTGCTTGTTGAGAACTGTAAGCGATTAGAGGAGATAGGAAAACTTGATTACTATGGGAAAGTTATGGAAAGGTTAAAGCCAACACTTAAAAGACGCCCAGGCAATGCAAGACTACTATGTACTTGCCTCCCTAAATTAATTGAATTATATGAATCACATGGGCTAGGAGATCAATTTTTTGAAACTTTGGATTTTGTGCTTAATGTCCAGGGAAAGGCAGAGCCGGATAGGGATGCCCTACCAACAAAGTATATAGCAGATATTGATATAGCCCTCGAGTTCTTTAGAGCATACCCCTTGATTAATCCTAAAGCACGTGATAAGATTAAAGAATTATTGCCAAAAATGTACCAGGCAACTAATGGTCATACAAGATTTGATTGGTTGATGGATGTTGTAGACACTTTCCTTTCTAGAAAGTTAGATAGAACAGTATCTTTTGATGACTGGATGGATTACCTAAGCAGAGGTTTTCCAAAATTAGTAGTGGCCTATACGGCAGAGTATCTGATAAAGGACTCAATCCAAGTAATAGAAAATGGAATAGATCTTAAGGTTTATGAACGTTTTTTAGTTAACATAACTCCAAGGCTTTTCTACAGGTCAAAACAGCTAAAAAAGGCATTGGAAAGTAATATTAGCGATGATGAGAAAAGGCGATTCATTGATTATTACTCAATATTAAAAGATGTTCCTGGCTTGCCTGAATTTGAGTGTGATGAATCATGGCTAGAGGCAATTGCTGGAAAGTTCAAACTAGATTATCCTGAGTTTAAAGATTGGATAGATACAACAAGGGCACGATTAGAAGCTGTTAGAACAAAATATAATGATACTGATGAAAATATTCTAATAGCACAACAAATGTTTGGATACCATGCTTCTAAAACTATGGATGATTACTACAAGATACACAATTATTTAAATTCTATTCCTCCCCTAGTTAAATCAGGGATTGATTTAAGAAAAGCATTAGAATTATTTCAATATCTGCCCTACAGAAAAGGTGAACCACCGCTTACAGGTTTAAAAGAAGTTATAAACTCAGATAGCTCTATAGAAGACAAAAAAAGATTTATTAGGTATTATGGTGTTCTAGGGAAGATAAAAGGTGTTCCACCATGCAGTCCAGATGACGAGTGGTTGTCCGAAGTTGCCGCATTCTTTAAAGCAGACCGCTCAAAAATTACCGAATGGTTAGACAATGTTCTGTCAAAAGAATACTTTGAATGGAATCATGATAGAGATGATTATACCTCAGCACTACCCAACATGATCACTAAGGGTATTGATTTTATAGAAGCTCTAAGACTACATGAGTATATCACATTTGGCGAGTATCATAACACCACACTATTATTAAAGAAAATTATAAATTCAGATGAGCCTCTCGAAAAGAAAGTAGAGTTTCTAAAAAAAACAAGAAGCCACCATAGTTTATTAACTACCCTGCCACCAGAAAATCTTGACTTTGATTCTTGGTTTGCAGCTGCACAGAAAGCTCAAAAGAGTTATTTCAAAAGTAAAGGAATAAACTTAAAATACTCTCCTGATTTTGTAAGTCTCCTTCTAAGCAACACAATTGACCCTAGAGCAAGAGAAGATCTGCTTACTCTAGCTAGACTTGAAGAACAAGGAAGGGTACAAAAAAACAGATTCGTACTAGGTAAGGTTTATGGGAGGTATGAGTTTTCTGATTTAAGAGATAATATGGATGCATTTGAAGCAACAAAATTATTGTTATATGGCCTTATCAGCAGAGAGCCAACAAGAGTAAATGCAGCTCAAAAATATTTTTCAGCTGATAAAATATTAAAAGCCAGAAGCTATGTAGAAAGAAGCACAGTTAAGCCAACAAGACTATATGCTATGCTAAGATCAGACATATCTCAACTGGCATCTGATCTCCAGCCTCATGAACAAAGATGGGTTAGCCAGAGGATAATCAACAAAATTACAGAGATTTATTTAAGTTCTTCAAGTGAATCAGAAGGCAAAAAAGAATTAAGAGAATTAGTAACTCTCGTACAGCTAATTCACAGTGATGCAGAGTTGTTCAATGCAGTAGTCGCTAAGATGCAAGATGGCACACTCTATGATTTACGTGATGGAAGAAGATTAATGTGCTGTGCAATGATGTCTCAAGATAGGGAAAGGACAGAAATTGAATCCTTATATTATGCTTTGGATCCAAATATCGCAGTAATGCAGGTTGCTCCAGAAAGAAGAGGAACTTATGGTAACCCAATAGGTGCTGCAATACTTGCCAATGCAGTTAACAATGGAAACGATGACGTTCTTCTTGTTGACTCAGTAGAAGGTGGGCATATATTCCAGAATTTAGATCCAGAAACCTCTTTTGACCTAGTAAACAGTGGAATTGTAGGGGCAGCCGTTGATGCAGACTCACCTTATGTTTTCTTCAATGTAAAAGCACCTAATATTATGCCTAAAAGATTTACTTCACAATTAAGGGATGTTTTAGGCTTAGGCACCCCAGAGGAGACAGAACTAACAAAAGTTAATGGAATACAAGCTACAAGCAGGGAAAGAAGATATCTTGAAGCATTTAGCGATAGATTAAGATTATCAGGTCCTGTCACAGGTTACTTAGTTCAAACAGAAAGGCTTGTAGCAATAAAATGAAACCTATACAAGAACTAACAAGAAGGGGTATTGAAAGAAGATTAAGGGATATTGTTGCTCAACATGATAAATGGGGTTATGGAACTGAAAGATTAGATATCCTTCTAGAAAGATTAAAACATAGTCCAAAAATAGCCTACACAGCTATTGAAAACCTAGCCAACTCACAAATAAGAAATGATTGGTGGGAGGGTGTAGGCTTGGGGGAATTAGATAAGGAAATGATTACGTCGGCTCCTGATATAGTATATGAATTTATTGCAGAAAGGGCAAATGAATCAACATGTGGATTTCAGGTTGCGTTTGCTTCTAAAGCAATGGAGATGCTGATGCAAAGCCAGCGTACAAGAAATGATGTGTATAGATTATTCACAACAGAAAAAGTAGAAAACGCTACCATAGATGATTGTATAGGAGCGATAAGAGCAAAATTCCAAAGTGGATGGATGAAAAAAGAATCCCCTCATGAAAAAAATCATTATCTTGGCCCAGAAGACCACCTGCATCACATAATTAAAAACCTAAATGGGTTAGGAACCTACTCGACAGATATTCTAGATATTATTGCTGAGAATATCGAATCATTCTATCCTCACGATGTAGTATTTGGGCTTGTTGGTTTGATGGAATCAGAAGGCATAAGCCAAGGGAGCTTAAGGGTGCTAAAGAAATTGACACTACAACAGCCAGAGCATATGCAAATATTCTGCAGAAGCATGGTTCCTTTAGATGGCTCAGATAGACTTTATGAATCGCTTGATAAATGGACAGATTCAGATCCAGATTCCTGGTGGGGCATAGATGATTTACCACAATGGATAGCTTACTACAAATCAGCATGGGTAAAATACCTTGATGGAAATGGATGGCTCAAGATACATCATAGAAACCCAAAAATGGAACAGAAAATGAGAAACGCTTTCCATCATTTCTTCACAGGAAAAAGAAAAAGAGCAACAATGGATGATGTCCTAAATTCTGCTGATTATATTATCGAAAAAAACAACTGGCGCCAGAATACATTCTTAAAGTTCTCTTACAATCTTTCAGAAATTGCAGAGCTTCCTGAAGTTTGGGGATTTGTAAGAGATGAAGCAATTAACAATAAAGTTATAATCGGGGAACCAATGCTAAGCCTTTGCAAAATAGCTCGTGTACAAGCAGTAAGCCAAGAAGCAAGAAAAGAAACATATAGATTAATAACAGGTGAAGAAAAAGAAGATGTTAGTTTAGATGAAGCATTACAAATACTTGAAAATAACCGGTGGGCAAATATAGATGTAGCTAATTTATGTAAACCTTACTGGGAATTTATAAGGGCAGGAGCACCCAATGCATGCTACCTAGTTCCAAAATATAAGCAAGAAGGTTGGAATGAAGGCAATATACTTGGAGTTGCCAAAACATTCTTAAGCCTAGGCAGGCACTCAAAAGGGTTTTATCAATCAATTGAAGGATTGTGCGGAGCTGATGTTAAAAAATACATAGAAGTTTATCATGCATTCCCAGATTTCAGCCCAGAAAAAAGAAATGCCATAATAAGATATTTAAGAGTAAAAGGAGATGAAGAATTAACAAGATCAATGCAAGATGTATTTGGATCAGAGCATTACACAAAATTCCATGAATGGAAAAAACAATTAACCCATTTCAAAGATGTCACAAGATTAAAATCAATTGGTATTGAAGGATTAGTAGATTTATTATCAAAAACCAGTTCTCTATTTGATAGATTAAGATATATTGGAGCACAAGAAGAGCTATATGAAATAACTTTTGATCCCCAAAAAACCTTATCAGAAAACTGTAGGATGTTCCAGCATAGAATTGGGGAGTTATCTCAGAAATATAAATACTTCCAAGGTACAAGAACATCAGAGCTTAACAGAGCATATAATGCACTAGAAGGAACATTTGACAATAGAATTGAATTGTTAAGATGGTTAAAAGATAATGCAAAAGATGTTGAAGCTATATCACATATGAAAGAATATGAAGAAGAACTTACTGAAAAGACCGAATGGCTGAAAAGGCTTTCATATTTTGGCTCTGGAGAAATTGAAGCAAAAGAATTATCAAGATTGATTGCAAAATCAAGCCGTTTATTTGGTACATTAAGAGGGGTGCACGAATTAGATGAGCTATTTTCAGTAAAAGTAGACAGAAGAAGAAAACCAAGAAACAATTACGCTCTTTTTAGTGAAAAAATAGATATAATTTATGAAAAATACAGAGATTTAGCTGAATCTGACTGGAAACTAAGCGGTGTTTATAATGTATTGTCTGGATTTAGCCGACAAAAAAGATTTAGTATAGTACATTCAGTCAAAGACAATGCAAAGGCTATCGACGATCTTACTAAGCTTTACCCCCTCAAGGATGATGATGATGATGGATACAGAGAAAAGCTTGGTTATTTCGAAAGCATTGAGGATACAAGACTTATTGATTTACTAATAAAAGTAGGAGGTATAGGCTCTCTTCTAGGATCTATTCACCAGCAAGAAAGGCTAACCAAAATTCAATTAAGATGCTCTGGAAATGTAGAAGAGGATTATCAAAGATACAAACAATCAGTTAGAGATATAGGTTATGATTTAGTTGAAGAGGTTCTAGGAAGCCATATTGATAGGGATAGTTTCATAATAACTCCAGAAGTATTAGAGATTGCAAAAGGTTACCAAACAAGAAAAGATGAAACAACCAGAGACCTATACAGAAAGTTCCTAAAAGGAGAAACTAGATTAACATTAGCTGAAATAGCAAGTATAGCTAATACTAGTATTGCAGATGACAAAAAAGAAATGTTAAAAGAATGGATAGCAGATTATGAGAGAGGAACTGATACTATTCCTCTCAAAAACATCCTGAAACTCACAAGCATAAAAGAAGAAGAAAAAGGCCCACACATTATAACAAGTCTTATATCAGACTACAGGCAGGGCCTAGTAGTACCGAAAGCCTTCCCTCTAGGAAGGGAATATTCAATAAGACCTATAAGTGGTATGAAAGAAAGGAGAAATCCTGTTGAAATGACAGAACTTTTAGTATACGGCTTAATAAGCAGAAATCCAGATAAGGTTATGCGTGCTGGGGAAAAATTCGATCATGACCTATTACAAAGAGCAAGGTCTCATGTAAGTGATGTAGAAACATTCAACAATATTAGAGACCACTTAGAAGGCCTTAAGGCAGGTGATCCTGAAAGTGCAAAAAGAGTTTTAGGCTACTTTGAAAAAAGATATGGAGATACAGAGCCGGTTATGGACTTAGTTCAAGGAGTAGAAGGGTTATTCCAAGGCCAAGAAAATTTCGATTACTTGTCATGTAGAATGCAGCAAGGAACTATTCTTGATATATTTGATAGCACAAGGCTGATGTGTTGTACATTCTCATCTTCAGGAAGTGAAAAAACACCATCATTATTCTACCTACTTGATGAAAATACAGGATTATTGCACCTTGTTCCTTTAATAGGGGGTGAATATCAAGATCCAATAGGTGTTGCAATATTGGCAAATTGTACAGATGATAAGGGAAGAAAAGTATTGCTTGTGGATTCAGTAGAAGGCGGATCACAAGTTGACAGGCTTAGAGAGAATGAATGGAAAACTATGGTATATGGTGGCATACAAGGAGTTGCACAAGACAATAACGCAGATGGTATAGCATTCAATCTAAGCACAGGAGGAACAAAACCAATGAAATTCAATAATTATGTCAGAAACATGACAGGCGCTCCAGGGGGAAGCACATTTTTAAGAAAAATAGGTGGGCCAGAAGTTTTAAGAAAATACGATATTAGTGGGCATGGTTTGGAAGCTTTTAGGGAAAGCCCTGACCTTCAGGGTAAGGTTAGTTGCCTATTAGTGCCAACTGGATAAACACAAAATTTATAAACTAACTTCTAATTTCAACTATTGATAAAAAATGGGTGGCGTTGATATTGAGACAATTCCAATTATTTCTATGTCTGATAAAGATATTGTTGAATCCTAAAATTTTCTATTTTCTATCATCAAACAGCCTCAAGCTATCTTTCACTATCTTTTCTGCTATATAGCTATTCTTTTGCAGAGTTACATTTATTTTTGTCTTTTTGTTCAGGACATCCTTAAAGAATCCTGTAAGGTCTATTTTCTCAAAATCTTTGTTCTTTTTAAAAAAATTATCCATAGCATCAATAAGTTCTTTACCGTATCTTATTTCCAAAATCTCATCGCCATAAACAGCAATATCCCCTTTTTGTGCTGCATTTTTGTAAAAGACAACATTTACGCCAAGCTGTTTGTAGAACTTCATAGACCATTTGTCAAGATTGGTTGCACTCCCAAATATCTTATATGAGTCTTTTTTCTCTTCTTTTGTTTCCTGCACATCAAACATATTTTTTGAATAAGCAAAAGGCCAGTGGTAATGCTTGGCTGCCCAAACAACAAGCCCATCTTTTTGTTTTTTATGAAACTTTGCCTCATAGTCCATAAAGAATATATCTAAATCTGCAAGGCCCTCAAACTCCATAGCAGTTATTTCACCTATTTTATCAATTTTGGAAGGTCCGGGAACAAGAGGTCTTTGGTCTTTATAGCTCTTTTCTACAAAATTCAGAAAATCACTTACTTTTTTCAGCCACTCTGCACTAATTTTATAGCTTAGCTCCTCTTTTACAAGAACACCTTCATCAACCAACTCTTTCAACAACTTATGCACAGCCTGGTATGTTACTGAACTTGCATATTCTTTTTTTATAGAGGCATATACTGCTTTTGTCTTAAGGGGGTATCTTCTTGTAAGTATATTTATTATCTGATCTTTTGTGCTCTTTGGCTTGTCGGGCTCAGGAAGGGTTATATTTATTGCCATAATTAATGGAAAAACGAATAAATTTTTAAACCTTTTGGTTTATCAAATTATAGATTTATTGTCATACTATCAAAAATGCAATAAATAAACTAAAAAGTTTAATTTTTTTTAAACATTAAGTTTATATATTAATGCACTCTACAAACAGCTATTGAAAATCATAAGGGGGTAATAAGGTAATTAAATGGAGGTAATTAAAATGGAAGATGTAAAAATAACACCTAAAATAGTTAAAGAGATGGGGCTGACAGAAGAGGAATATGCCCTAATTAAAGAAAAGATTGGCAAAGAACCTAATTTTACTGAACTTGGATTGTTTTCTGCTATGTGGTCTGAGCATTGCAGCTATAAAACCTCAAAAAATACAATAAAATTATTTCCAACTAAAGGCAAACAAGTTCTACAAGGTCCTGGAGAAAATGCAGGCATTGTTGATATTGGCGAAGGTTATGGTTGTGCTTTTAAGATGGAATCACACAATCATCCATCTGCTGTTGAGCCTTACGAAGCTTCTGCAACAGGCGGAGGAGGATGCATGAGGGATATTTTCACAATGGGTGCAATGCCAATTGGTTTATTAGGCTCATTAAGGCTAGGAAGATTAACTAATGAAAAAGTTCAATGGTTATTCAAGGAAATTGGAAGAGGTTTTAGCAGCTATGCTAATGTTGCAGAAGTCCCTATTGTGGGGGGAGAAATCTATTTTGATGAGAGCTATGAAGGTAATCCATTAGTCAATGCAATGACAATTGGCATTGTAAAACATAATGAGATTACAACAGCAAAAGCAGCTGGCATAGGCAATGTAGTGGCAATGATAGGGGGAGATACAGGAAAAGATGGTGTTGGGGGAGCTGCTTTTGCATCAGGTGCAATAGAAGAAGGTGCTGAGCAGGATACATCAGCAGTCGCCATTGGAGATCCTGAAATGGGAAGACAGCTAAGAAAAGCAAGCTTAGAGTTAATTAAATCTGGTATAGTAGTTGGAATGCAGGACATGGGGGCAGCTGGTTTAGTATGCTCAACATCAGAAACAGCTTCAAAGGGCAATGTTGGGGTAGAGATTGATATCTCTAAAGTTAGGAAAAGGGTTGAAAATATGAATGCCTATGAAATAATGCTTTCTGAATCACAGGAAAGAATGCTGGTTATTCTGGAAAAAGGCAAAATAGAAGAAGCTAAAAAGATATGCGGCAAGCACAAAGTTCCGTTAGATATTATTGGAAAAGTTGTAGAAGGCAGCATGCTTACAGTTAAAGAAGGAGATAAGGTTGTTGCAGAGGTTCCTGCTAGATCTCTAACAGAAGAAGCGCCAGTTTACAACAGAGAAGCAAAAGAGCCTGATTTCTCTGAATTTGGATTAGATTTGGGTGAAATAAGAGAGCCAGAGGATTACAATAATGCTTTAATCAGTCTATTAAGCTCTCCAACAATAGCAGACAAAAACCTAACTTATAATAAAAGTGACAGAAAATTATTCTCCGATGTTATTGTCAAGCCAGGGGAAGCAGACGCAGCTGTCATTAAATTTACTAAAAAAAGGGGACTTGCAGCAACAGCAAACTGTAATGGGACCTATTGCAGGCTTAATCCTAAATTAGGTGGGCAAATTGCAGTTGCAGAATCTGCCAGAAATCTGGTTTGTGTTGGAGCAAAGCCATTGGCTATTACAGACTGCTTAAATTTCGGAAATCCAACAGATCCTGAAGTATTCTGGGGTTTTAAAAAATGCTGTGAAGGAATATCTGATGCCTGCAAAGCCTTAGACACGCCTGTTGTCAGCGGAAATGTCAGTTTCTATAATGAAAATCCAAAAGGAACAGTAGATCCTACTCCAGCTATTGGTATGGTTGGTGTTGTCGAAGATATCAGCAAAGTTGTAACACAAGACTTCAAAGATGAAGGAGATGTTATAGTATTGTTAGGAGAAACAAAAGAAGAAATTGGAGGTTCTGAATATCTAAAAGTTATTCACAACCTAAAGAAAGGAGATGCACCTTCATTAGATTTAAAGAAAGAAAAAGCAGTTCAGAATGTTGTTCTTGCTGCAATAAAACAGGGCTTAGTTAAATCAGCACACGATTGCTCTGAAGGAGGATTGGCAGTTGCATTAGCCGAATGCTGCATTACAAAAAAAGAGATTGGAGCAAAAGTCAACCTAGACGAAAATGTAAGAAAAGATGCTTTGTTGTTTGGTGAATCTCAGTCCAGAGTTATATTAAGCTGCAGTAAAGAGGATGTTGCCAAGGTAAGTGCTTTATGCAAAATAGATGACGTTAAAATGCAAGAGATAGGAGAAACCGGCGGAGATAAATTAGTTATTAACGAGTTAGTTAGTATTGATGTTAAAAAAATATCAGACACGTGGAAAGGAGCTATTTGGAAGATTGTGAAGTAAAAAGCTAATATTTAAAAATAAAGAAGCATTTAATATAATATGCTGCTGGTAATAAATTTCGGGGCGCAATACTGCCACTTGATTTCTAGGCGTGTTAGAGACATGGGAGTGTACTGTGAGATATTGCCTTATAATGTTTCTCTAAAACAAATAAAAAAGCTAAACCCAGCAGGCATAATCTTATCCGGAGGGCCATCTTCGGTATATGAAAAAGGAGCTCCAATATCTAATCCTAAACTGCTCAGCTTAGGAATACCAGTTTTAGGCATCTGTTATGGCCAGCAGTTAATAGGTAAACAACTAAAAGGAAATGTAGTTCCAAACAAAATAAAAGAATTTGGCAAAAAAACAGCTAAGATAAATAACAAAAACAAGCTCTTCAAAGGATTAAAAAACAAGGAAATAATCTGGATGTCCCATGGCGATGCTGTTGAAATTTTACCAGAAGGTTTCATAACATTAGCTTCTACAGATACCTGCAAAAATGCAGCAATAGGAAATTTTGAAAAAAACATCTATGGCGTTCAATTCCACCCCGAAGTTACCCACACCCCAAGTGGGAATAAGATTCTGGAAAATTTTGTCTTTAATATATGCAAAGCAAAGAAAGATTTCAACATAAAAGACATGGCAGCTAAGATAACAAAAGAGATAAAGGAAGAAGTCAAAGTCGACTATGTAATTATGGGCATCTCAGGCGGAGTAGATTCAACAGTAGCAGCTGCTTTAATAACAAAAGCAATTGGAAAAAGGCTTTATGGCATATTCATAGACCATGGCCTGACAAGAAAGAATGAAACAAAGATTGTTAAGGAAAGGTATGAAAGATTAGGATTAAATATAAAATATGTTGATGCTTCTGACATATTCCTAAATAGATTAAAAGGAATAACAGATCCAGAGCAAAAAAGAAATATTATTGCAAAAACATTTATTGATGTATTTGAAAAAGAAGCTAAATTGCTCGAAAAACAATGTCCTAAAATAAAATTCTTAGCCCAAGGGACAATTTATCCAGACAGGATAGAATCTGCACAGCCTTCAAAGCAGGCTGACAGGATTAAAAGCCACCATAATGTTGTTTTGCCAAAAGGAATGAAGCTAAAATTACTAGAGCCATTAAAAGATTTCTACAAAGATAGTGTAAGAAAGCTAGGCCAAGAGATTGGAATACCAGAAGAATTGCTCAACAGGCATCCATTCCCAGGCCCAGGCTTAGCTGTCAGGGTTATTGGAGAAGTAACTAAAGAAAGAGTTAAGATATTGCAGGAAGCAGACCACATATTTATCTTAGAACTAAAGAAAAATAAATTATACAGCAAAGTCTGGCAGGCATTTGCAGTTTTACTGCCTGTAAAAACAGTTGGTGTGATGGGCGATGCAAGAACTTACGAAAACATTGTTTCTTTAAGAGCCGTAACTAGTGTAGATGCAATGACAGCAGACTGGGCAAAGCTGCCTTACAAATTCCTAGAGCATGTTTCAAACAGGATAATAAACGAAGTTAATGGCGTTAACAGGGTTGTTTACGACATAAGCCAAAAACCTCCGAGTACTATTGAATATGAATAAACGAGGAGGTACCAGAAATTCGAAGAATTTCTCAGTACCACCTGCAACGATTGAATATGAATGATTGCCGTTTATGGTTCTGATTTATAACAATTGTTATATTACAGAACCGATTAAATCAAAACATTTAAATCCTCTTCTTCAATCTCCTACACTATGAAAATAGTAATTTTAGGCCTTGGGGCAGCTGGATTTGGAGCAGCTTTTACAATAAGCAGGCAATATAGAGATGCAAATGTAATTATCTTAGATGAAAAAGGTTATCTAGGGCATCCTTGCGGTCTGCCTTTCTATCTTGGGGGAGAGATAAAAGATATTGACAACTTAAAACAGGACATACATCTTGGCAGCAGGGTGCAATTAATAAAAGACAGAGCCACTGGGATTGACACTAAAAGAAAAACAGTAAAAACAGAAAACGAAGAAGTAGGATATGACAAACTGATAATTGCAACTGGTTCTAAACCATTTATCCCTATAAAAGTTCCTGAAAAATTTATCAATAACGGCGTTTATACTGTAAGTGGAATAGAAGACACCACAAAATTATACGAAGCAGCAACCAAAGGAAAGAGCGCAGTAGTTGTAGGAGCAGGCGCTATTGGGCTTGAAACAGCAATTGCTTTAGCTGAACTTGGGTTAAATGTAAAAGTCATTGAGATGGAAAGCTCTGCTTTCCCTATGGCTATTGATAAAGATGTTTCTGATGTTCTTATAAAATATCTTAAAAAAAGAGGAATAGAAATAGAATTTGAAAAAAGAATTGAGAGTGTTAACGGCAAAGAAAGTTTAGAGTCAGTTATTATAGACGGGCAGGAAATAAAAACAGATATTGTAGTTATGGCAACTGGAGTAAGGCCAAACTCAGGAATAGCAGAAGCAGCTGGGATGGAGATTAACAGATTAGGCATATCAGTAAATGATAGAATGGATGCAAGCATTAAAAATGTTTATGCAGCTGGTGACTGCGCTGCAAATCCAATAAAGCTAGCAACATCAGCTTACATGCAAGGAATAGTTGCAGGAGCTAACGCAGCTGGTGGCAATTTATCTTATCGTGGTTCTTTAGGAACATTTGTTTCAGTTATTGGTAATATGGAAGTTGCTGCAACTGGTTATAATTCTAAAACTGCTAAATTCAATAAATATGAATTTGAAGCTATACAAGGGGCTAACTGGTTTGATGGCGTTAAAATATTAGCTGATCTTGATGGAAAAATTATAGGCGCACAATCAATAGGCCAAGGAAGTGCTGCTAGAATAAATGTAATTGCAACAGCTATTAGGGCTGGCATGAGCCTGGAAGAGCTGTATGATATTGATTATATCACAAAAGATGGAACAGTAACTATTGGAAAAGAAGCAGATATTACTGGAAGAGCAAAAGGCCTTACAAAACCAGATTGGTATGGCAAAGGAGAAGAAGTTAAAGTTGAACTCTATGCTGATTCAAACAGTAGTAAAGTAACCGGCGCTAAACTAGAAGGCAAAGGTGCTGCCTGGAGAGCAAATGCCTTGTTAATAGCAATAAAAAAAGGCATGACTTTATCAGACATCGCCGGATTAGAATTTGCTTATTGCCCTGCTGTTTCTAACCATTATGATGTTATTAACTCTGCTGCTGAGTTGGGATTGAGGAGAATTAAGTAGATTCATCACCAATACAAAGTACAATAAGTTTATATTTGTGCTCTTTCTAAAAAAATGTATGAATTTCACTGTGGTCGATATAGAAACAACTGGGCTTTCTGCTTATTACCATAAAATTACAGAGATAGCTGCATTGAAATATAAAGATGGGAAGATAGTAAGGAATTTTTCTACCCTGATTAATCCTAAAGTCCATATTTCAAGATTTATTACAAGATTAACTGGTATAGATAATAAGATGGTTAAAAACAAGCCAACAATCGATAAGGTGATTCCTAAATTTCATTCATTTATTGGCGATTCTCCTTTTGTTGCACATAATGCTGGTTTTGACTATAAGTTTCTTGATTATGCTCTTGAGAAAAATATGGGTGTTAATTTGGGAAATCAAAAGATATGCACTGTAAGATTAGCAAGGAGGTTACTGCCTGAGCTTCCAAACAAAAAATTGTCAAGTTTGTGCGAGCATTTCAAGATAAGGAACGATGATGCACATAGGGCCAGATCTGATGCAATGGTTACTGCAAAGATATTTCATAGTTTTTTAGATATGATGGAAGAAAAGGAAATTCACCATATTGAAGATATACTTAAGTTTCAAAAAAGTAGAATTCCTAAAGTTTTATAACTAAGTTGTTATTCTGAAGTTCTATGTTAAGAAAACCAGACTGGCTTAAAGTGCCTTTAGGCGGTGGAGAAGAATACAACAAAGTAATAGAAGTTCTAAAGTCAAAAGGCCTTCACACAGTATGCCAGGAAGCTAACTGCCCTAATCTAGGAGAATGTTTCAGCAGAGGCACAGCTACTTTTATGATTCTAGGCAATATCTGCACAAGAAGATGCCTTTACTGTAATGTTAAATATGGAATAACCCTAACAACTAATCCTTATGAGCCAAAAAGAGTTGCAGAAGCAGTAAAAGAATTAAACTTAAAATATGTTGTAATAACATCCGTTACAAGAGATGATTTAAAAGATGGCGGTGCAAGAACATTTAGAGATACAATAAATGAAATAAGAAAAGTTTCAACTGCAAAAATAGAAGTCTTAACTCCAGATTTTAAAGGAGATACCCAATCAATAAGGACTGTCCTGAGCGCAGAGCCAGATGTATTTGCTCATAACATTGAAACAATAGAAAGATTATTTCCAGCAATAAGGCCAGGTGCTGATTTCAAGACATCTATGGTTTTCTTAAAAAGAATCAAAGAAATTGACCCAAAACAAATTACAAAATCAGGCTTGATGATTGGCTTAGGAGAAACAAAGGAAGAAATCATAAAAACAATGCGAACATTAAGGCTTGCGCAAGTTGATATTCTAACAATAGGCCAATACCTGCAGCCAAGAGAAGATTTAGCAGAAGTGCAGAAATATTACACACCCGAAGAATTTACGGAATTAAAGAATATTGCCGTCGATATGGGCTTTAAGTATGTCGAGTCTGCACCGCTTGTCAGAAGCTCTTATCATGCCGAAAAAATAACAAACTTTATTAATTAGGACTTCTAAAATTAGTATTTAGTGGCTATTTATGTCGTATGATTCAGGTCAACCCCCTATAACGGGTGGGGACGAAAAGGGGGGCTGGGTAAGAGCAAATATAGTTTATATTGGGCATAATCTGGAAGAAAGACTCACATTTATATGGAACGAACACTACCTTCGCCTTACTGATTCTGTTGTAAATGGATTTTTTATGGCTCATAATGTAAATGAACATCCTGAAAGAAAGTATTTTGCAACATTGCAATACTCCCATTCTAATGGGGATAAGAGCGAAACTAACAGACAAATTAGAGTTGAATTTGATGAAAATGACCTAAGCATGGTTGTTAAAGCTGATGAAAAATATGTCGTAGAGGGCCTTACCATATTACAAGAGGCCTTACAAAGGACAAGAGTACCAAAAAATAATGGTTTTCTGCTTACAAACTGGTATCTCGAAGGCGTTAACTCTGTTTTGCAGGCTATTGATTTAAATGGAACAGAATTCCATGCCATGGGAAAGCAAGAGTATGGGTTTGTTCGCGTATTGCAGCCTATCGAAGGGTATACACCAATACCAAAAAATGCGCAAAGAGCAGGCCAAGAATCTGTGATAGCCCTTCATGCAAAAGGCTAAATATAAATAGATGCCAATTTTTCTATATTCTATGCAATACCGCTTTATAGACACTTCATTCAATACTGGCTCAATGAACATGGCAATAGATGAAGCCTTGTTAACTTCTAAAAAGCCAGTTCTAAGATTTTACAGATGGAAACCAGCCTGCCTAAGCCTAGGTTATTTCCAGAATACCAACACAATAAACAAAAAACAATGCAAAAAACTCAATATAGACATTGTAAGAAGACTAACAGGAGGAAACGCTGTATTGCATGATAAAGAATTAACTTACTCTGTAATTATAGATGAAAAACAAATGCCAAAGTCAGTAATAGAAAGCTACAAGATAATAAGTAAAGGCTTGCTCCATGGCCTAAAGAATCTCGGATTAAAAGCAATTATGAATGAAGACGTCGAAAAAGGAAATAAAAGTGCGGTTTGCTTCAACGACCCTTCATGGTATGAAATAACAGTTAATAACAAAAAAATCATTGGCTCTGCACAAAAAAGAATAAATGGAAAAATATTACAGCATGGCGCAGTATTAATTGATGCAGATGTTAAAGAATATTGCTCGCTATTCAACAATTATAGTGAAGAGTTAGTAAAAAAAGTAAAGCAAAGGATGACTTCAATCAATAACGAATTAAAAAGTAGAGTAAATTACCAAAAAGTTAGACAAGCAATGAAAAAAGGCTTTGAAAAAGCTTTGAACATTCAATTAGAAGACTCCAAACTGACAAAAGAAGAACTGGAATTAGCTAAAAAATTAGAAAGTAATAAATACTCAACTAAGAAATGGAATTTACTAAGATGAAAACCGTAATGTGCTTTGGAAGTTTTGACTTATTGCATCCAGGACATATCTTTTTTCTAAAGAAAGCTAAATCATTAGGAGATAAACTATTTGTAGTCATAGCCAAGGACTCAACAATAAAGGAAGTCAAAGGTAAAGAGCCAAAGTATCATGAAAGAGACAGAGTAGAGCACATAAGAGACCTTAAAATAGCAGACAAAGTTGTTTTAGGCTATGAAGCAGATAAGTATGAGATTATAGAAGAGCTCAACCCAGAGATTATTGTTTTGGGCTACGACCAGGAAGGCTTTGCAAATACTTTAAAAGAAGAGATGGAAAAAAGAAAGATGAATCCAGAGATAGTAAGAATAGGCCCTTACAGAGATGATATTTACAAGAGTTCTAAGTTAAAATAAGAATTATTTTCTTCTTTTCTGAGCACAATATTCCTGAGAATTAAAATCATCATGATAGGGTTCTCCGTGTTGCCTTGATATGATTTTTATGCATTGATAACTAACTCTTCTAAGATCTTTACAAGTTTCTATTGGTAAATCTTCTAAAAGATCAAACATTATCTTAACGCCCTCTTTTACACCCCAATCAGCACTGATAATATCCAACTTCTTTTCATCCCCTTCAAAATAAAGCCTTGACTCTAAAGCCCGAACCAAAAGGCTAGTATCTTCCCAAGACAGCTCATTGGTAGTGGGGTATCTATTATTAAATTCTGTTTGGATTGGTTTTCCAACCCTTGCCATGCGGCCGTTATTCCAGTAATCCTCACCTAAAACCAAATCTGCCCTGTGGTTACGTAAATACCTATCCCACGCCTCAACATAATGGCGATATTTTTTATGGTGCTTGTGTTTTTCGTGCAAACCTCCAAGTACACGAAGCATTTCCCTAAACACAGCAGGAGTAATCCTAACATTAGTATGGGTTCTTACAGCATCAAAAGCCTGAGGCATAAGATCAAGACTAGTTTTGTGTTCTTCAATATCTGCTGCTAATTTTTCAAGATCATCCGCTATTACTGTTTTACCGGTATAACCTCCAAAAAGAATATTTGTGTCTATCAGAAATAACCTATTTCTGTCCAATATTCTGCCTAATCCTATATCTGTTACATCCATAATCTAGAAGAATAAGATTCTATTTAAAAGCCTTAACATTTACTTATCTATTAAAATTGCCTTCTTAATCAAATAATGCCCAGAAAATTCGCCATCCATCTTTATTTCAGATTCTTCAACCTTTATCTTCTTCTTAAACAAAGGGCACTCTAAAACAAAGCTCTCAAACTCTCCGCCTTCACCGATTGGAGAAACATTAAGGCTTCTCATCCTATCCAAGAATGTTAAACCAATCCTAGTACCTAACATTTCCTTCTTCAAGCCATCAGCAGCTATTCCCACAATTATGACATTAAAGTTTTTTATAAGCTCAGTGATATACATTTCCTCATTAATCTGCCACAATGGAGCAATTGACTCTAACTTCAATTCTTTACAGATAGCATCAACCCTTTCTTTTTGGTATTGAGATTTAATCGCGCCAGAAACAATGCCTTCAATCCTATACTTTTCCTTGGCAATCTCTATAGCTTCCTTTAAATCTTTTAATTCTTCTTCCTTAACACCTTCTGTTTCTAAAAATACCAAAGGAAGCCCCATTGCTTGTGCCTGTAACTCAACCAAATGGATATTAGGGATATGAAACATATAAGATTCAGGGTTTTTTGATTTCAATGTTATTAAGCAAGCTAATTCATGCTCCTTAGAAGCCTTATACGCAGCAAACAAGCTGTCTTTTCCACCTGAACAAAGTATTCCTAGTTTCATAACAAACTCCTTAGATATTCATGTTTATATTTAAAACCATTCCTTTTAGCAAGTTTTTCAATAGCTCTGTCAAACTTAGAACCATATTGTGCAGCTTTTTTCTTGCGCCATGCAAACTCCTTTAATCCTAATTGTTCTGCAACTTCCCTTAAAATTATTTTTTTCCTTTTTTTATCAAGCTTATATTTAGCAGGAATCCTCAAAGAATATCTAATAAGCTCTTCATCTAAAAAAGGAACTCTAAGCTTAATTCCAAAAACCTTAGCAACAGGAATATCTCTTGTTAAATCTCTCTCGTACATTGAAAATAACCCATTTAAACACTCTTTATTAACATTCCTAGCTTGAGTATGTCTTTCATAGCCAGCAAATAACTCCTCTGAACCTAATCCGGAAAACATTATCTTTATTTTATCTTTCTTTGCAACCTCATAAGCAATGTAAAAAGGCAAAGCGACTCCAACTTTAACTACATTTGGCTCTTTTATTATCTTTAATATTTTTTTTATGTATTTTTCTGTTTCTTTAAGGTTAATTGTTCTTGTTTTTAGTTTTAATTTTAGTTTTTTAGCAACTTTTCTTGCATAGACTAAATCTTCTGCTGGTTCCATTCCTTTTTCTTCTAATGCTGATGTGTAGCAGATAAAATTCTTTTTAGCATCTTTACAAACTTTAGCTATTACAGTACTATCAACACCGCCTGAAAATAAGATTCCAAACTTTTCATCTGGAATTTTTTTTCTGATTGAATTTACAACAAGTTCTTTTAATTCTTTTAATATCAATTTATGGTCTTTCTTCAATGGTTTCAAAGAAAAAGAGCTAACAAAATCTTCCCATCCCTTCTTGCTCTGCATCCTATCTGCCATAATACCTAAGAAATTTGCTTTGTTTAAAAATATTTGGTAAAAAAGAAAAAAATAAAAGAAAAAAATTAACCAAAGTTTACCTTTGGTGCTACGTCTGTTCCTTCATCAGCTGCAAAGCTTTCCTTTTTCTCGAATCCGAACATTCCAGCTATTATATTTGTAGGGAATCTTCTGACTTTAACATTATAATCCCTTACAGCTTTGTTGAAAATATCTCTCTCAACCTTTACTCTGTTTTCAGTTCCTGCTAACTCGTCTTGAAAGGACAAAAAACTCTCTATAGTCCTTAGTTGAGGATAAGCTTCAACATTAATATTAAGACCTTTATAAGCCGTCACTGTCCCGTCAACTTTTTCAGATGCTGCCTCTATTTCCAAAGGAGTCTTGGCATTTTTCATTTCTTGTTGCGCTGCTTCTGCACTTGACCTTAATGCAGCAATTTTGGTTTGGGTTTCCTTCTCAAAGTTTGCTGCACCTTGCACAGTCGCTAGTAGATTAGGGATCAAATCAGCCCTTCTTTGATAAGCACTCTGTACATTTGCCCATTTCTCATTTACTGCCTCATCTGCTCTTACTAATCCATTATAACTCCCTATAAACCACAATACACCTATAACTACAATCGCACCTACAACAATAAGTGCTATCCATCCTGGACTTAATTTATTTTTTGCCAATCTTACCACCTTTTTTTATTTTTTTCGCCATCTTGGCTAGTTTCTCCATCTCACCATTATCTAACCACATTCCCTTGCATTTCATACATACATCTATCACAACATTGTCCTTTTTTAATTTTTCCATCTTTATCCTGCATCTAGGGCACTTCAACAAATCTTCTCCATGAACCTTTTTTCCAAACAGCATTTTATTCACCTCTACCAGCCACCCGAACTTCCCCCGCCTCCAAAACCTCCTCCACCAAAACCGCCAAAACCTCCTCCACTACCGCCAAAACCACCTCCTCCACGTCTTCCTCCAAATAACAAAGCGGCCATCAAAGCAGCATCAAAAAACTTATTCTTTTCCTTAGGGTCCATCAACTTCCTCCCTACTTTGAAAATAAGAAATATTCTCAAAACTGCAAAACCTATTATAAAAAAGAATATAATAAAAATTAGAAATGGCGGGTATGAGGATACTGTACCTGATGGAGGTGGTATATTGTTTTGAGATGTTGGGTCATTACCACTAAGAATATCCTTAATAGCTGCACTTGCCTCATAAATACCTTTTCCATAATCTTCATTCCTAAAATTATCAACAATATAATCCCTTCCAATTCTTCCAATCTTAGCATCATTAAATATTGGCTCAATCCCCCTTCCAACCTCAAATCTATATTTTCTGTCTTTGACAGCAACCAAAAGCAATAAACCATTATTCTTTTCTTTATCTCCAAGAACTCCCTGAGCAAGATTCAAAGCATAGCTTTCAATATCCTGGCCATCTAAACTATCAATTGTTACAACTGAGTATTGGGCAGTATTTGATTCATACAGACTTTTTGCTATTGCTTCAATCTGGGTTTCATATTGTGAAGAGATTACGTTTGCATAATCATTAACATAGCCATTTATTTTAACATCTGCAGAAAAGACTATAGGCAAAGCTAACAGCAATATTGCAAATAGAATGTAAAGTCTTTCACCCCTCATATTATAGCTACAAAATATCATTATTTAAAAAAGTATCGTTATTCAAGCGGCTGCGTTGAAAAAGTCCAACTAGACAACAAATAATATTGTGGGCAATAGCCC
>CAZSRD010000013.1:0-32488 GCA_964609455.1 uncultured Methanosarcinales archaeon
GGGATTAACACAGTTAATTTTACATTTAGTTTGGTTACACTATTTACACTGCAGAAAGCTAGGAACGGTGCTGTTGTTGCTATATTGGAGATTGTTAAGAAGATTAGTTTTGAGCAATTGCTTATTTTCTTATTTGCTGCTTTGGTTGCAGGCTGCATTGCTGCTTTGTTAGCGCTGTTTTTTGCCAAAATCTTTTCTAAATTGATTGTTAAATTAAATTATAGAAAGTTAGTTATTGGGATAATCTCTTTTATTACAATTATGGTAATTTATTTTTCTGGTATAATTGGGTTGTTGATTTTAATTACCTCAACAGCTATTGGAATAATCCCAGGGTTACTAGGAGTTAAAAGAAGCCATGCGATGGGCTGCTTGTTGCTGCCGGTTATTTTGTTTTTTGTGATTTAAGATTATACGGGCATTACTTGATTTTTGTCTTTAAGATGCATAACAAGGCTATCTAGATATTTTCTTCCGCCTGGCCCTATTTCATCGTATAAAGCAATTGCAAGATCTGTAACTTTTAAAAAATTAGCATCAGGTTGTAATTGTCTTAATGTTAGATAGTGTGTTGGATTATAGGGCCTAACTCTTGAATCCAGTTGGTCTGGGTCTGTTACCCCATGCAGCTTCATTCTATATCTTGCCGAACCTTCTGTTATCCCATTTGGGTCTATCTCTGGTTCGTCAAAAGCAATGTAGAAGTCTCTTTCACCCCCAGGAACGTTTCTATTTTTGACAGCTCTTATTTCTGATTTAAGCTGTTGCTCTGTTATCTCTTTAGCTAACCTGAAGAATATTGCATAATCATAATCTGGAGCTTTGTTTTCTGTCATTTTTTATTCCTAAATTTATTTATAATGAGCATTTACTAATTCAGGCAATGGAGATTGATCAAAACCTAATATTCCTCTTTCTCTTTCAAAATTCTTTGGGTCATCGGTTCCGTGAATTGCATTTTGGTCTATGCTTCTGGCATAGTCATGTCTAATTTGACCTGGTCTCCAATTGTCAGGGTTAGTTGGGCCGATGATCTTTCTAACAACAGGGACTATAAATGGGCCTTCAATAACAAAGGGCAAGCAAGCATGCTCTGCATCTTCTGTTTTTAGGTAAAGTGGATCCTCAGGTTTATGACCTGTAAAATGATCACATAATTTAGCATATTCTTCTGGCTTATCCTTTAATGGGCCTTTTGGTAAATGGCCATAGAATTCATTAAATTGTTCAACAGTCATGTTAACGTAGTTAACTCCCACAATTTTTCTTCCTGCGCCTGCAAGGTAAGCTAAAAATTCTCCTACAAAATGAGGGTGTTGAGACATTACTGGTGGTTTAACCATAAAAACTGCTCTCTGAATATTTTGAGTTAATTCTTCTCTTGAAACGGGCCTTTCCAAATGTCTGGCTAAATCAGCCAGATAATTATCAAGCATTCCTCTTTCTTGATTAATTACTCTTATCTCATGATTCCAATCAATTAGGTTATCTAATACTCCGGGGTGATCCTGAGAATAATCAGAGAATAATCTAATTCCTCTTTCGGCAATTTTTTCATCAAAAGGGATTAAAACAACCGGCTCAAAAGCTATAATTCTTCCTTTTGCATCTTGTTTGAAATGCCCATATTTCTCTCTTAAGGTGCCTCCTGCGACGCTTCCAATAGTCCTGGGAGAACCAACAAGGCTTCTTACTTCATCTACTGCGTTATCTCCTTTAAACACAAGCAGCATAGCTCTTCTTCTCTTGTCTGTTTCTTCATATTCCTGGATCATATACCTATCGAATCTATTGTGAATTCTTTTTTCCATACCCAATCTTTTTTCTCCCTTAAAAGATATTCTTAAATCCCTCATCAAATCCCTGTCTACCTCAAACATTCGCGCTGCAATAAGCTCTAAATCAGACTCCTGGCTCCTCTTTCTAAGAAGGTGGGCTATTGCTGGACCTGTTATAGAGTGGACTAAAGAATAATCAGTTACAAAAACATAACTTAGCTTTACCATATTAATAAAGGAGGGGTTGCCCGTATTTAAATCTTTCTTTTTTTCGTTATTGTGTAATAGTAACAGATTTATATAAACTTTATAAAAGTTTGAATGCGATAGTTTTTTAAATAAAGGGTAGATTCTGCTTGTTATGGAAGGAGTAATTAAGAATTTCAAAAGGGGCAGAAAGACCCAGACAACCAATCAGATGGTTGTGTATATTAAAGAAATTACAAGCAAAGAAGCAGCAGCTAAGTTGGTTGGTAAGAAAGTTACGTGGAAAAGCCCTGCTGGAAAAGAGATTAATGGCGAGATAAGATCTTCTCATGGAAATAAAGGCGCTGTTAGAGTTCTATTTGCTACTGGAATGCCTGGCCAAGCTATAGGCGAGAAAGTAGTTATTTCTTAATATTTTAAAAAAATAAAGAAAAGTTTTAACAAACCCTAATTGGTACTGGGATTGTTCCTTTTGCGATTAGATACATTACTAACATACCTGCTAGAAACGCTACAATAATCCATGTTGCAGGATGTGCTATGAATGCTTTCTTGTTCATGATTATCACCTGTTTTTGTTAATGTTAATATCCTTTGGCTGTTAAGTATATAAAGTTATCGATTCTTTGTTTGTTTCTGTTAAGTTACTTTTTGTTACTAAATTAATAGAAATATTTATATATTAGTTACTATAAGTTACTATTAAATTGACCAAGGATGTACCGGTAAAGCTTGATTCAGAGCTAAAGAAGCGTATAGAAGAGTTTATTTCTAAAGGTGAGAATAGGTTTGATTATCCTTCTGTTAAAAATTTCATAGATAAGGCTGTTCTAAAGATACTTAAAGAGGTTGAAAAGAAAAGTGAGAAATAAAAGACTACTTTGGATACTTGTAATGTTGTTCTTGGTAGTTGGAACAATAGCTGTTGAAGCAGCTCTTCCTGGCTTTCAACAATTGCAAGGCTCTGGTGGAAAGATTTGGAGTTTCTTTGCTACTTGGTTCCATTATAAGATTCTGATTAACACCCTAATAATCTCTATTGTGATCTATATAGCACTGCATTTGATTGGAATCAAGTTTGAGAATAAAGGAAATAAGGTTGTTGGATTGCTGATAGTTGTGTTGGTTGCCTATTTAATTGTGATTAATCCTGTGATAAGTGCTGGAAAAGGTCAAAGAGCAGCAGCAGCAAAAGGAATTCAATACATATGGAATGCTAAAAGCATGAGTGGATTTAAAGAATTCTTTGTTGGAAAGGATGTAGGAATATTTACAAATCCATCAAGACTAGGTATATTCATTGGTGCTTTCTTAGTATTCCTGTGGTTATTCCATTTCTTAAAAGTAGGTGGGGGAGAAGGATTTTCGGGTAAGCTGAATATTGCACTTGCTTTGGTAATTGCTTATTTCATGACCATTACCTCTGGGACTACAGTGGGTATGATCATTGCAGCCGGACAAATAGTAGCAATATTAATTATTTTCAATAACTTAAAAGAGACATTTGGTAGCAATAAGGTTTGGGCTTTTGTTTTTTCACTTTTTTTAGTTATGTTCATTACATATGTTGCCTTCCCAGGGAATTGGTATGGTATATTTGGGTATTTGGCAGTATTGTTAGGTGTGGCTGTTGGATCGGCACTTGGTTTGTGTGTAGTAATTGCACTAATGAGTTTAACCTTTTATGGCCTCTATATATTGGCTAAGAAAATAATACCTTAAAAATGAACGAATCAAAAAAGAAAATGCTGAGAATTGTGATCGCATTAGTTGGAACTTTAATAATTTGGGGTTTCTTACTTCCAATCCTAACAAAATTCGCATTCTTTAGAGATGTAGAAATAGGGGGTTTCTTCTCCAGCTATGGTAAGGGCACTTTAATATTATTTGGGGTTGGAGCTGTAGTTGTTATTATGATAATTATGGGTTTATCCAAAATGGGGAAGAAAGAGAATGAGAAAGACAAAGAAAAGTATGGTTTAATAGATAATATCAAAGATAACATTAAGGCAAAAATTGTGAAAGCAACACAGATAACGTCTGCTCCTGGAGCGGATTATCTTCTAGAAAAAGCGGATTTTAAGGATCCAACACCAGGTGGAGGCACAGATAAAGAAGAATGGAGTTTTAGTATAAAAGACATATGGATGGAACTTATGACGCAGATGAATTATCTGCTAAGGTTGCAGGTGTATATGGCAAAAAAAGCAAGTGTTGCAAATGAGAGTGATAGGATGGTAAAGATATATAGTGCTTTTGATCCTGTTGATGCTGGAGAGGGTAAGGGAGGAAAAGAATCTAAAAAGTATAACGTAAGTGAGATAAACGTAAAACTGGATATATTCAAGAATGGAAGTGGTTACAAGTTTTCAAATACGGGTAGGTGGAGAGGAAGAGATGTAGAGGCAGGCCCAGAATATGAAATACGTGACTCAATTACTACTAAGAAAGGGTTTAAATCTGACATGTGGTTCATTACAAATGACGGAGAACTAAAATTAGGAGTAGATGCTGCTCAAGATCCATATTTGGGAATTAACTCTGATCACTTTTTGATATTCGAACTTTTTAAAAGGATGATACTTGATATAACTACAGGGCCTATTACGTTAGAAGAAAAACAAAATGCAGATAGGGCAGCCAAAGATAGAAAAAGCGAGTTATATGGAGCCATAAGAACATTCGGATGGAAAGTAATGAACGCAAATGCTTCTAGGGGTTCAGCTTACATAAAAAGAAGAGGTGCTTGGAATATTATAGATTCATCCAGGAAACTCTATATTGGGCAATATTTATTGTGTGGAGAATATAAACATATATATAAATTTGCAAGAGTTGGTGCCAAAATCTATGAAGCTGGTTACACTGTTAATGATAAACATCCATTTTTTGAGGTTCAAAAAGGAGCTAAAGGGGGGCAGTATGCTATTGAACCAGAAGTAAAAAAGCTTAACCATGAAGTAGATAAAGATGGTTACTTTTTAGAGGATTTGAATAGAATCAAGTTTACTGGTCAAGGTGTTCTAAGAAAAGTGGACCGTTTTGAAAGAATAGATAATTTTCCAAAAAGTGGTGAAATTACATGGGTACCTTGCATAATAGATTACCCTGACTGGAGACCTGTAATAAAAGGTATGGATAATGAATGGGACTTTTTTATTAGGGATATGAGATTTGGAGAATTCCATCCAAATAGCAAAACTTTCCAAGATTATGCAGCAGTACACAAAAGAAAATTAAAGATATATGAAGGAATGATAAAAATCAGCGGAACTCCAGGGGGGGGCAATCCTGCATTTGACAGAGAGGCCCTAAAAGACATTGGAAAGTCTACTTATTGGGGCAAGAAATGGCCTTGGAGCTCATTTGATAGCATAAACAAAGCGCCTACGAATAATTTTCCATGTCTGACAAATTATGGACTAAGTTCATATAACGGGAATTTTATTGCAAGATTTGCGGATGAGTATGGGATGCTACAGAGGGAAAAACTTGTTTGGGATAGTGGAAAAAAGAATGTTTTCACTGGTAAACCTGAAGAGGAAAAGAAATGATGGTAAATGATACAAAAGAAGGAGCCATAATGTTAGATCAGGGTAGATTCCCCCCTAGTGTACGAGTAAAAAAGAAAAGGGATTATGTACTTATGGTATTGGCAGTTAAAGTAGCTGAGCAAGCAGGTAGGGGGAAATTGTTAAGAAATAAGCTATTTGGTGAAGAAGGAGCACTAATTCTACAACCTGTTCTTAGGTTTATAAGTGAGATAGACAAAATTAGAGAACGTAAAAAGAATCATTGGGTAACAATGGCTGAAGATATTAAGGAAGAATTAAGTAAGTCGAAGGTGGAGGATCCTGAACTGGTGAGGCTAATACAAAGTATAAGAATTAGGAGCCCAATGCTTGCAAGAACAATAAACATGGTTGAAAATTATAATGCAGAAAGCTTGTATAATCACTTTATAAGATATTACAATTGGTATCTAACCAACTTGGATTCAAGTGTTAAAGATAGTATTATGGTTGCAATTAGAATGTTCTTACAAAAACATGCAAGGATTAGAAAAGAAGCTGGTACCATTCGATTTTTTGAGGAAGAAGTAGCAAATTGGAGTTTGCCTTATAGAGATATTGATGGATATATTGTAAAAGGCAACCATTTTGTGAAAACATTAAAGGCATTTAATGATCCTCTGCTAGTCCGGAGACTAAGGGATCCTAGGATACAACAACTTTTGCAGTATCAAAATGAAGTATCCCTCTTTAATATGATATTTCAACAAATTGAAAGAGGAGAAAATCAGGGTGCTTGGCAGGACTTTGAAAAATTCTATAAGCATGTAGATAATATTTCAAAAGAAGTAAAAGATGTTTTTGGAGATGCAAGAGATGCTAATGTGCTGCGCCAAGTGAGAGACAAATATCATGAATCTCCAGAAGAATGGAAGAGGGAGATTAGACAAATACTGCAACAACTACATGAAAGAAAACAAGAAGTGATTTCACAGGCTAGGGTTGTGTTTGAATTATTGTTCAAAGAAGATTTAGGGAATATTAAAATTTCTATGCACCATAATCTATTAGATTTACAGGCTGCATTATATGGTGTTGCAGAAGCCCACATAGGTCAGATTAAGCGCAGCCTTAAGCAAGTATTCAGAAGAGCTGCCAAACTGAGAGACTCTGTGATGGATAGTGTAAATGAGGTACGGAGCGCTTATAATGAGCTTGAGCAAAAACCAGATACAAAAGGAAAAAACAAAATAGAGAGACTTAACTTATTTATCGCCAGTCTAGATGAACTATATGGTGAAAAAATCACAAAACCAATAAGTCATGCACGAGAACGCATAAATAATATTACAAGGCAATTGCCCTCTTTGAGAACATTAGGAGGAGCTTTGCCAACTAGAGATTTTTCTACTAGTGTTTTGGCAAATTCTAGATTGATAGGGTTTGTTGCAGGAGTTGGAGCAGATGAAGAGCAAGTAATGCGTAGCGGACTTGGCCTTAGAAAGAATATGGAGGCAATCCTAGATGATATGATTTTAAATTCCAATTTCCTGCTTAGCCAGCTTGAGGTATTGATTAAGTGGCTGCAAAATGCGATGAAGGGAGGTGAGAGAGATGGCAAAAAGTAAAACCAATGTAGCTGGAAGGGGAAGAATTTTTGGAGGAACTATTAATTCTCTAAAGAATCTTGGTATGAGTGCTGGCCTAGATTTCCACTATTACCGAACAGATGAACTTGAATTACCTCCAACACAAGTGATGAAACCTTTTAGAGACTTACTTAAGATGATGGGTGGAGATTTAGTTAATAAGGATGGGATTGAGTATTATTTTGGGAATATAGAGGGTATGCGACAAGAGATAGAGAACTGGTGCTCTCAAGTAGGCATATATGTAGATGAGACTGCAATAGACTGGGAGAAATCACTAACAACTCGGGGAACTGGTAAGAAAGAAGTATATATTAATATGCCTACTAAATATGATGCCAGTAAACCAAAAAAGATAGCAGATTCAATTTATAATATTGATATTCCTGATTCAAAAGAGGTAATTTATGATCCACATACCAAACAAGAAGTCACTTATTATGGTGCAGATAAAAGCGATGTTTGGATGAAGTATTATCAAGGTAAAGCTGATGAAATATTTAATGATGCAATTAAAATGTGGAAACAAATAAATCCGCCAGGTAAAATGGATGCTGGTGAATGGTTTGAAAAATTAAAGATACATTACAAGGATGTAATAGGGGATCTTTTTACAGGTAAGAAAGATGAAATTAACCCAGAGCTTGGGTTTCCTTCTATATATGGGAGAGATAAAGCAGCAGAAAGTGAAATTTCAGATTATAAAGAGCAAGTTCATAAAAAAATAAATAACAAACGGGAGAAAATCTTACAAATGAGAACATATCTGCCCTTTACCTTTTATCAGCACACTTTCTTGGTTATTTGGCCCTATTATTTTGATGAAGCGACTAAGCCATATGTTACACTTGAGAGTATAGGATTTGCACCTAAAAGAGGAGAACACAAACTTGGATTAGATGAATATGGTTATCCTTTAGAGGTTGCTGATGATAACACAGAATTTAATGGGCAATCAATCCCAAAAGGCACTGTTTTATTAGACGTTTTTCTCGGAGATCTAAATCCAAGACGTATTCCTGAAGCACATTTTGGTTTCTTAAGGTATGTACCTCTGAATCAAATGGTAGCACACATTTTAAATGAGTGGGACGAGTTTAGAGATGACTGGAGAGACGGAAGGCATCATAAGGGTTCACTTACAGTTACTGATTATATTATGGCAACCACTACTGCTTTAGGGAAGGAATGGGAAAAGAAAGGAAACAGTAAGTTAGCTCTAGCTGATCTTGACAAGATTCGATCTGGGTTGCCTTATAATCAGTTGATGGTTAATGATGATTACAAAAAATATGAAATGAAGATTGGACCATTAAACGATTCAGTTGGAAACCAGATATTCCCAAGAGCTGGAACTCCAGAAGTAGATGGACAGCCTGTTTTCAAGGGAACTAGGGTTCCTTCTAACCTTAATCCTGCTTTTGACTTGAGAGCATTTGGTAAAAATGATCCAATTATTCATATAGGCAAGCTAAGATATTGGGAAGGTGAAGAGGGCTGCAAGAAGGAGCATCCTGATCCTAGTAAACGTGCTGATTTTGCGCCATGGATTAGTAGTAGGGGTCTATCAATGTTTATTATTGATTTTATTTGTAGAAATGGCAAAAGCCTAAAAGAAATCCATGAGGACCTTATTATGATAGGAAAAGAAACAAATGGATTTGATTATGGGCCTAGGCCTTTTGGTGGAGATCTTTGTGTGGATCCATTTAATGTTAATATTGGTCCTGCAAACGATAGCATTAAAAAAGGAGAATAATCTTAAAAATTATCAAGCAGCTCTCCTCTGTTGGTTTTGATACTGCTGCATCAACTGGTTCATATCAGGCTGTTGTGGGGCTGCAGCTTCTTTTTTCTCTTCTTTCTTTTCTCCTTTTATTGCGCCGTAGACTGTTGAGATTCCTGCAGCTACAGGCATCTGGTAATTGTGACCCAAATATTCAGGAACAACTGAGAAGTTTGCTACAACTGCTGGGATTATAGGCCACATGCTTTTCATTCTCTTTCCCATCTCCAATGGTTGCGGCTTATAGTCTGATATTAAGAACCTGTTAAGATACTCGTGAGTTCCTAAGAAGACAGGCATTGTAGCAAATGATGCTGCTCCTCTTGCGAATAAGCTTGCTATTGTGCCATAAGCTTTTCTTGTGATTTCACCTATATAACTTACACCTTTAAACAGATGGTGCATCAGTCCACCCAATAATCCACCGATTGCAAGTTCGTTTGCAAACTGTTTATAAGTTGTCTTTTTCTTGTGAAGCTTATTATTTATCAATACTCCTCCTGCTATACCCACTGGCATTATAAGTGCGCTTGGGTCTGCCATTGCAACGCCTGCTGCCATTCCAGCAGCTGCTTTTGCTGTATAATAAGTATAATAGGCTGCTTTTGAAACTACTTTAGGTATTGCTCTAACTGCTCCAACTAAATCTTCAAGAGCGCTGCCTATTGAATCGAAGATTCCGCCTCCCGCATTAGGAGCTTGGGCATTTACCTTATTTTCAAGGCCGCCTTCATCTGCCATTATTATCCTCCATGAATTTCTTTATAGCATACTCTATGAAATGTGATTTATTTCTGAAAATACCAGACCTAGAGTTTTGTCTTAGAGAATCTTGAATAGATAAAAGCGTGTTTTCATCTAAAGATATACTAATCCTATGCTTCATCAGCGTATGAGAATGTATTACTGATATATAAACCTTATTATTTGTTAGTACTCTGAAGTAGTTATATCGTCTATAAAACTGAATTTGGTTTGTTTTCTTTAAAATAGTATATTAGATTTTTTCTAACAGTTGTTAACTATTTTTATTTTATAATAAATTTTATTAGTTTTTGTCTTATTTTATCTAACATTTATATTTAATAAATGAACGTAAAATAGAAATATTTAAATATTAGTAAATAGAAATCTAATAAATATTAGATATTTTGTAATATGATATCATTAAGTAAGAATGAGTTTAATGTAATTAGCTTTTTGATTAGGAATTTCTCTAAGAGGCTTACGATAAGAAATATTGCTTCTAAGCTGGAGATAAGCGCTGCTGGCGCCCATGCTGTTTTGAAGAAACTTGAGAAGGGAAATGTTGTAAAGGCTGAAAAATTAGGCACTGGGTTGTTCTATGAGATTAATCTTGATGAAAAGATTGCCAGGTATTTAGCTTCTATTGGCTTATTAGAGCATTTTGACCTTAAATATATTGAATTTAAGGATATAGAGAAAGAAAGCAAAGCTGCTGTTTTTGACGGCAAAAGATTATTGGCTGTAACGAACAATTCTGATATTGTAAAAGATATCTGTTATAGGCAGAATATTGAGGTAGTTTGCAAGGATGAAGAGGAGTTTATTGAGGCTTTACAATATAATGATGAGGCAGTTTTAGGAATATTGGAAAAAGGAAATGTTTTGTTCGGTGAGGAATTGGTTATTAATTCGATAAAGAAAGCAAAATGAAAATAGCAAATATAATAATATTGTTGATTGTCTTAATTAGCTTATTTTCTTTTAGTGTTCAGGCTTCTAAAGTAGGGGATGCTTTTAAGAGCGGATTAGGTTCAATAGAGAATTTCCTAGGCGGAGGGTGGAAGGCTTATGAAAAGACAGTTGCTTTTGTAGTATTTTTCTTTTTGTTCTTTTCAGCCTATTTGATAGGTGCAAGAAAGGTGTTTGGAGAAAATGGAAAGCTAAGCAGATCACATATAACGTTTGCTTTTGTTGCTGCTTTGCTGTCTGCCCTTATTGTCATCTCAACAATGAAGTTTGATTGGGTCAATCTTAGGTATGTTGCATGTTTCTTGGTCAGTGTCCTAGTTTTATATTTAATATATTCCTTATTTTTAAAATTGGGTTTTGAAAAGCATAAGGTTTGGGCTTTTATTTTGGCTTTATTGATTACAGCATTGATAATGTGGTTCTTATGCGGGTTTATGGGCGCTGAAGGAAGGCCATTGTTTAAAATGAAGAATTATTTTGAAGGCCTTGGCAAGGGTGTTAGCACAAGCAAGAGCAAAGGAGGGGGGGGGATTACTCTTGCAGAGCCGAAGTGGGATGAAGAGAAGCCAAAGGATGATAAAAAAGAGGGAACAGGATTTCCATGGGGAAGGATGGGTGGTGGAGCTGGAATAATTGCTTTAATAATATTAGTTGTTTTGTTAGCAAAACGGAGGAGAGGGAAAAAACCAAAGGAACCTGAAGAACCAAATTATATAATGACAATTATAATCCTTTTAAAGGAGATAAGAAAAAGAAAGGAAGAGATTATTAAGGCTTTAGATAAGATTATGGCAAAAAAACAAGAGATTGTAGGCGATATAGACCATAGATTCAGGGAGTATTTTGATAAGGTAGTTGAAAAGGATAGAGTTGCCTTTTTAAGAGATAAAACCAGCAAAGAGTATCGGGCTTTAGAGCACGAAATTAACAATGTTGATGATTTAACAGATTCTATGATTAGGCTCGAAAGATTACTAATAGAGTTAAAAAAATTAGAGGTAATATTATACCATAGATTGGAGGAGTTAAGGAGAATAGATAAAGATAACCAAAATGATCCTATTAACCCAGCTACTTTGGGTGGATTTATAACCCAATTTGAAGGATTATACAAAGAGCTGTTGAATTTGATTGCTGATTTCTTTAATATTTCTGTTAAGGATAAAAATGATTTGGATAAATTAAAGGCATTATTAAGCGATAAAAACATAGAAAACAGGGTGTTGGGATGGTGGAATAAGGCTCATAAGAATGAAGTAAAGATTAGGGATTACCTACAAAATAGAGAGGTTGGTGATTTAAGGGCTCTTCATGCTAAAATAGGAGAAGAACATGGAATAATAGATGCAATAATCAAATTATTAGAAGGGGAAGAGATAAAGCTTGACCTTATAGCTGTGAATGGTAATAAGAAGGGAGAAGATAGCCCGCATAATATTCCGATTAATGTTCCTGTCAATTTTGAATGTAATATAGGGAATGGAGCTCCTGACAAATATGAATGGTTTATTCAAAAAGAAAGGGAGCCTGAGAATACATTAGGGGGTGAACAGGACTTTACAGCAGGTAATCCAATGAGGGCTTCTTATACATTTAATCAAGATGGAACTTATAATATTCGGGTTGTGGTCAGAAAAGGTGGTGTCGACAGGGCAGTAAGAAAAGCTATTGTTAAGGTTGAAAGGTTTACATTGAAGGCGGAAATAACCAGACCCCCAATGGATGCTCCTGATGCCAGTGCAATATTAGCAAGGAATAAAGATGTAAGGATTGAAGGCACTGTTAATGAGGCTATTGGGAATGTTACATGGAATTGGAGGTTAGTAAATATTGGGGGTAATACTGTAAGGAATGGTAATACTCCACGCAGATTTGAATTTAACACTGCTGCTCCTACTCCTCTTGAGCCTGGAGAGTATACAGTTAATCTAGATGTTGTGGATGGAAGGGGGGTACCCGGGCATGCTGAGAGAAAGGTATGGGTTGAGTTGGATGTTAAGGTAACAGAGCCCCCCAATGATGCTCCTGATCCTGGTGCAATTGTCATAAGGGGTGTAGGCAAAAGAATCAAGATAGAGATTGTTGGTGGCAGTGGAACATACCAATGCAAGTACAAAGTGGATAATGGGGAGGAAGAAACATTGAATCCTAGTAATAGCCCAATTGAATTTATTTTAGATAAGTCTAAACTTAGGGGATTAGGAGGGAAGATATTTCATGTAGATGTAAAAGATTCTGATGGACTTACCGGACATGCTGAGAGGAAGCTAGGGGTGGTTAAGGGGAAAGAAATAGATAAGTATAATGAGAAGAAACTTATTTTTGTCGCAAATCGTGGTGAACTTATTGGAAAGGTTTTGGTAGTAAAAAACAAGTTAACACTCGGAACACCCAACAATCAATTTAAGGCAGTAACTAAAATAATGGATAAGATAGATAGTTCAATTGGATTTATTGTTTTTGACACAAGAATAAATGATCGTTATTTTAATAATAAAAGATTTGATGTCCCCCAAAATATAAGAAATCGTTGGCCTGAAAACAGGAAGAATAATTATGCTATTTTTGGAATGAATCTATCTGAGGTTTATAAATACATAGGCAGAATTCATAAAAAGTTTAATGAAGGTAATAAATGGGTAAGGTGCCCAAAAATTGTAAAGCAAGTAGCTGTTTTGGCAAGAAAAAAAGGTAATTTAAAAGTAGGTTTATGGAACGAGGTAAAATGGAAAAACGGTAAAAGGGATACTGGTGTCTGGAAGGGTTTCCAAAATGACAGAGAAGGAGAAACTCTCATAAATTGGGCATCAAATCCAAAAAAATATGTTAAAAATCAAGATGGTAACGTGGTTGAAACAGAAGCAGAATTGACACCTGGAGAAAAAAATATTGTAAATATATTTTCTTATTATACTCTGTTGTGGTATGTGATGTGGAATTATTTTGAGTTAGGTATATGGCAGATGAACAGATTAATTGACAAGATAAATGAGCAGCTTAGAGGAGAAGAGCCTGTAATTGAAGCTGTGCCTGCTCAACCACAAGCTCCTCCTACAAATGCACCACAACCAACAGTGGCTAGACCAGGGGGTAATCTCAGGAGAGCTGAACCTGAACCACCACCTGCACCAGAGCCAGCACCTGCGGAGGAACCAAGAATGGATGAAGAAGAAATAGGCTTGGATGAAGCCTTAAATGATTTAGAATAAAACTTATTATTTAAAATGGATCCTGAAAAAGCAAAAAGGTTAATAGGAAAAAAGATGAAGTTGAGAGGGGGAAGCATAGTTATTACTTTCAAATCCATTGATTTTGATTCTGGAAGGTTAGTTATAGAATGCAATGGGAAGGGAGCTACTGTAAGTATAGATGATTTTAAAAGATTAGGCCGCCAAGGGGAAGAGGCATTGGCAGCTTATTTAGTTGAACATCATCCTGGGTTGAAGAAAAAGGAAATTGCTGAAGCAGAAAATAGTGGAATAACAGTAACAATAGAATCTCCTGAAGAAGGTTCAGAGCATGAAATTGGATTTCCGATTAAAGAGCTTAAAGCAAGTGTAACGGGTGTTGAAGGAAAAGAGGGTGATTACTGGGTATATTGGAGATTAAATCCAAAAGGCGGAACAGATACTGTTTTGGTACTAGGTTTAAGCCGAATTGGAGAAGGAAAACAATCCCTGCCCTTGTCTTATAAATTGTTAAATTTTTTTAAAGAGGATCAAAACATAATCGAAGGGGAGTTGGTTGCAGAGCTTAGTAGGGAGGATGAGTTTATTAACCAAACTGAAGAGCAAAAACCTAAAGAAATAGGAAAATCCGTACCAAGAAAGATATTCATAAAGAGGAATTATATTAAAAATCCAGAGATAGAAGGTATTTCTCCTGTTTTTGGTTCAGCAGGGGGTAGAATTACAATAAAGGGATATAATTTTACAAGAGAAACTACAATCTTTATTGGTGATAAGAAATTAGAAAATCCTATTCACAGGGAGGAGGATGGCATGAGTATTATTGAGGGTACTATACCTGCAGGTAGTGGTAATGTAACGGTTAAAGCACAAACTGAAGGAAACCCGAACATAGCAGAGGATTATTTTTATTATGACTAAAAGCATTGATAATATTTAAAGCAGTTTCATTTTTTCACTCCGCGAAAATAGAAAAATTTAAATATACTGTAAGTTAAGGGAAAAATAAACTAAAAAAGGTGATTGTTATGGGATATGTCGAAAAAAAATATGCTACAATCTTTAAAGGTCCATGGATGCTTTATTTCAGGCAGGCTAGTGGGGGCAGAAAGAGCGTCAGGCTTATAATTGCCCTTAGAAGATTAGTGCTTGATGTTATTCCAAAGGAGGTTGCAAAAAAACATAACATAGAAAAAGCGCTAAAAAAGCAAGATAAAGTAGAGGATATAGCAGAAGAAATCGATGATAAGATGTATAATGTTGCTTTTGAGATTGAGCTTGACCAGGAAAAAGCTTTTGAGATTATTGGTAAGATGGAAGCTGCCTGGGAAAAGGCAATGAAAAAAGGCAAGAAAAGAGATGGAAGAGCAATTTTGCGTAAGATGAATGCAGAGTTCCAGGCTGAACTGATAAAGATACTTAAGGAAGAAGAAGATGAGGAAAAAGAGATCTATTGGAGATATTTAGAGCCTGTTATCAAATCTTCAGAAAAGGAAGGGCAAGCTATGATGGCTAAAATAGCCCAGATGTTCAAGACAAAAGAAGATGTTTCAAGGTTAGCTGCAGTTGCATTCAAATGGGGAGCAAGAGCACTTAGAAAATCAACTATTAATCTAAAGCAGGATGAGCATCAATTAGAGATTGCGCTTAAACAATTAGAAGAAGCTGATAGTAAAAAAATAGGCAAAGCAACTAGTAAATTAAGAGATATAGACAGAAGGATAATTGCGCATGCTAGCAAGGAATTCAAAAGTACATATCTGCTGCTTAAGAGGGATTTGTTGTTGGATATAGTTTTATTGAATCTGCTTAATACAGATGACCAAGAGATGAGGAAGTTTGTTGCACAACACTTCATGCCTCAAGCACCCGAACTTAAAAATATGGAAGATTTAAAACGAATAAAGAAAGATATTGCAGAGCATGGCCATGTTATCGCACAAGGATTAAGAAGATTGATTGCAGAAGAATCAAATATAAGGGGAATAGCAGAAAGAAATATGGCTTTAGGAAGAAGTATGGCTGCTTAAATTATAAAAAAAGATGCTTAAAAAATTTCAAAAAGAGGTAGATAATAATGATGGAATTAAAGGATTGGATTAGCGGCTTAGTTGGTTTTGTGATTTTATGCTTGGGCCTGTTTCCTATTTTGAAAGGCTTGGGGATTGGGCCAGGGTGGTTTGATTTTAGCCTTCCTGTTAAATTGTTAGGCTGGATAGTTGTAGGAGCTGGGTTTTATCTTGTAATAAATTCCTTTATCGAGATAACAAACAGCAATGTTATAGGATGGATATCTTTTTTGATTGCTGCAATTATTACTGTTTTGGGATTATTGCAGGTTTTGGGAAGAATAGGCTGGATAAGCGGAACAGTATTCAATGTGATGTTTGTTATACTTGGATTGTTCTTGATGCTTGCAACATTTGCTATGGAGATGTAAGATGAGTTTGCATCCTTATCCTTTCAAATGGAGAGTTTTTAGAAGATTTGCCGGAGTTTTAGTTATGATTTTGAGGCAATTAAGAAATGCCCAAGAATTAGATATAAAGATTTCTAGGTTTGCCTCTGATGTTGGAAATTTGAAAGGGGAGATGGATTCTATTAAAAATGAGCTTAAAAAGATTGGTGTAGACCCTAAAGATAAGAAAAAGAAGACAGGCCAGGCTAAACTTTTACAGAAAAGGATTGATAAAAAAGTTAGAAAAGTCAGAAGCGAGGTTAATTCTTTTTGTAGGAGCGTAAAAGAGGAGTTAATGGATTTTATGAAAATTAAGATTGATTCTGACACTCTGCATTATAGGGAAACTAGGTATTTAAGGCATCTAGCTGAGATGCTGTTAAGATCTAAAAAGATTAATGTTAAGGCCAAAGAAACACTCAAAAGAGGAATTGAACAAGAGATGTTAAGTTTACAGAGAAAAGCTTCTTCTCTTGAACTACAGGCAAAACATTTAGAGAGAGGAGGGATAAATACTGTTGTTTTTTCTGAGATAAGCCCGTGGGGCAATAGATGGATAGAGAGAAGAATAAAGATCAGGGCAATAGAAGTGAATGCACTGCATAAAAGGCTGCAAAGTGACTCGCCACTAGATCTATTCAAGGATTTTGAAAAAGAGGCTGCTAATATTTATGATATAAGCAATAATGTTAATATATTGATAAGAAGGTTAAATTCAACATTTAACAGTATGAAAGGAAAAATAAGGGAGATGGGATTGTATTTTCCTGCTTTGAATGAGACTGAAAGATTTTTTAGAAAAAGCCGTACAAAGATAGAAAGGATGGGTAAATGGCTAGATAATGAAATTAAAGATCAAGCTGGAGAGGCTGCTTCGGATTTGAGAAGAGCTGCTTAATATTATAAAAAAGAGGTGTTTAATATGCAGATAAAATTATGGAAAAAACCAAAGAATCCTATAATTATTGAGGGATTCCCAGGATTTGGGTTAGTAGGCACAATTGCTTCTGAATATTTGATTGATCATCTAAAGACAGAAATGATTGGAAAGATAATATTTGAAGATATGCCCCCTTTGGTAGCAATACATGAAAACAAGGTTGTTGAGCCGTTAGGCATCTTCTATAGCAAACAGTATAATATTATCATTCTGCATGCTGTTACTGCATCTACTGGGTTTGAATGGAAGCTAGCAAATGCTTTAGTTGATTTAGCTAAGGAGTTAAATGCAAAAGAAGTGATAAGCTTAGAGGGTGTAGGTGCAGGAGGATTAAAGATGGCTTCCAATTCATTTTATTATACAAATCAAGATTCCAAGAAAAAGGTTTTTGAGAATCTTGGATTAAAGCCTCTTAAAGAAGGTATCATAATGGGCGTTACAGGAGCATTAATGCTGAAGCTAGAGAATAAGGCTTTATCCTGCTTGTTTGCAGATACTGCCTCTAATATGCCTGACAGCAAAGCAGCTGCAAGGATAATTGAAAATCTGGATAAGTATCTAGGTTTGAAAGTAGACACAAAACCATTGTTAGAGCAAGCAAATAAATTTGAAGATAAGTTAAAAGGCATATTAGGCTCAAGCCAGAAAGCTCAAGAGCTTAGTGATAAGAAGAGACTGAGTTATATTAATTGATTTCTTTTTTGTTTTTTTTATTGTTTAAAATAGATAGATTTATATATTATTACTATTAATTCTATAGTTAATAATATAGTTAGAATTACTATTAATAAAAATGGCTATAAGGATGAGGGTTCAGAAGACAAAGAACGAGCAATTTATAGTTACTATTCCTAAGGCTTTTGCTGAAACTTTTGATTACAAGCAAGGAACAGTACTAGAGTTTAAGATAAAAGATGGTGAAATGGTATTGAAAAAGATAAAATGAAGAAAACATTAATTCCACTAATGGGTGTAATTTTAGTTAAGAGTGTTAGTGCTTTTAGTATTGCAAATACCTTCTCTAGTGCTAAAGGTTTTGCATCTGGTAATATTGGCCTCATTGGTGCTATTGGTGGAGCTATGGCAATTGGATTTCTTGCATTAAAGATGAAGCAACATGGTAATTTGGTTAGACAACAAACTATGTTTAAAAGTGGTTTCGCAACAGGACTAAATGGTAAAGGAAGAGGACTAAATGAGTTTAGAAATAGAGTCCCAATTTTGAGAGAGTACACAGCAAAAAGGCAAGATGAAAGACAGATTGAAGATAGGTTAAGGGCTGCTGAGAAACAGCTTGAGAGTTATGAGAATTACCTTGTTTATCAGGAAGAGGCTCTTGAAAGGCAAATCCTTAGCAAAGAAGAACAAATTAGAAAGTTAGCAGAAATCGAGGGGCAAATGGTTAAGGAATTAAACATACTAGTTCCTGAGTTTGATAATTTGATATCAACTCTTCAAAGAGGAAATAGAAATCCACAATTAATCCAAAGAGCAAGTGAGATAAGAAATAGGTTAAGTGATGTTTTAGTTAGGATGGTTGATGTTGCTCGTTTGATGAGTCAGCAAATTAGAGAGCAGGAAGAGCTTGAAAAGAAAGAAATAGATGAAGAAGAACAATCTGAAAAGTTAGAAGAAAGGGAAGAAGCAGCTGAACGACAGGAGGAGGGGCAGGAAATAAAAGAAGAAGTTATAGATAAAGGTGCTGAGAAATTTGAAGATAGAAGATTAGGCAGGAAAACAAAGAGGGCTAGAAAAAAAGCAAATAAGGAAATAAAATTAACAGATAAAGAAGCCAGATATGCTAGAAAAAAAGAGAAAAGCTCTAGAAAGGCAAAAAAACTTACTAAAAAACAAATAGAAGGAAATGAAAGAAGAGAAGCTATACTTAGGAGAATAGAGAACTATACGTCGGCTGCTGTTCAAAATTTAAGAAATCCTGCTGTGGGGGGAAGATTCTTAAAAGATCATTTAAAGGATATAAACAAAGAATTAAAGGATTTATTTCCAAGGAAAGATATTGTTCTTAGAGAAGCTGAGCATATCCACAAGCTTCACTGGAAGATTATTGATATAAACAGAAGAGATATTAGGATTGAAAGCAAAAAGAAAAGGTTGGGTGAAGCTGCAGACAGGCTTTTTATGAAGGCTGAGAGAAAGTCTGAGAAGCAATTGAGAAGATAAACTAAAAACCTTGTTGGTATTATGAAGATACTTTCTGAACTCTCACTTTCTAGTTTTTGTGGTTTTTGAAAATGTTTTCTGATCTGTCTTTTTTATTGGATGTTGTCATGTATGTTGTATATATCTGAAAGGCTGAAATGGTTAAATTTAAGGTTTATAGACGTTATCTAAATTAAATTTTTAGAAAATTAATGGTGCCTAATAGATAAAAAAACCACCAATAATGGCAGCAGACGGCCATTTTACTATGTAAAATGTCCTACCGACCACCCCGTAAGGGACAACCCCCGGTCGGTCTGCGCCATTGGTGGTTTTTCTTTTTTGATTTTTGTTTTGCTTACTTTCTAACTCTCACTTTACTTTTTTGTTATTAATTCTTTTCAATATTGTAAATTATTTATAAAAGTGATATGTATCATTAAATATATAGTTCTTTAAATATATTTTACTTAACAATATTGTTTTTTGATATATATTATTAAGTATATAAATATTTATATATTGATTTATAATTTACTCCTAAGTGATTACAAGATGTTTGACTTCCAGTGGAAAATAAAAAATTCTTTCAGTAAAGTTAGAAGGGATGTAGATGATCTTAGAGAAAGTTCTAATGACTGGATTGTTTTTCTAGACGATAAAGGCAGTGAAATGGAAAAAAGGCTTGATAAAATTGAAGATAGGATGGAAAGAATCGAAGAAGCTATGTTCAGAATTCTAAGTTTAAGATAATAGAAAGATTTAAAAATTAAAATAAGGTTGATTTCTGGTGGAAAAATTAAAGTTTGTCTAAAGGACTTTTAACATCTAATATCAATTTTTTTGAAACTTTTGTGTATTTTTGGGTTGTGTCAAGGCTCGAATGGCCAAGAAGTTCCTGGATTACCCTGATGTCTGTACCTGCATCTAAGAGGTGTGTTGCAAAGCTTGATCTTAAGGCATGGCAGAATACCTTTTTGGTGATATTGGCCCGTTTAGCAGCTTGTTTAACTATTCTTTGGGCTTGCCTTGTGCTTAGTGGCTTTCCTTTGTATGTGAAAAGATGTGTTCTGTCTTTTTTCTTTTTTATGTATGTTTTGTAATGGTTTATGAATGTATTTGATAGTTTTACAAAGCGCTCTTTTTTGCCTTTTCCATATTTAACAAATGCTGTTTTCTCGTCTAGATGGATATCATTCAACCTTATGTTGACTGTCTCGTTAACACGCAAACCTGTGCTATAAAGGAGCTCTATCAATAGCCTATGTTTTTTGTTTTTTGTTAGTTCTAGCATACGCCTTATTTCGTCTTTTGTAAGCACTACAGGTAGCCTTTTTTCTGGTTTTGGATTTTTGACTTTCTTGAATAGATCCTGGCTTCTGTCAAGTACCTCTAAATAAAAGAATTTTAAGGCTGAAACAGCCAAACTTGCACTTGCGGGGCTTAGACCCTTATCTGACATTAAATATGCCAAATACGCCCTTAAATCAGCGTTTGTGATGTCTTGAGGAGTTCGTTTATGGCCTTTTGAAATTAGGCTTTTCTGGTATTCTGCTTTGTGTGTTGAGCTGTTTACAAAATCAAAGAATTTCTGATTTTGATAAATGTAGGTTTTTATGGTTTGATTGCTAAAACCCTTGATCTTCAATTCTGTTTCGAGTTCTTTGAAAAATTTAATCACCTTTTTTGTTGATTTTTATTAAAAAAGTTGAACCTTTATTTAAATTTTACGAAAAGTTCGTATAAGGCGCATTATACGACAGTTTTACCTATTAACTAGGCTAGTAGCTTTGAGGAGTGTTAATTCATGCCAAAAAGGCCGGGTTGTTTGAGAGAATTTCCTTAGTGGTTTTTTGATTGTTTTTCTGTTTTATTTATTTTCAATATTGAAAAGATTTAAATAAAATATTTAATCAAAAAGCAGAATATTTAAGCTTGCATATGGAATAAAAGTTTTAATCTATGCTTAAAAGTTTTAAAAAGAAAAAATTAAGAAAAATTAGATGCACAGGGTTCTTTGCTCTATGCCGAGTATGTTTTCCTTTGCCTGCAGAGATTTAAAGCGTTTGTTTAAGGTAAGGTGTGCTTGATTGGAGATGTACTTTTTGATTATTGGAACACCTTTTTGGACCATATTTGCTATGTAAGAAGCGACTATGTCCTCTGTTAGGCATAATTTTTTCGCTATATCTATGTATTTTACTGTGCCTTTAATTTCTTCTAAAGTGTATAGAATTAGGAATATTTCCTGCTCTCTTTTGGTTAGCCTTATAGGCTTAAATTGCTCTTTTTCTTCTAATGGCATGCCTTGTTTCTGAAGGAAAAATTCCATCCTATCAAGGCGTTCAGAAATCTTATTTAGCTTTTGATCTATGTTGCAAACAAGCTCGTAATTAGCTTGAATCTCGTTTGTATTTTGGTTAATAGCTGTCAAATGGTCTTCAAATTCCTCTTTGACCTGAGAAAAAGCGTCGTGTAAATCTTTGTGTGTATCTACGAATATATCAGTATATAGTTGCCTCTTTTTTTCTGTTAATAACACTAAACTCACCCCCGTGAAAAAATAATTAAACATTGGTGTTTTAAAAAGATTGTTATTGTTTAAAGTATATAATAGAAAATTATTTTCCATACTGCAAATAACTTTTAGTAATTTTTTTTACTGATTTTTGCTATGTAATGCTTCTCTTTTCCCTTTTTTATTACGCCAATTTCTGGATCTTCCTCTAATTCGTCTAATAGACGATAAAATGATGATTTTGAGCATAATCCTTGCTCTTCAACAACCATTTCTTTTAATTGTAAGGCTGTTATTTTGCCATATTTTCTGATATAGGAGAAAATAATTGACTTTATGTAATCTTTTGAATTTTTGGTTATTCTTTTTATGATTTTCTCCTTTAATGTTGCTTTCTTTTCTTCAAGTTTTTCCAACCTTCTGTTTAATTCATCTACTTCTCCTGTTGGAATTTTTGGTGAAATTTCATGCCTTTTTGTTTCCATTTCTGATCTTAGGGCTTCTAATTTAGGCCCAATTTCATGGTGTTTTTGATGTAATTCCTGGTTTGATTTATTGAGTTCTATATGTGATTTTCTTAGGTCTTCTATCCTTGTGTCAAGCCCCCTTATACGCTCCAGAATGTGCTCGTATGAGTAGAATTCATCCACTATCTTCCTTATGTCTTCCTTTGATTTTGGAGCGAATTTTAGCTCTCCCTGAAGCTGGTTTATCATATCTTGCTGGCTGCTGTGTTTGTTGTGAAGGTGGTGGATTAACTGCTCTTGCTGCATGTTTTTTTGGTAGAGGTAATTAAGCCAATTTAGGATATAAGCTGTATCTTTTTGAACGTTCTGAAAAGAATTAGTTAATAGGTTGTGAAGAGTAGTCACTTCTGTTTCTTTATTCTTTTTCTTTGTAAATAGCCCCATATTTGGGAATAATAGTCCCAAAGTATATAAATATTTCGATATTTTGGGACTATATTGGGACTATATTGGGACTAGTTTGGGAATGTTTTATATTGAAAAAATGTGTAATTTTATGGGACTATAGTGGGATAGTTTTGGGAATATCTTGGGAATGAGGTGGGAATATGATATTTTGATGTTAAAGGTGTGGTTTTTGGTTAGAATTTTCTTGGAAAAAATTTATTATTTTTGTTTTATTTTTTTGAAAAGATTTTTTTGGTTGATCTTGATTTTAAAAAAATTTAAATATAAGCTGCTGCAGTTAAAAGAAGGGTAAGTAAAAATTAGTAAAAAAGAGGGTTAAAATTTTGATGTTGAATCAAGGGTTTTTGAGGCGAATAAGTGAGTGGTTTTTGCCGCTATAGTATGGTATTTAGGTTGATTAAGTGATAGGTAGTAGGAGGTTATATCCGCTATATTAGGGGTATCTTTTAGGAAAGTGAGGGTTTATTTATGGTTAAAAACCGTAATAATGCGGTTTATTGTAAGATATATGTTGTTTTTAGGTAAATATTAGTAAAAGTGAGCTAAAAAATGGTTAAAGATATTGTACCCAATAGTTCGAGCAAAGCCCGAACTAGGGTAAAAATGAGTAGATCTGGGTTAGCTATAGCATTATCCGCATTAGAGGGGTTTAAAATATCGAAAGTGAGTGTTGAGCAGTATATGACTGATAGTGAGGTTGCTGCTACTGTTCTATGGGATGCCTATATGAAGGGAGATATTGATGGAAAAATGATAGCTGATCTGGGAAGTGGAACTGGGGTTTTGGGTATTGGAGCATTAATGTTAGGTGCAAAGGTGTATTTTGTTGAAAGTGAGAGTTCGGCTATGGAAACCTGTAAGAAAAATGTGGAAAAAGTACAAAGTGAGAGTTCAGCTGAGTTTGTTCTTGGAGATGTTGCTGATTTTGAGGAAAAGGTTGATACTGTGATAATGAATCCGCCGTTTGGAACGAAAAGTGAGCATGCTGATAGGAAATTTTTGGAAAAGGCTTTTGAAATTAGCAATGTTGTATACAGTTTTCATAAAACTTCTACTAAATCTTTTGTTGAAGCTATTGCAAAAGATAATAATTTTGAAATTAAACAGGTTATTGATATGGATTATCCATTAAAAGCTACTATGAACTTCCATAAAAAGAGGATTGAGCGAATAAAGGTAAGTGTTTTCAGATTGGTTAAGAAAAAATGATATTCCCAAGTTGGGAATGGGGATTTATCGACGAGAAAAATATTCCTGGGAATGATGTTGGGACTATTAGAATATGTTAGAAATAGGAAAGATTTTTAAAGAAGATGGTGTTTCTTAGTGTAAAGGATACTTAGAAATTTGTTGAAAGTCAAATTTCTTGTATCTCTTAGAAAAAATTGAATTTTTTCGAAGAGAGGATTCAAAATGGATATTAAAATCGTTGAAGAAAAAGGAAACAGGCTGGAGTTTGAAATTGATGAGAATGTTGGTTTTCTGAATGCTTTGAAAAGCGAATTATTAACCGATGATGATGTTAAGGTTGCTACTTATTTTGTAAAACATCCTTTAGTTGGCAAGCCTAAGATGATTATAGAAGCTAGCGATCCTAGGAAGGCTTTGAAAGCTGCTGTTGAAAGATTGAAAAAGACAAATTCTAAGTTTGCTGAGGATGTTAAGAAAGAGATAAAATGATTAGCTTGTCTCAAGGCAAGAAACTTATAAAGCTTGCTAGAGATGCTATTTTATCTGCTTTTTCTGACAATGAATTTGCTGTTAGTGAATCTATTAAAAAGGAATTTCCTGATGTTCTTGGTGTGTTTGTTACGCTTAATATTGATGGTAATTTAAGAGGGTGTATTGGGTTTTCCGAGGGATATTATCCTCTGTTTGAGGGGGTTGTAAAAGCTGCTAATAGCGCTGCTTTTTCTGATCCTAGATTTCCTCCTTTAGGTAAAGAGGAGTTTTCTAAGGTAAGTATAGAGGTTTCTGTACTGACAAAGCCTGAGAAGGTATCTGTGAAGAGGGCTGAGGATTATATTAAGGCAGTTAAAGTTGGAAGGGATGGGCTTATTGTAAGCAGTGGCTTTGGGAAAGGGCTTTTGTTGCCACAAGTAGCTACTGAATATAATTGGGATTCTAAAGAGTTTTTGGATCAAACGTGTGTAAAAGCTGGTTTGCCGCCTCAATCCTGGCAGAATTTAAGTGAAATAGAGGTATATAGGTTTCAAAGCCAGGTTTTTTCTGAAATTAAGCCTAAGGGTGAAGTTAAACAACTAATGTAGTAATTTGTATACTGGAATTTTAAGGTTATATGGCTTCTAATGGCTAAATTTTTAGAAAGATTTATATATTTCGATGGTGCCTAACTAGATGGGGATTTCACTATTAGAGGTGTAAATTGGCATATATTAGAGTAAAAAAGATAAAGAAAAAAAGTGGTAGAGAGTATAGATATGCCTATATAGTTGAAAATAAATGGAAGAAAAGAGTTCGGAAGGGTTCTAAGAAAGGAGCAAGGCAGAAAGTTAAAGGTTATTTGGGCAAAGTACATGATTTTTCTAGAGTTGGTGAGGGGGATTTTATATCTCACTTTGATGTTAAGGATGTTAAAGCTCATTTTGATGAGCATAAGGTCGAGGGAGTTATTAAGGATCTTTTGAGATTAGAGCTAATGAACCATGGTTTTGAGGAGACAGGAGATTTCTATGCTAATGGTGAGCTAGCTGTTTATATTGGCGAGGAGTTTTTTATCAAGAACCTTAATTCTGAGAAAGACAATAAATTAGTTATAGCAATGAATGAGGGTTTTCTTTGCAAAGAGACTTTAAGCAAGGTTTTGAATTTTAAGCCTAGCGGCACTCCCAAAGAGGTTGGTTTAGCTTTAGGTAATGCTTTACTAGAAGCAGGGCTCAAAGTTCCAAATGAAATATTTGTTGAAATATTTAATAGGGTGGTTGAATAAAAAAGGTTATAAACAAATACTGATTCTATATAGAATATGGATAAAGTACCAAAACATATTGCAATAATCCTTGATGGTAACAGGAGATATGCTAAGAAAAAAGGGATTCCTAAGCTTAGAGGGCATCAGAAAGGTTTTGATAAGATAAAAGATTTGATGCAATGGTGTATTGACTTAGGGGTAAAGGAAGCTACACTTTATTGTTTTTCTACTGAGAATTTTAATCGTGACAAAGAAGAGGTTGACTATCTTTTTAATCTTTTTAGGAAAAAAGCTGATGAGTTAAGCAAGGATAAGGTTGTTACTGAAAATAAGGTTAAAATTTCAGTTATTGGAAGACTTTCTATGTTTCCTTCTGATATGCGGGAAAAGATGAAGGAAGTTATGGAAAAGACCAAGAATAATAATGGATTTAAGCTGAACCTGGCATTAGCTTATGGAGGCAGAAGCGAGATAGTAGATGCTGTCAAGAAACTGGTTGATAATGGAAAGGAGGTTAGTGAGGAAGGGATTACTGAAAATTTATATTTAGCTGATGATGTTGATATGTTGATAAGGCCTGGTGGTGAGAAGAGGTTGAGTAATTTCCTGCTTTGGCAGAATTCTTATGCTGAGCTTTATTTTTTGGACAAGATGTGGCCTGAGTTTTCTAAGGAAGATTTGATTGAAGCAGTAGAGTGGTTTAAAGAAAGGCAAAGAAGATTTGGTAAATAGTAAAATTTATTAATAAGCTAATTCAATTTCTTAATTATGTTAGGAATTATACTTACAGCTATGCTCCTTATAGGGGGAATTATAATCCTTACCAAAGGCTCTGACTGGATGACTGATTCTTTAATTCCTGTTGCTGAGAAGCTTGGAACAAGCTATATCGCAATTACTTCTATCCTTGTTTCTGTTATGCTGAGCATTCCTGAGGTTTTTGTTGCGATGTATGCTTTTTTTATGGGGCATCCCGGAATAAGCTTAGGTGTAATTATTGGCTCTATCATATGCAATATTGGGTTAATGACTGGGTTAAGCGCAATGATAAAGCCTTTGTCTGTTGATAAAAGAGTTGTTATAAGAGACGGTGTTTTTGCCTTCATAATTGCGCTTATAGTGTTCTTATTTGGGTATGATTTAAGGTTTAGCAGGAGTGAAGGAATAATCTTGATGCTCCTTTTTGTGCCATACATACTTAATGTTTGGTTCTTTGAAAAATGGACAACAAAGAAAGCAAGAAAGGAGGAGTTGAGAGAAATAAAGGATGAATTGAAAATTATTGGTTTAGGCGGGTTTGAATTGAAACCTGGCTTATTTCTGTTTTTTATTGGCTCTGGGTTGTTGTTGTTAGGCTCTTACATATTTTCAGATGCTCTGATAAATATTGCTAAGTTAACTGGGCTTTCAGATGTACTTATAGGAATAACTGTTGGTGCAATAGGGCCTTCGATACCAAATATTGCTTCTGCTATCCATGGCACTGTAAAGGATTATACAAAGATAGCAATTACAGAAACATTTGGCTCTGATATCTTTACCTTGCTAGTCACGTTGGGGCTTCTTGCAGTAATTGCTCCTTTTTCTATAGACCCTAAATGGCTTTACTTTGATATCCCTGCAATGGTATTTATGACATTCCTTATGATATTTTTTATCTTTAAGGGCCATATCAAAAAACAGAAGGCTATTATGCGGCATGAAGGGGCAATACTTGTTCTTTGTTATATAATCTTTTTAGTTTTGAATGTATTATTCTTTTACAGATAGTTATCGGGTGTAATGTTGGGAGTAGTAACATAAACTATTGCCCCAATAGTTTATGCTTTCGCTTTGCTCAAGCAAAAACTATATAAATCAGTTAAGTTCTAAACTTATTGTTCCGTCTAATAAGTATTTTGGGGATTTCAATGAACAAGTATGAACAATTTAAAGAACACGCAGAAATTTCTTTGGAGAAGTTTAAAGAATTAGACAAAAAAGAAACGATAAGGTTAGTTTCTCATCTTGATGCAGATGGAACTTGTGCTGCTGCTATCATGATTAAAGCGTTGAATACTGACAATAGGAAATATTCTATAAGCATTGTGCAGCAGCTGACCAATGAGGTAATTGATTCCTTGGCTAAAGAGCCCTATAATTATTTTGTTTTCACTGATTTAGGTGCTGGGCAGCTTGGATATATTAAGAAAAAGCTTATTGGGAAACAGATTTTTGTTTTAGACCACCATCAGCCAGAGAAGGTTAAGTTAACAAACAATATTGTTCATGTTAATCCACATCTATTTGGCATTGATGGGGGCTCTGAGATAAGCGGAGCCGGGGTTGTTTATACTTTTGTTAAAAGCTTAAATAAAAAAGTAGCTGACTTAGCACATATTGCTGTTATTGGCGCTATTGGAGATATACAAGAAGGCAGTGAAGGATTTTCTAAGCTGAATAAAGAAATCCTTGATGAAGCTGTAAGGAGAAATAAGATCAAAGTCATAAAAGGGCTTAGGATTTTTGGGGCTCAGACCAGGCCCTTGTATAAGGTGTTAGAGTATTGCACTGATCCATATATCCCCGGTGTTAGCGGCAGCGAGAGCGGAGCTATACAGTTTTTACAGCAGATTGGAGTTCAAGCAAAGAATGGAAAAGAGTGGAGAAAGATAGTGCATTTGGATGATGAGGAGATTAAGAAATTGGTTTCGGGCATTATATTGCGCAGATTAAGTGAAGATTCACCAGAAGATGTTTTAGGGAATGTATACATATTGAATGATGAGGAAAAAGAAAGCCCTTTTAGAGATGCTAAAGAGTTTAGTACTTTATTGAATGCTTGTGGTAGATTAGAGAAAGCTTCTTTAGGCATAGGGGCCTGTTTAGGCGACAAGAAAACAAAAGAAAGGGCGCTTAAAAGCTTAAGAGGGTATAAAAGAGAGATAATTAATGCTATTAACTGGTATAAAGGAAATAAAAGCAGCAGCGACATAATTTCTGGCGAAGGTTATACTATAATAAATGCTAATAGCAATATCAGGGCAAGTATTGTTGGAACATTGGCATCTATACTTTCTAAAGGCGGTGAGATTAAAGATAAAACATTTATTATGTCCTTGGGAGATTTGATGAACGGCTATTACAAGGTAAGCTTGAGGATGAGCGGAAGAAATAAAGATGTTGACCTGAGAGAGATTGTCAAGAAAGTTACGGATAAGGTTGGGGGAGAAGCAGGAGGCCATCAGTTTGCTGCTGGCGCTATGATAAAAGAAGAAGATGTTGATAATTTCATTAAAGAAGCTAAGTTGGTTCTTGGAAAGAAAGGGTTAGAAGAAGTTGTGCATTAAATAAAAAAATACTGCAAAATTAAAGATGTTTCTATAAAGAAGCCCTAATATTATCGATATGTTCTGCTACTTCCTGGCCTTTTTTTGTCAATGTTAATAGTTTTAACCTTCCTTGCTTTTCGAAGTTTACAAGGCCTGCTATTTCCATTTCCTGAAGGATTTTTACAACATGAGAATAAGTGCAGTCAATTTGTTTTGCCAAGCTTGATGCATAGATTTCGTCTTTTGTGTTTTTTAAGTTTACCAACATCATAGCTGGCTTTTCCCGAAAAAATACATTAAAAACTTTATTGTTAACCATTCTGAATCCCCCCATATGTTTATTGCAAAAGTTATGTTGTGAAGAATACTATGGGGTATATAAATGTTTCGAAAATGTTTTACATTTTCGAAGCCCAAAAATCTTTGATTTTTTATGCCCTAAAAAATCACTTTGTGATTTTTGGGACACAAAAAACTTCAAAGAAGTTTTTTCGTGTTTCGAAAAATTATTTTTAAATCAAAAAGACAAGTTATAAAAATAATAAATATTTTCTTTGCACGTATGGATAACGACGAGATTCTGTTTCCTTACTCCAAGGTAAGGGATGTTCAAGGAGATATGATCAAAGAGGTAATTGATTGTGTTGAAAAGGGCGAGCATGCTTTGATACATGCGCCAACCGGACTTGGTAAAACAATTGCGGTGCTTGGGCCTGCTCTGTCTATTGCTTTAAAGAAAGGACTGAATATTTTCTTTTTAACATCAAGGCATACCCAACATAGATTAGCAATTGATACCCTGAAAGATATAAAGAAAAAGCATGGGATTAATATAATAAGCTGTGATATTATAGGCAAGCAGTGGATGTGCGGCTTGAAGGAGGTTGATAAGCTTTATTCAAATGAGTTTAGGGATTATTGCAAAAAACTGAGAGAAGAAGATGCCTGTGAATTCTATACCAACACAAAAAAGAAGTCTTTAAGGCCAACTGTGAAAGCTTTGAAGGTATTAGATGATCTTAAGATACTTAGCCCTTTGCATGTTGAGAGGTTTAGTGAGATATGCATTAAAGAAAAGTTATGCCCTTATGAGATGAGCGCTTTGATTGCAAAAGAAGCCAGTGTTGTAGTTGCTGATTATTATTATATTTTTAGCCCAACTATAAGGGAGGTATTTTTTAATAAGATTGGAAAAGAGTTAGAGAAAACTGTGGTAATAGTGGATGAAGCGCATAATCTTCCAAAGAGGTGCAGGGAGCTGTTAAGCCATAATTTAAGCAATTTTATTTTGAAAAGAGCAATTAAGGAGGCTGCAAAGTTTGGTTTTGATAATGTTAGGGAGAGATTGTATAATGTCATGGATGCTATTGATAAGTTATCTTCTGAGTTAAGTGAGAGAAAGGAGGAATCTCTGGTAAAAAAGAGTGTTTTTGTCAAGGGGATAGATGATTATGATGGGGTTATTGGGGAATTTATGCTTGCTGGCGATGAGATTAGGGAAAAGCAAAAGCAAAGCTATATTGGTTCTGTTGGGGGTTTTTTAGATGCATGGCAGGGAGAGGATAAAGGCTTTGCAAGGGTTATGCAAAAAAAGAGCGGGGCTAGAGAGCCTTACTTGAATTTAATGTACAAATGCTTGGATCCTTCCCTGGTTACTAAAGAGGTTATTGATAATGCACATTCAATAATTTGCATGAGCGGAACTTTGACTCCAACTTTCATGTATAAAGATATTTTGGGATTTAATGATGTTAGAGAAAGGGTTTTTACAAGCCCTTTTCCAACTAAGAATAGGCTGGCTTTGATTGTTCCTGAAACAACTACCAAGTTTACAAGGAGAAATGATGAAGAATACAAGAGCATATCCAAGGTTTGCAATGATATTGTCAGCTTGGTTCCTGGCAATAGCCTGTTGTTTTTTCCCAGCTATGCTTTGATGGATAGGGTGTACTATAATTTTGCTGGTATCTGCAAGAAAAAAATATTTATTGAAGTCCCCGGGATGAGCAAGGAAACAAAGCAAGAGCTATTGGATGATTTTAAGAGCTGTAAAGATGAAGGCGCTGTCTTGATGGGAGTTACTGCAGGAAGCTTTGGAGAAGGCATAGATCTTCCTGGAGATTTTTTGAAGTGTGTTATTGTTGTTGGGCTGCCTCTTGAGAGGCCTACACTTGAGATAAAGGAATTGATTGATTATTACGACGGAAAATTTGGAAAAGGGTGGGATTATGGATATATTTTCCCTGCTATGATAAAAACAATGCAGAATGCAGGAAGGTGCATCAGGAGCGAGACAGATAAAGGTGTTGTTGTTTTTTTAGACGAGAGATATGCTGAGCCAAGATATTATAATTGTTTTCCTCCTGATTATGGGGTTAAGATTTCTAAAATGTATAAAGAAAGGATAAAAGGGTTTTTTGGATTGAAATAGATTTTTGAAACAAAACATATTTAAATATGCTTTATCTTTATTTTCCAGTATGGTGGGTATTTTAGGGCTAATTAATGGTTTAGAGGCATATGTTCCTATTTTAAGGACAATCATTATAGTTGTGATTGTTTTTATTGTCTTAAGTTTGGTTATAAGCCTAATAAAAAAAGGTTTATTAAAGAGGGTTAAAACAAAAAGACAAATTTCAAATGTCGAAATCTTTTCCAGTATTATTAAAGTAATATTCTTTTTCATATTGATTTTTACAGCATTCTCATCCTATTTTGGTTCATGGGCTGGTTTGGGTATAGGTCTAGGTTTGTTTTCTGCTGCTCTTGGGTGGGCTTTGCAGAAACCCATTACGGGCATTGCAGCATGGATAATGATTGTTACAAAGAGGCCGTTTGATATAGGTGATAGGGTTATTATTGGAAGTGTGAGGGGGGATGTTAGTGATATTACACTAACACATATTTATCTGAAAGAGGTAGGAGGTATTGTAGCAGGAGAAGAGAATTCAGGAAGAATAATTATGGTGCCAAATTCTATATTGTTTGAGCAGAACATTATTAATTATACACAGCAAGATGAGTTTATTTTGGATCAGGTTGTTGTGAGTGTTACTTATGAGAGTGATTTGGATAAAGCAATTAAAATCGCTTTAGAATCTGCAAAGAAGCATATAAATGAGTTTATTAAGGTAACTGGTCAGGAGCCTTATGTTAGAACTTATTTTCAGCCAAGCGGTATAGGTGTACATGTAAGATATTATTCACCAGCTAAGAGGATTCAAGAGTTTTCTAGCCTTATAACAAAGGAGATATTTGATGAAATAAACAAAGAGAAAGATGTTGAGATAGCTTATCCACATACTGAGGTTGTGTTTAGGGAGAAGAAATGAGTTCTAGGTCTAAATGACCTACTCCCCAATCTAAAGATTGGGGTATCTCATGCGACTGCATGATGC
>CAZSRD010000014.1:0-11804 GCA_964609455.1 uncultured Methanosarcinales archaeon
CAGCATCATGCAGTCGCATGAGATACCCCAATCTTTAGATTGGGGAGTAGGTCATCATTTCTCTATATGCAGGCATCCATTCTTCATGGATCATAATCAGGTGTTCATAATTCCTTATCACATGAGGGAATCTTTTTCTAAGGTCATTAATAATAGAATTAAATTGTTGATAACTTTCAACAGCAAATTCAAATTCAACCTCCCATGGAGCCAAACTTCTGATATAATATAAAGAATTAGGGTGAGTCCTCATCCATTCAAATAATGAATTTTCATCTTTTTTAGACAACGTCCTAAAATAGATTATAGCTTTAAAGAACTCTAAGCCTAATTTATTAAAATCAACCGCGATTCTATAACTCAATATTATTTCTTCCTTCTCAAGCCTTTTTATTCTCCCCCTTACAATTTCAATCGTTGAATGAACTTTCTTTGCTAATTTAGTTAAAGGTATCCTGGCGTCATTTACAAGTATATCAAGTATTTTAAAATCCAATTCATCAACTTTATTTTGGACCACATTTCCTCCAAATATAACATATTTACCATCAGTTTCTTGGGTAAAGAATTTCTTATTGTACTGCCTAGTATCAACCATTGTTCCTAAAACTTTACTGACAATTAAATGTTCCCACCTTGATAATAAACCATTTATTTTTTCAAAATATTCTGTTGCGCTTCTAGAGAGAATAGCAAAAACACAGTCAAAAGCACCATCAGAAACACCGAACCAGTAAATGTCTTTATTTTTTCTTAATTCATTAAAGAATTTTTCTCTTTCTTCAGATATGTTCTCTAATTTTAAATAAACCTTAAACATAAAATACCCTAGCTTATTTGGATTAATTGATGTTATGAATTTCTCAACTATACCTTTTTTTTGTAACTGCTGTATCCTATACTTAACAGCTTCTCTTGATTTTCCAACTTTCTTAGCAAGTATGGAATTAGGAATCCTGCAGTTTTTATCAAGTTCAGCTAATATCTTCTTGTCTACTAAATCAAGTTTTATTCTTTCCATATTTAACCGATAATTGTTATTTATATATAAATATTACTATTTTAGGTCAAAAAATGATAAAAAGTTTAATATATAGCTAGTAACTACTTAGTGGTTATGAAAATAAAACCAAACATACCATCAATACTAACTAAAAAAATTCCTAACAGTTATAGGCTTGGTGTAGATGGATGGTCTTTCCCCCACAACAAATTAGAAGAAACACTAGAAGACGGAACTAGAAAATTGTTAACATTGGACGTAAGCATATCCCCCAATAACTTTGTTGCACAAGTTAATCAGGGAGATTCAAACGGGCTAACAGAAAGAGTAAATCAATCTTACAGCGCAATATGCCCTAATAATTGCCCTGGCTGTTTTGAAAAAGGAGATGTAAGGAATTATCTTCTAAGTTTTGATGATGTTAAGGATTATCTTGAACAAGCAACAGAATTAGGACTAGAGTCTGTTAAGTTTTTAGGTCCAGGAGAATTAATTACAAATCCAGATTTATTCAACATATTAGACTTCCTCCAAGAAAGAAATATAAAAATAGGTATTTTTACAAAAGGGGGTATATTAGGTGATGATGAACTAGCGCAAAAATACCAAGGAGTTAGTTCTGAAGAATTAGTAAAAAGAATATGTGATTATAATATAACACGAGTTTTGATTGATTGCAGGTCATTCGATTCAGAAGAAGCTAACAACATGACACATAGTTTATCCAGAAACTATGCACAAGCAAGAAACAGAGCAATAGAACTTCTAACTCAAAATGGTATGAACGCTGACTTATACTGCCAAAGAATGTCATTACAAACAAACCCAGTAACCCCCCAAAATATTGATAACATTCTTGAAATATTCATCTGGGGGACAGAAAGAAACATACCAGTATGTGTCACACCAACAATGGTAAGTGGAATGGGTCATTGTTTAGTTGAAGAATCCAAACAACCAGAATTTCAAGAGAAATTAATTCAACTTTATACTAACATATACGTCTATTTAATAGACAGGGGCGTGATGACACTACCTCAATTACAAGAAGAAGGAGTTTCTACATACGCAGGAACAGCCCCTTGTAATCAACTATCTTGCGGGATGTACATAAGAAAAGATGGTGTTGTCCAGGCTTGCCCAGGAAATGATGCTAAGGAATTCATTATTGCAGATGACATAAGAACAAAACCTCTTAAAGAAATCTGGATGCAAAGCAGAAATTATGCCCTTGGGCCAAGGTTCAACAACAGATGTGTAAAAGATGGTTATTCAATCCCAACTAGGTTATACGATGAAGTTCTGAGAAGAGTAGAATTAAAATCACACAGCTAAAATCTTCTTAGAAATTTTCTCAAAATGATGCCTGTATATTGCTAGCTCTACAGCTGCTGGAAGTGCTTTTCTTTTTGTCAAAGAAGTCTTTAATATAAGCCACCAATACCTAAGTCTTGCTTTAGAAAATATGCCTATTCTCCACCAGCTTTTTATAAATGCGCCAACATCTTCTTTAGAAATTTTACCTTTTGCAGTAGGCCTATAACTTTTTATAAAAACATTAATCCTTTTATAATACTCTTTTGGTGAATAAATTGTAGATATGATCTTTTTATAGCCTTCAATAAGCTTCTCTTTCCCCATAATTGGTATGAAATTTAAACTGCCATCAGTATTCTCTCCCGATGTCTCACCTAATAGCCTGCCCTCAGCTTTTAAGCGATGCCAAAGCCTTGTCTGGGGAGCTGCATTAAGCAATCCAACCATCGCTGTAACTACCCCTATCTGTTGGATAAATTTTATCTGTGTTTCAAAAATACTATCCGTATCATTATCAAAACCAACAATAAAACCCCCCATCACTTGCATACCATGTTGGTGAATCCTTATTACCGCTTCTTTAAGATCTATTTTAGTGTTCTGGATTTTGCCGCATTCTTTTAAACTACCTATATCTGGAGTTTCAATGCCTAAAAATACTTTATTGAAATTAGCTGCGCTCATCATATGCATCAATTCATCATCATCAGCTAGATTTATGCTTGCTTCTGTCATCAGTTTGAAAGGGTACTTGTGCTTCTTTTGCCATTCAATAAGTAATGGAAGCATCTTCTTGACATTTGTTTTATTCCCGATAAAATTATCATCTACAACAAACAAAGCCCCCCTCCATCCAGCATCATATAACGACATAAACTCATTCATAATCGTTTCAGGAGTTTTTGTTCTTGGAACTCGCCCATTCATCACAATTATATCGCAGAATTCACAGTTAAACGGACAGCCCCTGGAATATTGTAGGGACATAGAGCTATAATCTTTAAAATTAATCAAAGGCCAAAGTGGAACAGGTGTTTTATCTAGGTCAGGCCTTATAGTTGATTCATAAATAGATTTAGGATGCCCTTCTTCCAGATCTTTAAGGAACAAAGGCAATGTAATTTCTGCTTCGTTAAGGACAAAATGATCAACACCTTTAAATTCTTCATGTTGTGTGGTAAGTGCAGGACCGCCAGCAACTACTATCTTCCCATATTGTTTACACCTGTTGATTATCTTTTGAGCGCTTTCTTTTTGAACAATCATAGCGCTGATGAAAACCATATCAGCCCACTTAATATGTTCTTCTGTAAGCTCTTTCACATTAACATCAACAAGCTTTTTTTCCCATTCTTTAGGTAACATAGCAGCTATTGTGAGCAGCCCTAAAGGTGGGAAAGCAGCCTTTCTATGTACAAAACTTAAAGCGTGCTTGAAACTCCAGAACGTATCCGGGTATTTTGGGTATACTAGTAGAACATTCATATCTTAATCCGCCTTATATTAACTAAGGAATTGCCTATGCTTTTATAAGTTACGACGAAATAGCCCGTTAAACAAAACATTTATATACTACATATGATTTCTATATCATATGAATTGTCCATCATATGAACTCTTTTTTGAAACTTTCAGCAATAAGACTAGGATGAAGATCATAGAGGCATTGACAGAAGGCCCTAAGTCAGTAACTCAAATATGCAAAATAACTGGTGAAGAGCAGAGCAAAGTCTCCCACAACCTTAAAAAGCTCATGGAATGCCATTTTTTAGGCTTCACTAGGCAAGGAAAAAAAAGAATCTACTCATTAAACAAAGACACAATCGTTCCAATACTCCAATTAGTTGAAAAACACGTTCATTCATACTGCAAGGAGGTTTGTCACAGAAAATGAGAGTCTACTTAGATAATGGAGCAACTACACAAGTAGGCAAAGGAGTAGTCAAAGCTATGGAACCCTACTTCCTAAAGGTATATGGAAACGCCTCTTCGCTTCATACATTTGGTCAGGAAGCAAAAAAAGCTTTAGAAGAAAGCAGGAAAATAATTGCTAAAAAAATAAACGCAGAACCAGAGGAAATAATCTTCACTTCTGGTGGCACAGAATCAGATAATCTAGCATTAAAAGGAATAGCATTTGCAAACAAAGACAAAGGAAAACATATTATAACAACTAAAATAGAGCACCACGCAGTTGAAAGGACCTGTAAATTTCTAGAGTCAGACGGATTTAAAGTAACTTACTTGGATGTTGACAAAGAAGGTTTCATAAATCTAGAACAATTAAAAGATTCAATAACAAAAGACACAATCTTAGTCTCAATAATCCATGCAAACAACGAAATTGGAACAATTCAGGATATAGAATCAATAGGAAAGCTCTGCAAAGAAAAAAACATTTACTTCCATACAGACACAGTTCAATCGTTAACTAAAGTTCCAATAGACGTAAAAAATCAAAACATTACTTTAGCATCATTCTCAGCCCATAAAATCCACGGTCCAAAAGGAATTGGAGCTTTATACATAAAGAAAGGAACAAAAATAAAGAAAATACTTGATGGCGGTGCGCAAGAAAACAACATAAGGGCAGGAACAGAAAACATCCCTTCGATTATAGGTTTTGCAAAAGCAGTTGAAATATCAAAAGAAGACGATCTAAAAAGAATGGAAAAATTAAGAGATTACTTCATAGAAAGGACACTAAAAGAGATACCAGAGACAAAACTTAACGGCCCAAAAAAGGAAAGACTGTGCAACAACATAAACATTACTTTCAAATATATCGAAGGAGAAGCTTTATTGATAAAACTAGACGACAAAGGCATAGCAGTCTCAACAGGCTCAGCATGCTCATCTAGAGAGCTAAAACCATCTCATGTTTTAACCGCTATAGGCCTTCACCCAGCAATGGCCCATGGCTCAATAAGATTCACATTATCAAAATTCACGACAAAAGAGGAATTGGATTACACAATTAAAAATGTAAAAGAAGTTGTTGCTGAATTAAGATCAATAAGCCCATTATGGAGGAAATAAAACATGTACTCAGAAAAAGTAATGGAACATTTCAAACATCCGCATAACCTAAGGGAAATAAAAGATGCAAATGGCATTGGTAAAGTAGGCAATCCTGTATGCGGTGATTTAATGTGGGTTTACATAAAAGTTGAAAAAAACAAACAAGGAAAAGAATACATTAAAGATATAGGTGTAAAAACATTCGGTTGTGTTGCTGCTATCGCAACATCCAGTATGATTACAGAATTAGCAAAAGGAAAGACTTTAGAACAAGCAAAGAAAATAACAAGAGACGATATAAAAGATGCTTTAGATGGATTGCCGCCAATAAAAGTTCATTGTTCTAACCTAAGTGCAGATGGTCTGCATAAAGCAATAGAGGATTACGAAAATAAAAATGGACAATAAAAAACTGGGAATAATATTGATTACAATTGGAATTGTATTAGCTAGCACAACATATCTGATTAAATATAGAGAAGATGATCTAATCAATAAAATAGTTTTAGAAGAAGGCTCTTGCTTTTTGGATGACGGCACATGCCTTCATTCAGATAGGACGATAATACCCTACATAGCCGGATGGTTTATATCTGCAGTCATAACATCTTTAGGTGTCTATCTTATCTTTTTTGAAAAATCACAAAAAGAAATAGTAAACACATTAGAAAAGCAAAAACATATACAAATAGAAGATGAAAAATTCAACATATTACTGAAAGGCCTTAACCAATATGAACAAAAAGTTATTAAAGCAGTCAAGGAACAAGACGGCATAACCCAACAAACACTAAGATTAAGGACAGATTTGCATAAATCAAAATTAAGCATTATTCTCGACGGCTTAGAGAAAAAAGGACTAATAGCAAGAAAAGAAAAAGGAAAAACAAAGCAAGTTTTCTTGAAAATAGCCCTATAAACGTTCTAAACCAACAATTTAGCCGTCTCAGCCATTTTAGCCATATCCGTTTCAGGGCTTAATTATATATCAATACTCTATATTCTACCTATTATTGAAGGTTAAACATGGAAAAAATAACTTTAAACATAGAAGGCATGCATTGTCCAAGCTGTGAAATGCTTATAGGAGATTCACTAAAAGAGCTAGATGGAGTTAAAAAAGCAGAAATTGATCATAAATCTGGTCTTGCAAAGGTTGAATTTGACAAATCAAAAACAACTAAACAAGCTATAATTAATATAATCAAGGAAGGAGGGTATAAGGTGAGAAAATGATACTTTCGAATGATAATGAGAAAGGTTTAGAAAAACCAAAGGTTTTTCAAAAAGAAACAATAAAAACAAAAGGGATGCACTGTCCTAGTTGTGAAAAAATCATTGAAAAGGCAGCTTTATCAATAGAAGGAGTAAAAGAAGTAAAATCTAATTTTACAAATGAAACCACAATAATAGAATTTGACGAATCAAAAACAAACTTAGATACCATAAAACATACAATTAGTGAAAAAGGTTATGGATGTGAAATAAACAAAACAGAAGAAAAAACAACATCAAAAGAACAAGCTAACGAGGAATACTACTCCTTACCTAAAATAAACTCAAAATATTTTTTCTTTGCAGGATCACTCTTATTTCTGCTAGGCTTATTCTGGATAATCAAATATTCTTTTAGTTTTAACCTCCCCGAGATTACTCCGGGCATGGGTCTAGCTGTTATTTTTTTAGTAGGCATATTAACAAGTTTTCATTGTGTAGGAATGTGCGGCGGATTTGTTCTTTCCTACACCACCAAAGACGCAATGAACACCCAACAAAATAAAAAGTCAAAATTCCTTTCACATTTAAAATATGGCTCAGGAAAAACAATAACCTATGTGATATTGGGTGCATTATTCGGCTTACTAGGCTCATTTGTTGCCTTTACACCCAAATTCAAAGGTGGAGCAGCATTAGTTGCAGGACTATTTTTAATCATATACGGTCTAAACATGCTTAACATCTTCCCTTGGTTGAGAAAATTACAGTTTAGGGGCCCAAAATTCCTTTCAAAAATAAACAGTGACGCAGTTAATAAAAATAGAGGCCCATTTGTTATTGGATTACTGAATGGTTTGATGATAGCTTGCGGCCCATTACAGGCGATGTTAATATTTGCAGCAGGTACCGGCAGCATACTTCAGGGATCATTAACAATGCTTGTCTTTGGCCTAGGTACATTGCCTTTAATGTTGGGTTTTGGCTCTATAGCAACCATCCTTGGGACAAAATTCACCCATAAAATTCTGAAAGTATCAGCTTTAATAGTAATCATAATGGGCGTTGTCATGATAAACCGAGGATTAACCTTAACAGGTTCTGGTTATGACTTCAATACATTATTCACTTCTGTTAGGGCATCTGGCAACGGAATAACAGGAGCTGCAATTGGCATTGATACAACAATGAAAAATGGCTATCAAGAAATAAGGATGGAAGTAAACTCAAATGGTTATCAGCCAAATAAGTTTCTCTTAAAAAAGGGAGTTCCTGTGAAATGGATAATTGACTTAACTGAGCTTACCGGTTGCAATAATGCAATCCAGTCTCCAAAATTAGGCATTAACTCTAAACTAAAAGCAGGAGTCCAAACTATAGAATTTACACCAAATGAAGAAGGTACCATCCCATTCAGTTGCTGGATGGGTATGTTAAGGGGTGCTTTTATAGTTAAAAATGATGTGAACACAGCAAATCAGCAAGAAGTTCAGCAGGAATTATCCAATGTTGATGTGCCAAAAGGCAGTACCTGTGGTGGAGGAAGTGGAGGTTGTGGTTGCGGAGGCGGCGGAGTATGATAAAAGAAAAAAAATGCCCTTTATGTCATCTTGAGATATACAGTGATTTAAGTAAGGGATGTAAATTATGCGGGATGGCTTTACAGGATGAAAGCAAGGAGTTCTGCTCACAGGAATGTAGGTTGAAATACGTCAAAATAACTAGCTCACCTGCGTCAATGGAGTCGTAAATGCAAAAAATAGAACTAGCTTATAGGGGAAAAGTGCAAAAGTCTAGTAAACAAAACATTTACATACTTATCTAACCTAACTCATAATATAAAATGGACAAACTACAAATACCAATAAAAGGAATGCATTGCGCAAGTTGCGCAAAAATAATAGAGAAAAGACTAAACAAATTAGATGGTGTAAAACAAGCTAATGTGAATTTAGCAACAGAAAAAGCTTTTGTTGTATATGATCCTTCAAAATTAGGTATTGGGAGAATTCATAAGACCATATCAGATGCAGGATTCACCCCAGTAAGAGAAACTTCAAAAAAACAGGACAAGCTTGATGAAGATATGGAAAATTTAAAAATAGCTTCAAAAAAGATGTGGTTCTCTTGGATTTTTACTGCATTAATCATGTACATCATGATCCCGGAAATGTTCTTCAATATAATGGTCCTTCCAAAAATGTGGATGGACATAGCTTTCTTAGTTTTAGCAACACCTGTTGTTTTTATCTTTGGCAAAGACACCCTAAAATCAGCCTTAAAAGCAGCAATACATAAGAGCGCAAACATGGATGTCTTAATAGCAATGGGAACTTTAGCAGCATACATAACAGGAATAGCCATATTCTTTTTAGCAGTAGCAAACTATGCAGGAATCTCTGCTATGATAATGACTTTCCATTTAACTGGAAGATATATAGAAACAAAAGCAAAAGGGAGAGCTTCCCAAGCAATAAAGAAATTATTGCAATTAGGTGCGAAAACAGCAAGAGTAATCAGAAACAAAAAAGAGATTCAGATTCCTGTTGAACAGATCCAAATAGGAGACATAATGATTGTAAAGCCAGGAGAAAAAATCCCGACAGACGGAGTGGTAATAGAAGGAGAAAGCGCAGTAGACGAAAGCATGGCAACTGGTGAATCCTTGCCTATAAAGAAGAAAAAAGGAGATGAAGTTATTGGAGCAACTATAAACCAAAAAGGAATGCTGCAAGTTAAGGCAAAAAAAATAGGCAAAGACACTTTCTTGTCACAAGTTATCAAAATGGTAGAAGAAGCTCAAGGAACCCAAGTCCCTATTCAAGTTTTTGCAGATAAAGTAACAAGTATATTTGTTCCAGTAGTTATAGTAATAGCACTATTGACCTTTGTTTCATGGTTAGTCTTCCCTTCATTTTTCATAAATATACTTTCCTGGGCTCAGAGTTTTGTCCCTTGGGTAAATCTAGAAGCAGGAAATTTTTCATTAGCATTATTCGCAACAATAGCAGTTTTGGTAATAGCCTGCCCATGTGCTCTAGGACTAGCTACACCAACAGCTTTAATGGTTGGATCTGGAAAAGGAGCAGAAAATGGAATATTAATCAAAAACGGAGCAGCTATACAGATAATAAAGAATGCAAAAGTAATTGCTTTTGACAAGACAGGAACAATAACAAAAGGTAAACCAGAAGTTACAGATATAATAACAGCAAATGGATTTAAGGAAAAAGAGTTATTACAATTAGCAGCATCAGTAGAAAACGCTTCAGAACACCCATTGGCACAGGCAATAGTAAACAAAGCAAAATCACTAAAATTAAGACTAATCAATCCAAAAAACTTTTCATCAGTTACAGGAAAAGGCGTAAAAGCCCAAGTTAAAGGCAAATCAGTCCTTATGGGGAACAAATTAGTAAAAGACAAAAAAATAAACTTCTCTTCTTTAGAAAAAGACCTTACAAGATTGGAAAACGAAGCAAAAACAGTAATTGTTGTGGCAATAGACAAAAAACCAGCAGGAATAATAGCAATAGCTGATGATGTTAAAGAAGATTCTTCAAAAGCAATCAAAGCCTTACATGCCCTTGGCTTTAAGACCGCAATGATTACAGGAGATAACAAAAGAACAGCGGATGCAATAGCAAAGAAAGTTGGTATTGACTATGTTTTGTCAGAAGTATTACCAGAAGGAAAAGTAAATGAAATAAAGAAACTTCAAAAGAAGTATGGAGTTATTGCAATGGTTGGTGACGGCATAAACGACGCTCCTGCTTTAACGCAAGCTGACGTTGGAATAGCAATAGGCACAGGTACAGATATTGCAATAGAAAGTTCTGATATAACTCTTGTTCAAGGCAATTTATCGGCAGTCGTAAGCGCAATTAAGCTTTCACAGGCAACTTTCAAAAAAATAAAACAAAACCTGTTCTGGGCATTTTTCTATAATCTTGTAGCAATACCTATAGCAATGACCGGATTATTGCATCCTGCAATTGCAGAAGCAGCAATGGCCTTTTCATCAATAACTGTCGTAAGTAATGCAAATCTATTAAGAACGATAAATATAAAACCAGACTATAAAAGATAATTTTATATAGCACAACTCCCTTCTTAATCACCAATAAAATGCACATACTAACCTTAATAATCCTGGCAACACTGATAAACAGCTTAATCGCATTAGTTGGCATATTCTCCTTGTGGATGAACGAAAAATCATTAAACAAGCTTGTTATATTCTTAGTTGCATTATCAGCAGGAGCATTATTAAGCGGAGCTTTCTTCCACCTTATACCAGAGGCACTTGATGAATTAACCCCTTTAACAGTCTTTACATTTGTTATGGTAGGATTTATCCTATTCTTCCTTATGGAAAAATTCCTCTACTGGCATCACTGCCATGAAGGAAAATGTGATGTCCACCCAGTAAGTTATCTTATATTATTTGGGGATGGCATCCACAATTTCATAGATGGTATAATAATCGCTGTAAGTTTTATGGTCAATATTCCTTTTGGTATTGTAACAACATTGTTAATAATAGCCCACGAAGTCCCTCAAGAACTTGGTGATTTTGGCGTTTTAGTCCATGGCGGCTTTAAAAAAACAAAAGCGCTCTGGTATAATCTTCTTTCACAACTAACTTCAGTTTTAGGGGGCATTATAGGTTATTTCCTTTCAACATCAATAGGGGGTGCAATTCCCTTTATTCTACCATTCGCAGCAGGAGGCTTCATCTACATCTCAGCCTCTGACTTAGTCCCAGAGCTACACAAAGAGCCCAACATTGCAAAATCATTGAAATCATTTGCTTTCTTTATTTTGGGAATATTAATAATGCTTGCAATGAAATTTATAGCTCACTATTAGCAATATTTAAAAATAAACTTCTCTTCTCAACAAATATGAAAACAATCTATACTTTACAGGCAGGAGAAAAGCTTTCAAAAAGGAAATTTTTCGAATACTTTGAGAGAAAAGTACGTAAAACAATAAGAACAAACAGCCTTATAGGGAAGAAAGAACGTATCTTAGTAGCAGTCTCTGGAGGCAAAGATTCAACTGCTGTTTTATACTTACTAAAAAAAATAACAAAAGATAACAAGGATATAATCATAGAAGCAGCCTACATAGATCCTTCAATTGGAAAATACTCAGAAATAAACAAAAATAATGTAATTAAATTCTGCCAAGAAAATAACATAAAACTTCACATATCTTCATTCAGAGAAGAATTTGGTTATTC
>CAZSRD010000014.1:11904-31773 GCA_964609455.1 uncultured Methanosarcinales archaeon
AAGAAAATAACATAAAACTTCACATATCTTCATTCAGAGAAGAATTTGGTTATTCTTTATGTTATATTAAGGGATTACTGCAGCAAAAAGGGATAAAATACAAATCATGCTCAATCTGCGGAGTTTTAAGGAGATACTTATTAAATAAATTAGCCAAAAAACTAAAAGCAACTAAACTGGTTACTGGCCATAACTTAGACGATGAAGCACAAAACATAATTATGAACATATTCCAAAACCATGTAGAAATTCTCCCGAGGTTAGGCCCAAAAACAGGATCAAAAGAACAGAAAGGCTTCATACCAAGGATCAAGCCTCTATATTTCTGCACAGAAGAAGAGACAAAATTATATTCAAAACTGATGAACTTTCCAGTAAAGTATGAAAAATGCCCATGTAGAACAGATGCTTACAGAAAAGATGTTGCAGAGATGCTTAACAAATTTGAATTACACCACAAAGGAACAAAAACAAGCATCATTAATTCATTCGTAAAAATAATGCCAACATTAAAAAAATCAGTTGAAGGAACAGCAAACAGTTGCAACAAATGTGGGGAGCCTTCTTCTGGTAAAATCTGCAATACTTGTAAGATAATAGAACTAATCAAAAACTAATATCTCTGCTCTTCTCAACCATCTCAAGAAAATACTTATGAACCCTTAAATCATTTGTTAACTCAGGATGAAACGTACTTACTAATAAATTTCTTTGCTCAACAAAAACAGGCTTATCCTTAAAACTTCCCAATACCCTACATCCATCATGCAGTTGATCTATAACAGGAGCCCTAATAAACACACCCTTAAATGGTTTGTCATCAAAAATATCCAGCTCAGTTTCAAAACTGTCAACCTGCCGGCCATATTCATTTCTTTTTATAGAAATATCCATCAATCCCAATTTAGGCTGCTTAGAACCAACAATATCTTTAGCCAACAAGATAGCTCCTGCACATGTCCCGTAAATAGGCATTCCTTCCTTACATCTTTTCTTGATTTCCTTATCTAATCCATATTTCTTCATTAATTTGCCTATAGTCGTAGACTCACCACCAGGAATAATCAAGCCATTAACATCATCTAAATCACGAGGCATCTTAACCAGAACAGGCTCAACTTCACACCCTTTCAAAGCCTTAACATGCTCTTCAACAGAACCTTGTAATGCTAATACGCCTATTTTCATAGAACTTACCACCCTCTATCAGACATCTTAACATCTAACTTAGAAATCTCTAACCCAAGCATCGCTTCCCCTAATCCTTCAGATGCCCTTGCGACCATTTTTGCATCATTGTAATGTGTCGTAGCTTCAACAATCGCCTTTGCCCTTGTCTTAGGGTCCTTGCTCTTGAAAATGCCAGAACCGACAAAAACACCATCAACCCCCAATTGCATGCATAATGCAGCATCTGCAGGTGTTGCAATTCCCCCAGCTGCAAAATTAACAACAGGTAATCTTCCTAATTTTCTAACTTCTTCAACTAAACTTAAAGGAACCTTGCATTCTTGAGCAACCTTCTTCAGATTTTCATGTTTCAAAGCAGCTATCTCGCTATTAATAGTCCTAATATGCTTAACAGCTTCAACTATATTTCCCGTGCCAGCTTCCCCTTTGGTTCTTATCATAGCTGCTCCCTCATTTATCCTTCTCAAAGCCTCACCTAAATTAGTAGCCCCGCATACAAAAGGAACCTTAAACTTATTTTTATCAACATGAAACTTATCATCAGCTGGAGTTAACACCTCTGATTCATCAATATAATCAACACCTAACGCTTCTAGAATCTGAGCTTCTGCAAAATGCCCTATCCTGCATTTTGCCATGACAGGAATTGTAACAGCGCTCATTATATCCTTGATCATCTTAGGGTCGCTCATCCTTGCTACTCCGCCTTGTGCCCTAATATCAGCAGGAACCCTTTCTAAGGCCATTACTGCAACAGCTCCGGCCTTTTCAGCTATTTTAGCATGCTCTACATTGACAACATCCATTATAACGCCGCCTTTTAGCATCTCAGCTAGGCCTTTCTTCAATGCATATGTCCCTTTCTCTAATTTATCACTCATCTTAAAACCCCGCTCTCGTTAGAATCCTCTCACGATTTATAAACTTTACTTCTTTTTGCAGATGTATCTAACCAACCAAAGGTATAATCCAGTTGGTTTGATGCTACGAAAACGCAAAATTCACTTAAGAATTTTTGTGTTTGAGTATGAACATCATATGGTCCATCTCATAAGGCTCCAGTATTCTTGAGTCAATAATTGTCATCTCTTTGTCTAACCTTTGCCTTACCTCAGCAAATAGTGCTCTTGGTTTTTTGGTAACATCTATTGATCTTGCCTTAATTGCTAATAAAGCATACCCTTCTTTCTTCAAAAACATATTAACATTTTTCAGAAAAATATCAACTTGATTTCTCTGCGCAATATCCTGATAGACAACATCAACCTCTGAAACCCGCCCAATATAGCTTTCGGGCTTGTTAGCATCCCCTAATATGGGCGCAATATTCTTCCTATCCTCAGCAACAAAAACCATCTCTCTCATTACTCTAGGGGCAAAATCAAGTGCAAAAACAAATCCTTCTTTGCCGACAATATCAGAAACATGCGAAACAGTTGTACCAGTTGAACATCCTAAGTAAAGCACAACATCTCCTTTTCGGATAAATATATTAGTGCTGCCTTTTAATATCGTTGCTGCTAACTTGCTTTTCCTAGGATTCCATTCTCTATACTCTACTCCATCTTTAACCAACCTTTCATCATAAACCTTTTTTCCAGGAACCAAATTTATTGTATACAACCTGTCTTTACTATCCCTATAAACCTCAAATATCTTTGATGGCTTCATTTAAACTTATCCTCAACCAGTTTCAATAATTTATCACCAATAAACTTACCTTTAAAATAATCAATTTTAACTGCCAAACTTATTTTATCAGCTAATGCTCTTGCAATCTTACCATGGATCTTTCTAGGATTCTTAGAAATTAAAGGATGCTCATGTATAAATCCATACTTTGGGCTTCTTGCCCCAGTCTTCATATGCCTAAACAAAGCCTTCTCTGCCCCCAATAACTGAATTGTAGAAGCTGGAAACAGCATTAATTGTTTTAAGCCGCCTGCTTGACTTAGTAATTTAGCTCCAATCGTAGCTCCTGTTATAGCTAACACATTGGGACATACTTTTTTCATCATTTTTTCTAGATAGGTTTCTTGTCTTTTCTTTAGCCCAAATAATTCCTCAACATTCTTAGCCAAATCCAGCATTGGCTCTAGATTTTCCTTACTAAAATCAGCACCCATAGAATCCTTAGCTTTCTTCTCACTATTTTTCAATACCAATTCAATAAACTTCTCTTGATCTGTAATAGAATTCTCAAATTCAGGATTATACAACCCATACCATTCCCTTAATCTCTTAATTAACGTATTAACTGCTCTTTCAATCTCAACAACATTACTCACTATTTGAATTATTAGTAAATCATCCTTAACAGCTTCTTTAATATCCTTCTTTGTTAAAGCCATATTCTGCTTATAGAAAGCCTCAAAATACCTCTTATCCTTCAAATGCCCTAATACCTTTTCCAATGCTTTCTCCTCCAAATCAACCTCAGGACATTTATATTGTTCAATATTAATGAACATTTTACTATCTATTAATCTAAAGTGTTCATTAAATCTAAACGTTCCAATTATACTTGTAAAAACATGCCCTTTACCCATATTACTCAAAGATTATCGTAATGTATTTAAATTTAATGATATTACAGCTTTATATGACAATTGTATACATAACCTGCAAAGACAACAAAGAAGCTAAAGCAATATCAAAACACCTCTTAGATAAGAGACTGATAGCCTGCGCCAATATACACCCTATAGAAAGCCTCTACAGGTGGGAAGGCAGCATAAAGCAAGAATCAGAGGCAGTTATAATAGCAAAAACCCAGGAAAAGCACTATAAAGCAATAAAACAAGAAGTAAAAAAGCTCCATTCTTATGATATTCCTTGCATTCTTAAGATAAAAGCTGGATGTAATGAAGAATATGGTAAGTGGATAGAAAAAGAGACATCTTAAGATTGTGGCTTTTCAATTACCCCGTGTTCCTGTAAGAAAGACACGTATACTTCAATTATAGAAATAAATTTAGTGTTAATCTTATCCATTTTCCCTCTTAATTCTGTTACTTTAACACGTATCTCCTCAGGCATCTTTACGTCGCGTGATAGATACATATCACTTAAATCAGATTGAAAATCCCCACTTAAAGAGAGAACATCAACCCTGGCAGCTGTAAGTGCTGTATCAAGCAAATAACCCCAATATTCAAGAAAAGCATCTCCACATGATGTCAGGTTTTCAGCAGTTTGAGAATCTAAATAAGCTAATCTTGCGTCAGTGACTCTTTCTTCCAATTCCAATTTTTTCATAGTCTCATCATTCCCAGAATCCCTAAAGAATATACTATACCCTTGACCAGAATCTAGATAAAAGTAACGAAAAAAAAAGCCTCTATCATAAGTCAGAAAAGAAGGTTTATCCTTTTTAGCTGCTGCTCTTTCATCTTTTCCCCCAGATGGAGAAACAGTAACATACCATCTATTATCATGGAGTACAGCCTCTAAACTATGAAATTTAAATTCTTCTTGAGATAATCTATTCACAACTTCCTTTAATGCATTATTCGTAACTGTATCACTTATACCCGGCATTTTCAATACCATCAGAAGCACAAGAACGCATAGCTATTTTTAAATCTTTTCCTTCTTAAGCAAAAGCTTTTAATATATTAGCATTTCACATCCATTCGAACAGGGAAATTTATGGTAAAAATAACAATCGATCCAGAAAAGTGTAAAGAATGTGGTTTTTGCATTACAGCTTGCCCTATAAAGAACATAAAGATGTCCTCTTCTTTAAATAAAAAAGGCTATCATTATGCTGAGATTATCGATGTAAACAAATGCACAGGCTGCGGCTTATGCTTTCAGATGTGCCCTGATTTATGTATAGAGATTGAAAAATGAAAAAAGTGCTAATGAAAGGCAACGAAGTAATAGCAGAAGCAGCTTTGCAGGCAGGCTGCAAGTTCTATGCAGGCTATCCTATAACTCCTCAAAATGAAATTCCAGAATACATGTCAAAAAGAGTTCCTGATTTTAATTCAATCTTTATCCAGGCAGAAGCAGAAATCTCAGCAATTAACATGCTTTTTGGAGCATCAGCAGCTGGCTTCAGGTGCATGACATCCTCCAGCAGCCCAGGAATTTCTTTAAAGCAGGAAGGCATCTCATATCTTTGCGCTGGCGAATTGCCTTGCGTAATCGTCAACATTGTAAGGGGCGGTCCAGGCTTAGGAAACATCAGAGCTTCGCAGGCAGATTACTTCCAATCAGTAAAAGGAGGAGGCCATGGTGATTATCATATGATTGTTATAGCACCTTCAACTTTACAGGAATTATATGATCTTACACAAAACGCATTTGACTATGCAGATTATTACAGAAACCCTGTTATGATTCTAGGAGATGGAATCTTAGGCCAGATGTATGAGCCAGTTGAAATAAAAAAATACTCTCCAATTCTAAAATTACCCAAAAAAGATTTTGCTTTAACAGGCTGCAAAGGAAGAGAGCCAAGAGAGATTAAAACATTACTGCTTAACCCCCCAGATCTATTGATAAAACATAATATCCACCTTAACAACAAATACAAGAAAATAGAACAAGAACTTAAATTAGTAGAAGAACTGCAAACAGGAGATGCAGAATTAATCATAGTTGCTTACGGAATAACAGCAAGGATAGCAAAAGCAGCTATCAAAAAAGCAAGAGCTGAAGGATTAAATGTAGGTCTAATCCGACCAATCACAGTATGGCCTTTCCCTTCTGAAACTATAGCAAAACAAAAAGCAAAGAAATTCCTAGCAGTTGAGATGTCCAATGGTCAATTGATAGAAGATGTCAAACTTTCATTATTCAACAAGACAGGCATAGAAGTACAACATTTCGGCCATGGCGGAGGCTGGTATCCCTCACCAAATAATATTTATGAAAAGATAAAGGAAATGATGAAATGAAGCTGACAAAACCAAACTCACTAAAAGAAGATCTTAAGACACACTACTGTGGTGGCTGTGGTCACGGCATAGCCCATAGGCTATTAGCTGAAGTTATGGACGAACTGAATATTAGGGAAAAAACAATAGGCACAGCACCAGTCGGATGCGCTGTTCTATTATACAATTATTTCAAATGCGATATTGTTGAATGCGCGCATGGAAGGCCACCAGCAGTAGCAACAGCAATGAAACGTTTAATGCCAAATAACATCATATTCACTTACCAAGGAGATGGTGATCTAGCTGCAATCGGCACTAACGAAACTATCCATGCAGCAAACAGAGGAGAAAAGTTCACAACAATCTTCATAAACAACGCTGTCTACGGAATGACTGGCGGCCAGATGGCACCTACAACCCTATTAGAACAAAAAACTACAACTTCCCCATTTGGCAGAAGATCAGAAGTTGAAGGCTTTCCATTAAAGATGTGTGAGATACTTTCACAATTAGAAGGAACATACTACATAGAAAGAGTAGCTGTAAACACACCACAAGATGTTATAAAAGCAAAAGCAGCTATCAAAAAAGCATTTCAGTATCAATTAGAAGGCAAGGGTTTCACATTTGTTGAAGTATTAGCAATGTGCCCTACTAATTGGAAGATGTCAACCAAAGAATCGATAGAATATGTCAATAAGATGAAAGAATACTTCAAATTGGGAGTATTCAAAGATAAAAAATGACTGAAAAAATAATCATAGCAGGATTCGGAGGACAGGGAGTTGTATTAGCTGGAAATGTATTGGCAAAAACCGCAATTGAAGAAGGAAAAAACATCACAGCAATGGTCTCTTACGGCGTTGAGATGCGTGGTGGAACAGCAAACACAACCATCGTAATATCCGATGAAGAAATCGCCTCTCCTGTAGTAGATAATCCAACAACTGCTATAATCCTAAACCAACCATCTTTAGATAAGTTCGAACCACTTGTAGAGAAAAACGGATTACTGATTATAAATTCTTCTTTAGTTAAAAGAGAAATAGAAAGAAAAGATGTAGAAGTAATAAAGATACCAGCAACAGACTTAGCTAATGAATTAGGAAACACAAGAGTCGCCAACTTAATTTTGTTAGGAGCATTCATAAAGAAAACAAATATTCTAACCTTAGACAAAGTCTTAGAAATCCTGCCAGGCGCATTCCCTAAACATAAGCAAGATTTGATTGAAATCAACAAAAAAGCCTTACAAAAAGGCGCAGAGCTGGTATAACCCAAAAATTTATATATTATTAATCTAATTTAATTCTTATGTCAGCACCACCATGGATCATAATCTCTATCTTAATTCTTGTAATCATAACAGTTCTCTTAGCAATATTCATAATCAGATACAAGAAAAAGCCCCATAATCCAGATTATTACACTTTCTTTATAATAGGAATTACATGGATTCCATTAGGCTTAGTCTTCAAAAATCCAGGTTTTTGGATAGGAGGCTTAGTCTTTATGGCAGTCGGACTAGCAAACAAAGATAAATGGAAAACAAACCACAGAACCCTAAAAGACATGGATTCAAAAGAAAGAAAAACCATAATAATTGTGATGATAATTCTTGGTTTATCTGTGCTTGCAGGACTAGTCGCTTTCTATATAGCCCAAAACATTTAGTTCAACCTAAAAAGGAAGAAATTAAGCACAGCAGCAAAACTAACCCACAATATATATGGAACTAATAGATAAGCGCTCAATGGAGATATCTTATAGAAATACAATATATTCACTAATATCATCACCCATAATAATACTATTTCTATCAAAGCTAATAATGGATTCTGCAGGCCAAAAAACAATAAGGACCATAAAATATTCAGCAATAACTGAACGCCAAATATTACCATAGCAGCCTTCACCCCGCCAGTTCCTAGACCTTTACTCCAAACTAAATACAAAGAAACACCCATCAAGATATAAAGAAAAGTCCACACAGGCCCGAAAACCCAGCTAGGAGGATTAAAGCTTGGCTTGTTAAGCCCAGCATACCACGTTGAAACGCTTTTAGCAGTGAATATAGAACCAACAGCCCCAGCTAATAAACAAATCAAAACAGCAACTATCAATTTTACATAATCCATTTTAGATCCTCATAAACCTATAAGAAACAGGCATTTATTAATTTTGTGTTTAAATTACTAACAAAATCTATTAAGAATTAACTTGATTTCAAAGGAACTATGGTAGCAGCCTCTATTCTAATAAGTTTTTCAACCATTATTTCCAATGGCTCTATTGGAACTTGATTCCTATCTAACGCCGCATGTAATACTATATATGGTGGGATAGGATGTTCTTTCCCTTCCCCAAATTTGCCCTTATGTTCATCGGGAATTTCACCTAGGGGCATATCAAAAATCTCAGTAAAATATCCTGGCCTAATCCTTTTCTGATTATAGTCATCTAAATATGTAACTTCAACAAACTTTGATCTTGTAGGTAATGCTCCATAAATTTCTCTAACTTTATCAAGTTCCATACTTCTTGAGAATGCAAATCTCTTTTTAAAACTTTAGAAAAACTACTCACACAACTTCAACAATTTTTCCCATTCAGAATTAACATGTGCCTGTATCTTCTCAATTATCTCCTTATTCTCAGGCTTAAACAAATGCTTAAACCTTCCCTGTGCCTTAAGATATTCAGTAACAGGAACATCTTTGCTAGGCTTATAAGTTAACTTATACTTTCCATTCTCAACCTCATAAAGGGACCAGAACTTAGTCTCAACAGCTAGTTTAGCAATCTCAATCGTCTTGTCAGGTGGATACCTCCATCCAAGAGTGCATGGCTGCAACACCAATAAAACCTTTGGCCCTTTTATTGAAAAAGCCTTCTGTGCTTTATTTGTAAGATCGATCATATTAGATAATGAAGCCTGAGCAACATAAGGAATATTATGTGCAACCATTACTTTTGCAAAATCCTTTCTAAATTCTTCTTTGCCCTGATGAACCTTTCCAGCAGGTGCAGTTGTAGTTGAAGCGCCATAAGGTGTAGCAGAACTCCTTTGAATTCCGGTGTTCATATAGGCATTATTATCATAACAAACATAAAGCATATCATGGCCCCTTTCCAAAGCGCCGCTTAAACTTTGAAACCCAATATCATAAGTTCCTCCATCTCCGCCAAAAGCAACAAACTGGACATCTTCAGTTATCTTCCCTTTTTTCTTTAAAGCTCTAAAAGCAGTCTCAACTCCAGCAATTGTAGCAGCAGAATTCTCAAAAGCTGAATGGATGAATGGAATATTCCACGAAGTAAATGGATATATTGTAGTTGTAACCTCTAAACAGCCAGTAGCACAGCTAGCAACAAGTGGCTTATCAGTAGAAGCTAAAATAGCCCTGACTATAGCAGGAAAACCGCAGCCAGCGCAGCTCCTATGCCCTGATGCTAATTTCTTCTCTTTCAACTTCTCAGCTAATTCTTTGTAATTCATTGAAAATACCGTTTTCAATGTCCCAAAAATTGTTTCACAATTTTTAAGGACATTCTCTCAAACCTACATAAAAATGCTCTTTTAATTCATCATTTAAAGCATCATTATAGACCTTCTCAATCTCTTCAATAAATATGTTTCTTCCTCCTAGGCCATAAACCCCAGAATAGATCTTACCATTATATCCCATATCAAAAAGTGCATTCTTTACCTCTCCATAAAGGGGGGGGTTTGCGCCAAAGCTCAATGCCCTATCAAGTACAATTACTTTCTTAACCTTCTTAAGAGCCTCACCAACCTCCTTGTAAGGGAATGGCCTGAACAATCTTAACTTTAATAATCCGGCTTTCTTGCCCTTTAATCTTTCAATAGCTGCCTTTGTTGTCCCTGCAGTTGAATTCAGGCAGACAATAACTGCCTCAGCATCTTTAATATTAAATTCATCAAAAAGGCCATATTTTCTTCCAGTTATCTTCCCCAACTCCTTGCCAATCTTCAGATATTCTTTAAGAGCATCTTCCATAGCTGGCACTTGCTGATATCTTGTCTCAAAATAATAATCTTGCAGTTCAAGTGGACCATGTGTGACTGGCTTCTTCAAATTCAACAATGAATAAGGATAACTATGCTCCCCAACGAATTTCTTTACATCAGTATCATCAAAAATCTCAACATTCTCCACACCATGTGAAGTAATGAAACCATCCTGGCAGACCATTACAGGTAATAATGCTTTCTCCGCTAGCCTTATCGCAATCAATGTATTCTCATAAACCTCTTGGGCATTCTCAGAATATATCTGTATCCATCCTAGATCTCTTGCCCCCATTGAATCACTATGGTCACAGTGAATGTTGATTGGCGCAGATAAAGCCCTATTCACAATTTCCATAACAATTGGTAATCTTAATCCTGAAGCAACACCTACAATCTCCCACATTAAAGCTAAACCAGCAGATGAAGTAGCAGTTATCACCCTTGCGCCAGCAGCTGAAGCTCCAACAGCACAGCTCATTGCTGAATGTTCGCTCTCTACCCTAATCATCTCGCTATCAACTACACCATTAGAAACATAAGTGGCAAAATCCTGCATTATTGCTGTTTGAGGAGTAATTGGAAAAGCTGGAACTACATCTGGATTAATCTGTCTCATTGCTTCTGCAGCAGCTCCTGTTCCTGTTATAGCCTTTATTTTTGGAATTTTGCTTCCTCCTCCATCTTAATACATTTCACAGGACAAATATTAGCGCAAATCCCACATCCTTTGCAATAATCTAGATTTATCTTCCCTCTTCCTTCCTTGGAAGAATCAATACAATCCTCAGGGCAATAAACAACACACTGAAGGCAATTAATGCACTTCTCCTCATCAATTATAGGCCTAAAACTGCGCCAATCTCCTGTCTTAAACTTCCTAGATGAACCAGCTTCATCTATTAATCCGCCAATTGGTATTTCCTTAGCTGATTTTAGCTTGCTCATTTCACACCCTCATAAGCCAACTCAACCCCTTTGATAGTTGCATTAGTCTTCTCTTCTCCTAATTTCTTTAAAAATTTATGATTAATAGAGTCTCTTACAGCATCAATAGGTATCTTTCCTGATATCTTTACAAAAGCCCCTAACATAGGGGTATTTGGTAGATTCTTACCAACAGTATCAATAGAAATCTTAGTAGCATCAACAGTATAAACCTTACCATCGAACTTTAATTCTTTTTTAATCTCGTCAGAACTTTTAGGGGTGTTAACTAACAATACACCATCAGATGTAAGGCCTTCTGTAACATTAGCGCTCTTTAACAGAGTTGGATCAATAACCATCACAAGGTCAGGATTGACAACAGGAGCATATACTGTTATAGGCTTGTCAGAGATCCTTGTATACGCCTTCATTGGAGCTCCAGCTCTTTCAGGCCCGTATTCAGGAAAAGATTGTATATGTTTTCCTTCTCCCATAGCAGCTTCTGCTATGAACTGAGAAGCTGTCTTAGCGCCTTGGCCCCCCCTTCCATGTATCCTTACTTCGTAGATATATTTCATCATAAACTAAGAAAAAAACACTCATATAAAAACCTTATGATTCGAGCAAATTTCAAGCTCTGTTTGAAAGTTTAAAAATCCCTTTTGATTTTTAAAAGCGAGAAGCATAAGGGATTATCTCAAGCTATGCTTGAGGGGTTCAAAAATTCTTTTTGAAGCGAAACTTGTTTTCTAAAATCTTTGGTTTAAGAACCAATAATTTCAAAACGTTTATATATCATGACAAACAAGACCAGATTATGAAAAAAATCTTTAAGGTTAATCCCAGAAAGGACATAAGGGATCTTGCAAGATTTAACCGCATAATGCTGATTCTCACCCAGCAGGGCTTTGGTTACCTGTTTGATAAAGTTAAGTTTAAATCAAAAAGAAAAAGGCTAAAAGACCCCCCAATAAGGCTAAGAAAAGCCTTTGAAAAACTAGGCCCAACATTTATCAAACTAGGCCAAATATTAAGCTTAAGGCCAGATCTGCTCCCCAAAGAATATGTTAAGGAACTAGGTAAACTGCAGGACAGGGTTCCTCCTTTCCCCTACAAGAAAGTTGAAAAAACAATAGAAAAAGAGCTCAAAAAGCCAATAAAAGAATTATTCGCTTCATTCAGTGAAAAGCCAATAGCCTCTGCTTCTATAGCTCAAGTGCACAAAGCCACATTAAAAAACGGTAAAGTGGTAGCAGTAAAAGTCCAAAGGCCAAATGTAAGGCAGATTATGGACACAGACATAGAAATAATGACATTCGTAGCTAAAAAACTGGAAAAACATTCAAAAAAGATAAGAAAATACAGCCCGGTAAGAATTGTAAAAGAATTCAAGCAATGGACAGACAACGAGCTTAATTTTAATAGAGAGGCAAAAAATGCAAAAAGATTTTATAGAAATTTCAAAAACTCAGATACTGTAAAAATACCTAAGGTATTCGATGATTACTCTAGTAAGAGAGTGCTTACTATAGAATTTATTGATGGCATCGAATTACACAACATAGCAAAGTTAAAGAAGACCAAAGGATTCAAAATAAAAGAAATAATAAAAAATGGTTTTGAATCTATATTGACTCAGGTTTTTGTGCATGGTTTTTTTCATGCAGACCCCCACCCGGGAAATATTATAGTATTAAAAGATAATAAGATAGCATGGGTAGATTTTGGTATTGTAGGTCGCTTTAATAATTACTTAAAGCAGAAGTCTATAGAGCTCTTATACGGCATTGTTGAAAAAGACATGGATTCTATTGTTGACACTTTTTTGACAATGGGCTTAATGAATGAAAACCAAACAGATATAGCCAAATTTAAAGAAGATGTAAGGAATGTTATAGAGCCGTTACACAATTCTGGATTAAAAGATGCAAAACTAGGCTATATGATGGATGAAGTTTTGGATATTGCTTTGGAGCATCATGTTAAACTTCCTGTTGATTTTGTTCTTTTCGGAAAGACAGTAATAGAGCTGGAAGGCATTGGCCTTGAGTACTCACCAAACTTCAGAATTCTTGAAAATATAAGGCCATTTTTAGAAAACTTAATAAAAAGAGAGTTCAGATTATCAAATATGGCCAAACAATTAATGAAGAACCTGGCAAAATACACCAAACTATTCAAAGATTTTCCAGACCAATTAAACTCTGTATTGAGGAAAATACAAACAGGTACAGTAAGAGTTGATATTGAAGATACAGACATTAAAAAATTAGCAACAGACATTGACAAGTCCAGCAACAGGATGACATATGGGATGCTAATAGCAGCTTTCCTAATTACCGGTGCCTTGTTAGTAAATATTGGAAAACCCGTATTGAACGGATTCCCCCTTGTTACGCTGCTTTGTTTTGCTTTAGCAATAATATTCGCAATAATACTCTTTGTTTCAATAGAAAAAGAAGGAAAATGAGGTGAGATAAATGGCAGATATTATTAAAAGAGGTTTAGTAACTGCAATAGGCACAGCAAGCATAGCAGCAGAAAAGGTAGATAAAATCCTAAAAGATATCAGGAAGAAAGGATTGATAAGCACAAAAGATGCTGCAAATTTAGTTAAGAAATTAGTTAGAGAGGCAGATAGGGAACAGAAAAGGGTAAAAAAGATAATTGCCATTGAGCTTAGAAAACAGGCAAGAAAAGCAAAACCAATTGTTAGAAGAGGGACAAAAGCGGCAAAAAGAGCAGTTTCCAAAGCGGCAAAAAATATAAAAAAAGCCCAAAGGACAGCTGAAAAAAAAGGCAAAAAAATACTAAAACAAGCAAGAAGAAGGTAGAATGCCCTTAGCAGTAACCCACGTACTTCTAACCATAATATTAGTAGATTTATTCAGAGATTATGTTATAAAGAAGCATAAGAAGTACCTCACATTGCATACAATACTAATTGCGGGGATTGCAGGATTGCTGCCAGACATAGACATTCCAATCAACTGGATTTTGGGCCTTTTTGGCAAATCATTTGGGATAATGCAGCACGGCGGTCTTACCCACACACCATTCTTTGCCCTAATCTTTCTTATACCTGGTATAATCCTTTGGAAAAAGAAAAAGCATAAAATATCATTCTATTTTTTTGTGATAACCTTTGGAATAATTTTTCATATCCTTTTAGACTACCTATTTGGTGGGGGCGCTTACGAAGGAATAATGTGGTTATTGCCATTGTCAACACAGGCATTCAAGCTCCATTTATTGAGAAATTTAGCTATAACCAACCTACCGGCAAGCATAGATGCAGTAATCCTGTTATTATGGTTATGGCATGAAGAAATTAAGCACAAAATTTCTGACTTCATATAAAGGATGAAATACTACTCTCTCAGCATTATTATTCCCAGTTAGCTGAGTTAATACCAGAAAAAGTTTTGCTCTCCGAAAGGGTAAAAGAAAAGGTTTATTGTTTTAGAGAATATAAAAGCTTTAAAATATCATATCATTCTCCACATATAAAATGAGAAAGTACGATTTAGGCGATATTCGGGGGAAACTAAAAGAAGCTACAAGAATTCTTAGGCCCCTTTTTGGGCTTGAAGATAGATTATTCTTTAAAATATATGATGTAAGCAATGTTACTGATGGTCAAGAATGCCCAATGTTACAGATAGATACATATCATCAAGGATTAAAATTTGATCATAGTGTTTTAGCTACGGCAGAAGTTCACAATTTTGATATTGGAGACCATGTTGGAGAAATGATGTACCAATTAGTTAACCCAAAAATACATAGCGAAACAAAAGCACTCGTACATAGTCAAGTTAGAAAAAGAGGCGGTCCGGCATGCTTCTTCCCACATCCAGAAGACCCCGAGCATAATTCTGCTGAAGCACATATCAGGCTTGGAGAGATAGTTACTGGTTGTTGTGGATTTGCTTATTCTCTTTGGAAGGAATATATAGGGGAATCGGCAGTGGATATGAGGAAAGATTTAGTTCGGAAAATGTGGGAGAAGATAGCAACTCAACAAGATGACCCAGCAACAGACCTTCTTCTAAATCTGCATGGTGAAGTCGCTTATTCTTTGCAAATCGCACAAGCTCTTTACAAGAAGAAAGGACATGCTGTCATAACAGAACTTGCTCCACTCTCATTCGATGATGCTAGAGATAGAATCTTAGGATATGTTGGAGTAGATATATTAAAACCGAGGGAAGTTTAATTAACCTTTTACCCTTTCTTTCTTCTAACTTTCAGGTAATCTTCTACCCACGCAGGTATAAAGATACCTAAATGTCAAGAACCGCCCGTCAAATCCGACGGTAATCAGTATTAGGTGGTTCTTGATACTCAAGATTCCACCAATTCGGTTCTTGAGCACAACAAATTCCACCTTGAACAATAATGAACTAGATTGGTGGAATATTGTTGTTTCAGGCAATCATTAAATACGAATTAGCCATTATTATTTCTCTTATTTCAATTTGGAAAAGATTGGCTTATGGTCTTTTTGTTTTTACCCTCTAAATCTAAAAAATCAATTGTAGATGGTAAGATGTAGAAGGCCAAAAAACATTTATACAATGAAAACTATGGTTTCAATAAACCCTCAAAAAAAGGGAAGGTTTATATACTTGTAACATTAATATCGCTAATATTGCGATATTGGTGTTAATAATGAAAGGCCTATCAAACCAAGAAATAAAGGTAATATCTGAACTTGAATTTTATGAGAGGTATTACTTTACCAAGGATGACATAAAGCACCATTTTGATAATCTAAGGAAGATAAAGGATTTTATCTTTCATCTAAGGAAGAAAGGGAGGATAATAAAGGTAAACAGGAAAAAATATTTTCTTGTTCCGATAAAAGCAAAGAGCGGCAAATGGGTTGACTACCCCCTTATTGTAGTTGACCAGCTATTCGATAGTAAGGATTACTTCATTGGCGGGTGGGCAGCTGCAAATTATTGGCGCCTTACAGATCAGGTGCCTATGGTATATGACGTGTATACAACCAGGAGGCAAGGCACGCTTACCCTGCTGAATACAAGGTTTTCCTTCCATAGAACGACAAAAAAAAGGATAAATAAATCAGTAGTAGAGAAGATAGGGGACAGAACATTTAGAATACTGTCAAAGGAGGATTCAAAAGAATGGATGAAGTTACGAGAATAAGCGAGAAGGCAATAAATGATATTTCATCAAGAACTAGATTTAACTCAAGTTTAATCTTAAAAGATTATTACATTACAGTAATCCTTTACCTAATCAAGGATGTCGGGGGAATATATTTCAAGGGAGGCACAGCTTTACAAAAAATAATACTCAACTATTCAAGGATAAGCGAAGATATTGATTTTACATTAACCAGGCAACTATCTTTGGTAAAGAAAGAGATTGAAGATATTCTGGTTAAAAGCAAACTTTTTGACGAAATCAGTGAAGACAAAAACGTAGATGGATTTACCAGGATGGTAGTTCATTACAAAGATTTTTTAGGTGCTGAGGGAACTATTTTTATCGATTTAAACCAAAGAGGCAAACTGCTCACAAAGCCAGAAAAGAATGAAATAAGCCATCTATACCATGAGATCATACCAAAATTCTCCATCAATACATTATCAAGGGAAGAGATGATTTCAGAAAAGATTGCAGCTACTATTGGCAGAAACAAGCCAAGAGATCATTACGATGTTTACCAAATACTAAAGAGAAATATCCCTATCAATCTTGTGCTTGCAAGAAAAAAATGCAAATCTTCTGGAGATGAATTCAGCATCATAAAGATGTTTAATCAAGCGCAAAAGCTGCATAGGCGATGGCATGAGGATATGGCATCCCTCTTAGCCGAAGATGTTTCTTTTCAGGAAGTAATGACAACCCTCTCAAAGCATTTCAAGCTTAAGGAAGAAAAGGAGAAGCTGAAAGATAGGAAATGAATCTAACTCGTTCATTTAATCAAAGTGCCTTTAAACTTCTTCCCATCAAGAACATTCTTCAAATTATCTAAACTTTTGCCAATCACAACAACCTTTAACCTTAGCTTCTCAGCTTCTTTAGCAGCAATAGGATCAAAAGGCATATTCAGCCCTGGCTTCCATTTATTGCCTACAATCTTCTTTAAATTGCTCCATGTAACCTCTTTAATAGGTTTAGCTCCTTTTAGCCTGGGATCCTTGTCATAAACATAGTCTACATTAGTAACATTAATCAGGATATCAGCCTTGATATTCTCTGCCAGCAAAACAGCATCATAATCAGTGCTAAAACCAGGTTTCCAACCAGCAGCGATTATAATATTCTCCTTAAACTCCAGCTTTTCATTCGGATTCATTATTATATTTCCCTTAACGCCCAGCATTTTCTTAAGAGTCAAAGCATTTATCCTAGTAGCATATATGCCTAGCCAATCTAAATCCCTGTCCGTCACCCCATTCATCTTCTTTGCTTTTTCCTGCAAAGCCCTTGCCAGCTTTCCTCCGCCGCATATCACTATAACCTTATTATTTTTGGAATATCCCCCTATTAAATCCCTGAATTTCCTTAGAAAATTAACATCAACATTATCTGGGACTATAACAGACCCCCCTAAAGAGATTACTGCTTTCATGCTTACCGGTTTATTTAGGCGCATTATAAAAATCTTTCCATTCCTATTAGATAGGAAAATAATAGTAAAGTTTATAAATAATTCTTATTAAATAGGAACTAAATGGGTAAAAATAGGAATCCAGGTAGGGATATAGATAGAATTCTCTCTGATATTAAGAAAAAGCATGCTCTTATTGAAGGCGAAATTAATGAATTGGTTGAGAAAACACGCAGCGAGGTTATGCTTCCTATCTCAATATTTAATGAAAAGCTAGGCATGCTTGAAGCAGCTTCATTATACCTTAAAGATGAATTAAAATTGAGCTTTAATGAAATTGCCAAGCTTCTGAAAAGAAACTACAAAACCATCTGGACATCTTACAATCAAGCAAAAAAGAAACTAAAGAATGAAAGATAAAAACCAAATATGGGGCAGGGAAAGCTTAATCAGAATAAAAGAGAGAATAAGGTATTGCAAAGATTCTAGAAATCAATTAATCAAAGAAATAAAAGAGATTAATGAAAGATTTAATAATAATTTAATCAGTAAGGAAGAACATTCTGCATTCTTCAGCAAAAGGTTTGAAGGCAGAACAAGGCTTGAATGGCTTGATTTCTGTAATAGGCATATTGAAGGTAAAAAGCCATATGTAGGTAGCTGCAGGAAAGCAAAAATAGAAAATATTTACATTAATGTAAAGCCAATAATCCCAATAGCAGCACTAGTTATCTTGTTATTTGTGTTTGCCCTGTTCTTGTCATTAAAGCCAACAGGATTCGTTACAATAAACCAGGAAATTTTATATTCAGACAGCCCTAATCTGAGCATATCCACTAATCAGGAATATGTCTGGATCATGGGCAATATTGGCGCATTAAATTCGCTTAGAATTGATGGAAGCATAAGCAAGCAAGGCTCTGCAAAAGCTTATCTGGAATACAATAATAAATCCTACCTGATATTTGACAGCAATAAATTAGCCCAGCAGCAAGGCAGTATACTGACAGGATTGGTTGTTGGTGAAGAGCCGGAAAGTAAAGAAAGCTTATTAGATAGGCCAATAGCAATAACAGTCAATGGCGGCGGCAGAAAAGGCTTCAAGGAAATATTTGAATTTAATATAAGCTCTGTATTTAGCTGGAACGTTGATTATGCTAAACTCTGTGCTAAGTGGGATATCAACGATATAAGCATATGCTACGGAAATAATGATTGCTGTGCCGTAATTGGCCTGGAATCATCAGGTGATTGGAATTCTACCTTCTATTTAAGCTATGGAAGGTATAACTCTAGGCTAAACAACATAATTAAAACACAGCTCATATATGCCAACTACTCATTAAACATAGAAAACCCATATTTGGACATAGCCTATTCCAACATTGAGCAATTAAATGCCGAATTCTATGAAGCTTTAATAAGCTTTGAAGACATTTGCATAGATACATGCTTGTTGCCTGGCTTAAATGCTTCTGAATACACTCTGATATTTGAGATAGAAAACGCCACCTTAAACATTGATTCCATCAGATACTCTGTTGAAAAAGAGATTAATGTAAGCAAAAATGCTCCTAAACTGGTTAAAGAATTTGAAAATATTACAATCTACAAAGATGATTTCATAAAATTAAACCTTTCTGAGTATTTCTATGATGAAGATGGCGACAAATTAACCTATTCTTCTTCTGAAGCAGATAACATAAGCGCCATATTGATGTACAACCAAGCCATACTCTTGCCTGAATACAACTTCACAGGCAAAAGATACATATTCTTTACAGCTTCTGATGGTTATTACAATGTGACATCCAATCTATTCTACGTCAATGTTATAGGAAAGCCCTTAAGCATTTCCGAAGTTAATATTTCTGAGCAGTTGGTTAAGCCATCTGTAGTTATCAACCAGCCAGTAAGATGGGTTAAGCTCGTTAATGCTTCTGGCAATGTAATCAATTTGACAGTCAATATCTCTTCAGACGCTTTGAATGTTACTGTCAGGGATGTTAAAGAAGACAAGGTAATAAGCTCTGATAGGATTAAGGTTAATGATGGCGGCATTATTAAAAATGCTGCTGCTTATGGTGCAGAGAAAAGAATCGAGCAGATTGAAAAGATTGAAGAAAAGCTGCAGAATAAAAAAGAAGTGATAGTTAGTGAAGACCCAACAGCTATAAGGGAGATTGGCGCTATAAACAATGAATTGCTTGAATTGCAGAATGAGAAAAACAAGTTAA
>CAZSRD010000015.1:0-18057 GCA_964609455.1 uncultured Methanosarcinales archaeon
CAGGGTTACTTTACCAACCAATTGAATGACTGCTACTTTGAAATACAAGGCTACAAGATAACAATGGGCAAGGTTGGTTACTTAGGCACTGGAAATGTATATGCTGATTGGAACATGATTGGAGCGCCTGGCGATGCTGTAGCCAACTTTAATAATGTAAAGGGAAGCTGCGTATTGCCTGCAAATGCAAATTCGCTTTACACAGGATATGGCGCAACTCCAGCTGCATTTGCTTACACACAGACACTTGCAATGCAGCCAGGAAAAGCATATTTTGTGAAAACAACAGGTGACTGCAATTTAGGTTAAATGTTCTTTTTTAATTTTCATTTTTAAAAAAAGGTGAGACAATTAGTGAGTGTAATGCTCAAAAAACAAATTATGAAGGTGAAGAAAAATGAGATATAATAAACCAGACGATTTAAGAGTTCAACAAGTAAGGGAGAAAAGAGATTCGAGAGCACCACCTTACACACGAGTGGCAATGGGAATTGCTGCTCTTTTAGCACCGTTTACGCAGACTAGTTGTTATATGCCTCCCAAATATGAAGGCAAGCCGCCAGAAACATTTGGCGGAAGGGTTGCTGCTGTAACTTGGAATTATGGCGCGATAGATGATTACCTAGCTGCTGGTTTTAAAGAAGGAAAAATAGGTTTAATGGCTCAAGGAATAGTTCTTTACCCAGTAGATTTCCTTCTTGACATAGGCATAAGGCTCCCTAAGAACATAGTTTACGATATTCCTAGAGAATCTTGGAGGAGGGCAGTTGAGAAAGAAGGAGATACTGTTCCTGCAAGATACAGCGGAGAAGGCAATATGCAAGTTGCTGCTTTTAAAGCGTCTTCATTTTCTTTAGGAGCTCTTGGTATGACAGTATTAAACTATCCTTTAGTTGCCGGTGAAGGTTTGGTAAATCAAGTAGTTAATCGTCCTTTAGAGTCAATACTTCATACAGTGACTGCAGTTGGTGTGGCAAAAGCAATAAGCGGAAACGGCTCTGGCGGAGGAGGCGGAGGCCAGCAACAGCCACCACCCAATCCATGGACTCCATAAAAACAAAGAGGTGCATTCAAGGTGCACAAAATTGAAAAAACAATTATTTTTTTTACTTTTATTATTAATTCTGCCTAGTGTTAGCGCCAGTTCTTTCACAGGAACATTTAATGATTATGGCCTGGATACAGGTACAGATGGATTATTCAATTTCTTAGTTATCAATGCGCAGGTTAACATAAACAAGGCAAAGCCGCATATGATCTATGGCAGATTAGAAGATTCTGAAGGAAACTTTATAGAATTTAATGACTGTAAAAATATTCCAACTGGAACCCAAAATTACGAAATGAGATTTAAAGGCACCACACTATACAGAAACCAGGTAAACGGCCCCTACAACCTTAGATATGCGCAGTTAAGCTCTGTGGACAGCTGCACTGGCTTTGGAATGCCGCCTGATGTCGAGGATTCCTTGTTCGATGCCCATGATACACAGGCTTACCAATACACACAATTCCAAACAGGAAAAGCAGCTATTTACTGTGTTAATTCACCCTGTACTGCTTCCTCAGCTTTAATAAGCTCAAAAGATAACCTCACTACACCAGAACTTAATGCTCCAAACACAATAGATGGCTGTGAGGATGGCACAAAAGGAACTTATTTACAGGATGAATCTATAGAAAATATAACAATTACTAGCCTAAACAACAGCTTTTTCCAGATTGGCGATACAATCCAGGTTGATATATGGGTTTATTGCAGCAATACATTGGGTAAGCTTAATTTTGTTTATTCTAATGATGCAGACTATCCTCAATGGCAAGTGAAAGATAATACTGTATGCCCAGCTCAAGGTTTACAGAAATTATCTACAATCTTTAATCTAGACAACAACATAGGGCAACACGCCATAAGGGGTGTTTTTGGTTTCAACCTGCAACCAAACACAAAATGTGGTGAAGATGATACTCAGAACAGTGACTGGACCGATACAGATGATGCAGTTATACGTGCAGCAGGATGTAGCATAGATGATGACTGCTCACCAACAGAATGCGACCATCTGGATATGTGTTATTCAGGAACCTATAGAGATTATCACGATGCAGACAATACATGCAATCCATATTTTACATGCACTCAAAATGAATGTACATCATATAACAACATCATAACAGACAAGGATGATGACCATTATGACACAGAATGCGAACAGGACTGCAATGATAATAACCCAAACATAAACCCTGGCGCTAATGAAATCTGCGATAATGGAATAGACGATGACTGCGACAAGGATGTTGATATGGATGATCCATACTGCCAGGGAGCCTTCCAGCTTGACTTAAAAGATGGTTGGAATTTAATTTCATTGCCAAAAATAGAAGATGAAAACATTAATGAAATAATAAAATTATTCAATGGTAAATATGAGAAAATAGTAGCTTTAAAGCAAGGAATTTATTATATATATGATAAATCAGATATTACAAACTCAAATCTAGACAAACTTTCAGAAGCAGACGGATTCTGGATAGAGATGAACCAGGATGCCTCAATATTAGTTGATGATGAAGCAGCATCCTACGCTTCATTAGACTTGATAGAAGGGTGGAACATAATCGGTTATCCAAGCTTGGAGGAAAAATATGTAAATGAATTATTTGCAGATGTTATGGGTGATATTGAACTAGTATACATATACAATCCAGAATTCAGCTCATTTAACCCAAAAAAGCCAAATAATTTTTTGATTAAACCTGGGATGGGAATTTTAATAAGAATAAAGGACAATGCCCAATGGTATTTTGATGGTGAATACCACATGGGCCAAGAAACATTTAACCTCAATTTAGCCGATGGATGGAATCTGATTTCAATGCCTTTAACCTCAGATAAAACAATATCTGATATATTCGGCTCAAAGAAATTATATCATCTTGAAAACAATGTATGGAAAGAGATGGATGAAAATGATAAAATAAACTATTCTCATGCCTATTGGATAAAATCAAGTCCAGAATCAATCCTGATAACAGGAAATAGGATTAGTGATATGGATTACAGCATAAATCATGGTTTGAATCTGATAAATTATCCTTTAAAAGAAGAAAAAGGTATAGAATTGTTCTTCCAAAACGTCATAAATAATATCGAATCAGTAGAAGCATTTGAAAATGGAGAATGGAAAACATTTAATCCGGATAAATCAGCTCAGCTAAATTCATTAAATACCTTAAAGCCAGGAATAGGCATTTTTGTTAAGGCAAAGAATAATGCCAACTGGCATTTTGATGGTGATGAACTTACATAAGTTATTTAAATGATTAAATCATCCAGACATAGGGGGAAAATATGATGAAAAAAACAATTGCAATAATGCTCTTTATTTTGCTTACTCTGTCTCTTTTAGCAAGCGCATCATGGATTCCTAACCCGCCGCCGACTGATGGCGATGATGGAAACGGTGGAGGAGAGCAGCCTCCAACCCCCCCTCCAAACATCCCTCTCTCTTACATAACTTATGATAAGACCCTTGAAATCACAGAAGTAGATGTAAAGGTTGACAGCAGTTCAGACAAGATAACAGCTGATGGAAAAAAGATAGGCAAAGAGGCAAAAGAAGAGTCTGATGTTGAATTTGTAATTACAGTCAAAAACAAATTTGATAAGGAAATAAAAAACATAGATGTGGAAGTTGATATCAATAAAATAGATGATGATACTGACACCATCTCAACAATCAGCTCTCAAGGCACAGGAACAGCAGGTATTGATTTCGAGCTCCCATTAAAAATTGATGATGGCGATTATGATGTAAAGATAAGCCTAAAAGGAAGGGATGCGGATAATAACCTTCATATTGCTGAATGGAACTTAAAGCTTGAAGTTAAAAAAGATAATCACAAAGTAAAGATCACAAAAGCTTATCTGTCGCCTTCAACAGTCTCCTGCATCAGGAGCTCCAGCCTTGATGTAGAGATTTTGAACCTTGGGAGAGATGATGAAAAAGCAGATATAGAAATCAAAAACAGCTATATGGGAATAAAAATTGAAGAAAAAGGAATCGAATTAGGCAAAGGCGAAGATGATGATGCAGAATACAGGAAAACTTTCAGGTTGGGCATACCCGATGATGTAGTTTCAGGGACATACCCTATAGAGGTGAATGTCATATACGGCAGCAATAAGGCTTCAGAAAAGGTTAACATTGATGTTAAGGATTGCGGCCAGGTAAAGAAAGACCGTGTTTCAGTAAAAGTTTTGCCTCCTGGCCTTGCAGATACAGTCGGAAACCCAATTCAAAAATCAGGGGCAGGCAATATAGAATACATACTTAACAGCGAGCCCACAATTTTGATGTTAAGCATAGCCCTTTTGGTTATACTCCTTCTAATCATATTCCTAATAGGAGTAATCATAATCAGGCTGAGGAGATAGTTTCCTGCAGTTAAATTTAAATAATCGAAACCTTAACAATATCAAGATGAAAATCGCACTCTGCGGCTCAGGTTCTGAAAAAAACAAGGAAATTCTAGAAAAAGCTAAAGAGATAGGTAGGGAAATAGCTAAGTCTAACAATATATTATTGACAGGAGGCTGTAAAGGCAACCCTTATGCGGCTTTAAGAGGCGCTATTTTAGAAAACGGAAAAGTAATATGTTACTCGCCTGCCAGTAATAAAGAAGAACACATTTCTAAATACAACTTTCCAATCGAAGAAAACGCAGAATATATTTTTACAGGAAAGGGAATTCCTGGCAGAAACCTTCCTTTAATCCAAAATGCAGATGCTGTTATAATCATAGGGGGCCAGATAGGAACATTGAATGAATTCACAATAGCTTTCAATGAAAACAAAAAGATCGGAGTCCTGCAAGGATCAGGCCCATTAACAGAGCTGCTCCCAAAAATAGCAGAAGTATGTGATAAAAATGGAGAAAGCAAGAATATTATATACAACAATAATCCAAAAGAACTAATAAAGAGGATGGTATCATGATCCAAAGACTCCAAAAAATAATGTCCCAGGCAGGAATCGCTTCTAGAAGAAAATCTGAAGAACTAATCAAAAAAGGCTTAGTAAAAGTAAATGGAAAGACAATGACCATAGGGGATAAAGCAGACCCTAAAAAAGACAAAATAACAATTAACAATAAGCCAATAAAGGTGCAAAAAAAGGTTTATATTATACTAAACAAGCCAAAAGGAATTCTAAGCACCGTAAAGGATGACAAGGGAAGAAAGACAGTTATTGATTTAATTAACCCAAAGGAGAAAATATTTCCTGTTGGCAGGCTTGATTTTTTTAGTGAGGGACTTATGATACTTACAAATGACGGAGATTTTGCTAACAGTATAATGCATCCCAGTTATAATGTAAAAAAAACATACTTAATCACTCTAAACCGGGCTTTAAGGAAAAATGACGGTGAAAGAATAAGAAAAGGAATCTCTCTAGAAGAGAGAAAAGTCAATGTTTTTGGCATGAAACAAAACAAAGAGCAAATCATTTTAACAATACATGAAGGGAGGAAACACGTAATCAGGGACCTTTTTGCCAAAATTGGTTATTCTGTTCTTAACCTTAAGAGAATAGCTATTGGTAACTTAGCTCTTGATCTTAAACTAGGGGAGCATAAGTACGTAAGAAAGGAATGGTTAAAGGAAAATATTTTTGCTTCGCAAAAACCAAAACAACAGGAAAGCTAAAAGCTTTTCTGAGCTTTGTTTTTTGCTTCGCAAAAACCAAAAGATATATAAATAAGCAGGCTAATATTAAAAATCAAAGTATCTTATACAATAAAAATAGTGAGGTGAAAATATGAAAACAGCATATGTTGTTGCACTTTTGATGATAGTTCTTTTAGTTGGATGTGCAGCACCACCAGAAGTACCACCAGCAGTTCCAGAGACGCCGCCAGCAGTGCCGGAAGAACCAGCAGTGCCGGAAGAACCAGTGGAAGCAGAACCCGTTACAGGAGATATGACTGTGACAAATGCAGGTTTTGATCCAGCTGAATTGGAAGTAACTGTAGGAACAACATTAACAATATTGGCAGTTGAAGGTAGGCATCAATTGACTGTTGATGGAAAGACAGTACCTGCTATAGAAGAAGGAACAGGATATGATGTGACTTTTGATAAAGTGGGAACAGTAAGAATATTCGATATACTTTCAAAGAAAAGTGCGATTATAACCGTAACAGAATAATTAATTTTTTCTTTTTTTTCTTTTTAAATCACAACATATTTATATGTGTATTAATATTAGCATAATATGAAACCAAAATTTTCAAATGGGCTTTTTATAGTATTAGGGGTAATAATCATAGTTCTCTTAGGGCTTTACATTTTTACAAGTTCAAAAGAAGAGAAACAAGAAAAGAGTTTTATGGCTGAAGAGATAATAGAGCCGGAAGAGGTAATACCAGAAGAAACAGAAGACATACCAATAATGGAAGAGCCAGAAACCAAGAGTATGGGGCAGGTTAGCATCGAGATAAAAGATTTTAATTTTAATCCAAAGGATATAATAATCTCTACAGGCACCACAGTTACGTGGGTTAATAAGGATAATGTGCCTCATAAGGTAGTAGCCTATGACAGGTTATTCTATGGGCCTCGATTGGAACCAGGAGATTCCTATAGTTTTACATTTACCAGCGAAGGGCTTCATAGTTATTTTGATGGTGTTTTCCCTAAATCAGGTAGAGGCACTATTCTTGTTAAAGAAGAGCCTTTGCCTTTGACAGGCAATGCAGTTATGGCTAATCTGGAAGAAAGTAATGGAAAACTTGCTTTGCTTGTTCTTTTATTTATAATAATGACTGTTGCATTATCACATGGGATTTACAGCAATTATAAAATATAAAAAAAGAAAAAAAAGAGAATTATCTTCCTCTTGCCATCTTTGCGCAGGAAATGTCTCCTTTCTTGTCTATGAAATATAGGAAACCTTTCTTTTTCTTAACGCCTACCTTTGCTACAACTTCAATCTTGGCTTTTCCCTTTTTCTTTCCTCTTGCCATCTTTGCGCAGGCTACATTTCCTTTCTTATCTACAAAATATAGATATCCAACCTTTTTCTTAACTCCTACTTTTGCTACTGTTTGTGCCATTTTTTAATCTACCTCCTGTTTTTTAGTTTATCTAAGACCTGGAAACCCCCCGTCTTAACTTATCAACACTTATAGACGAGAATAAAAGATAGGTTATATATAAATCTTTCGTTTAATCGACGAGAAAAGCTAGAAGTCATTCAGCCCTTTTTGCTCAATTTTATGTTTTATTTTACTTTCCACTTTTTCTTTTTCAGAAAACAAAGGTTTTCCATACTCGCCGTCAAAACCAGGCTGCACAATTATCTCACCTTTTCTATTCTTAATGATAGCATCTGCTATTTTCTCATCAACAACTTTTACCAATTCTTCCTTTTCTGCTTCCATTAAAACCTTCAATTCATCTCCAAACTTGTTAATCAAATCATTATAAATCTTCCATACATTCTTAGAGGCAACTGGAGATTTAATCAAAGTTGAAATTATATCTGATAAAGGAATTAAAGAAGAAAATTCTTTTGCGCCATCTGGCTTAAAACCCTCTTCTCTGTCAGCCAATTCTTCCACTCTATGTAAAACTCCTATTGTTAAATTTCTCCCGCATTTCGGGCATATATTCTTTATTCTAATAGAATCTTTTGGGTTCATGCAAATTTTGCAATTTCTATGTCCATCAAAATGGTATTTTCCATAAGCAGGATCGACCTCTATTGTGCCAATTAATCCTTCTTTTGTCCTCAATGCTTTTATTATATTCTTATAACCCAGTTCAATATCAAAGATTGTTGCTTCACGGCCAATTCTCCATGGCCAGAAGCTATGCAGATCAGAACACGAAACCAAACTATACTTATCAAGCATAGACAGCCTCCAATTCATCAAAGGATCTGAACTTAATCCAGTCTCTAATGCATGGATATGTTTTGCTTGATCCTTAAAGCATTCTTCTACAGAATCAAAACCAGACATAGAGCCAAACAAGCTAAACCAAGGAGTCCAACAATTATGGACTGTAGCAAACTCTGTTACATAGGAGTTATCTTTATCCACCTCTAAATTATACACTTCCCCTTCATATTCCCTTATTTCTATTTTTCTGATTGGCAAATAAATGTTATTTTCATCAATCCATCCATGTTTCATATTTTTCTTATTTATAAATTTCTTAAAGCTTTTATCTTTTAATAGTTCTTTATCTTCAAAGAAAGAAAGGTTTGAGAAAATGAAAGTATCTCTATTTGTTGATATTTTTCTTTTTCCGATGAAATGTTTTCCTCTCCTATTAAAATTTTCAGCAGAATCTTTTGATATAGATGGTATAATTCCTAGTCTGATACAGACTATTTTCATTTGATTAGCTAAAGTGTGGGAAACAGTATAGCCAGCATCTCCCCTCCACCAGCCCCTCAATAACTCATTTTGTTTTTCTTTAGGCAAGGATAACATAAACTCTGGAATGCTTTTGTTCCATGCTCTTTTCTCTTTGTCAGAATAAAACAATTTCTTAAAAAAACCGTTTAAAATATGGGAATAAAAGATAATATCTTTGCCTTTTCTTTCATCAAATTTGGTTGGTTTTATACCAAAAATAACATCCATTAAATTTATAACATCTTGTATATATGCCTCTTCTTTTTTACTAAAACTAAATCCAATGGCTTCATTACGGATTGTATATCCTTCTGCGATATAGTATCCTACAAGCCTGCAAAAATCTTTACTTATAATAATATCATTTCTAATATGTTTTGTCCTGTTGCTTTTTTTTATTAAGTGCAGATTTTCAACAATATCTAAGATTTTAATTTTGCTCTTATCTATGGTCTTTTTAATTCTTGGATATACTATGAAATCCCCTTTCTCTAAATCTTTTACCTGTACCCATTCAGGTATATAGCTTTCATAGTATTTCTTTTTACAATGGTCTTTTTGAGAACATAAGGGTTTACATGTTCCTTTAATCCAAGAACATCTTTTAAAACTTTTTATTGCATAAAATGGGTGTTCAAGCGTGGTTATAAGCCCTTCTCTGAAATACCAAGGTGTTATTTTATAGATTTTACCTTTATAAAAACGTTTATAAGTTTTTAACACTCTATTAAATTCACCATTATGAGTCATAACTTTGTCATTCTTCTTTATTTCTTCTATTTTTTTTAGTTTAGGATTAGAATGCACATAAGTTCCAGGCAACAAACAATGCGCAGGTATTATCTCAATATCATTACTTATTTTCTTCATAGACTCAACAAGCTCATCACAAGGTATCTTGAAAATAGGCCTGCCATCATAATCGATCCTTCCTTTGCTCTTAAAATATTCAGTTATCTGGTCTACAACATCAAGATTAGGGGCCAAAATAACGTTATGTATCCTTCTTCCTTTGCCCCCATCAGAGTAGATAAGGCTGACTTCTGATTGAAGTACAAAAGGGAATCCTGTTTTAGTCTTTAGAATCCCAGAACCATCCTCAGTTAATTCCCCCTTTAATTCTTTTATCCATTCCGGATGTGTAAAATCCCCTGTTCCTAATACATTAACTCCTTTTATTTTAGCATATTTCTCTAAATTTTCAATATTCAGCTGTTTAGAAGTTGCCCTTGAAAATCTTGAATGGATATGTAAATCGGCTATTAACTTCATAAAAAAAGGAACTCAATTAGGATATATAAAAACTATGTTTTAATACCAACATAATTACTAACTCGATAGTAGAAAAATTTAAATAGCCAGCCCTATTTATAGCCTAATATGGGGGTCAAAAGCATATCGCTAGCATTAATATTAATTCTCCTTATTAGTGGATGTAATGCAGATAAAACAAAACCAGTTGTTACAGACTTAAGCGGAGCAGCTGTCCAGGAAGAAGTTGTTGGGGAACCTGTTAAACAACAGGAAGAGAATAAAACAATTCCAGAAGAAGACATTGAAGAGCCTGTAACAAATGAAAGCGAAGAAACAGAACTGCCAGCTGGATCATATATTATAACAATAAAAGACCTAAAACTGGATCCTCAGGAATTAACCATTAAAAAAGGAGAAACAGTAATATGGAAACATGAAGATACCTGGGAATCAGACGAATCAACAAAGCATTACATTGCTGCTCATTCAAATGAATTCAGAAGCCCAATATTCTATTATGGGGAAACATTCTCGCATACATTTAATAAAACAGGAACATTTACTTACATTGACGTTCTCTATAAAGGCAGGGATTTTATGAGGGGAACAATAATAGTAGAGTAAATTTCATAACCCCTATGCTTTCTGTCAATCATAAAGTTTATATAATCTCAAATTCTTAACCCAAAACCATGACTCCATTAATCTTCCTTATAGTGGGAATCATTGGCCTTTATTTTGGTTCAGGTTATGTAGTTGAAAGTGCAAAAAATATTGCTGAAAAGCTTAAGATATCTCATACATTAATCGGGTTAACTATAATCTCAATAGGAACCTCTATACCTGAAATAATGACTAGCCTTTTTTCTGGATTAAAGGTAAGGGCAGGTATAGATGCTTCAGGGATAGCTGTTGGAACAAATATCGGCTCGTCTATAGCTCAAATAACATTTATCTTAGGCTTTACTGCTTTATTTGGAACAATGTATGCTACAAAAAAATTATTGAAAAGGGAAGGTTTGGTGATCTTGTCATCAATAGTTGTTGTCTTTATACTTTCACTAATCAATTTTAACATTAATATAGTTGGTGGCGCCGTATTAATTTTCATATACCTTATCTATCTATATTATGCAGCCAAGGATGAGAAATTTATTGGCAAGGTTTTTGTCGAACTAACAAAACTAGATGGGAGCAGTACCAAGAGCACTTTTAAAAATGTATCTTTAATTGGGTTGGGCATTGGAATTTTGATATTCGCTTCTGATTTAGTCGTAGGCTCCGCATTAAAGTTAGCAGATACGTGGGGTGTTGCAAACAGCTTTATAGGTGTAATGATAATTGGAGTTGGAACCGGCTTGCCAGAGTTGTCAACAGCAGTAAGAGCCATATTCAAAAAAGCAGGGGATTTAGCAATCGGAACATTAATTGGCAGCAACATTACTAATATAATGTTTGCATTGCCGATTGGTGCAGTTGCTGCCGGCGCTGTCGGATTAAATATTGAAAAAAACCTGGTATTTTTTGACATTCCATTCTGGTTTGTTTCGTCTATACTCGCTTTCATACTTTTCAGGAGAAATATGTGTATAGGCAAAGAAGATAAAAAAGAAGGATTAGTGCTAATCGGATTATATATCATATTCGTATTTTTGAAATTAAAGTTTTTCTTGCATTAAATAAAAATGTTTATATATGTGTTAACAAGATATTTTTTAGGGGTAATAAATGAAAATAGCACTAACATGCAGCCTAAAACCTGAAATTATTAGGGAAGAAGATAAAGAGAAATATGCAGAGTTTGATAGCAGGCAAACAATAAATGATTTAGCAGATGCTATCAAGGCAAATAATCATGAAGTAGAAATAATTAACGTTAAAGAAGGCATAAGGGAAGTTCTAGAAAATAAAAAAAGCAATATAGATCTAGTTTTTAATGTTGCAGAAGGCTTGGAAGGGGCAGAAAGAGAATCTTTAGTTCCAAGAATATGCGGGGAACTTGAAATTCCATTCACAGCAGCAGGCTCCCAAACTTTAATAAACACATTAGACAAAGCAAAGACAAAAGAGATACTGCAGGAAACTAATATTCCAACACCAAAATTTCAGGTTTTTGACAAAGAAGATATTGATCTACTGGAAGACATGGACTTCCCGCTTTTAGTAAAACCCTTGTTAGAAGGCTCTTCAAAAGGATTATTTAACGAAAACTTGGTTAATAACAAAGAAGGATTAAAAAAAATAATCAAGAAAATAACCAAAGCATATAACCAGCCAGTAATTGTTGAAGAATTCTTAGATGGAAGAGAATTTACTGTTTCTGTTATTGGTTATAACAATCCGATTGTTTTGCCAATTGTTGAGATTAAGTTTGATGATCTGCCTGAAGGAATTCATCCAATGGATTCTTATGAGGCAAAGTGGATTTATGACAATCCTAAAAAAGGGCTAGATCCATTGGAATGCCCAGCAAAACTAAGCCGGGAACTAGAAAACAAAATAAAAGAAACAGCACTTAAAACATTTAAGGCGCTAGGCTGCAAAGACTGGTCCAGGATTGATATAAGATTGGATAAGGATAATGTCCCAAATGTTTTAGAAGTAAACGCACTGCCTGGATTTATGAAAGACCCTAAAGAAAACTCTAGATTGCCAAAAGCAGCTTACGCTGCAGGTTGGAGTTATGAAAAATTGATTGGGGAGGTCTTAAAATCAGCGATAGAAAGATGGAAAATAAAATGAGAATAGCAGTCTTATTCACCAAACGAGATGAAATGTCAGGCCATTACCATGAAGACTGGGAAGGCCGCGAAACTAATGATGATGCAGAATCAGTAATAAAATCACTAAGGGAACTAGGCCACGATGTAACTAAATATTATGTTGATTTAGACTTATTTGAAAAACTTAGGAAAGGCAAAAAAGACATTGATTTGGTATTTAATTTATGTGATGATGGTTTCTTCTCAGATCCTCAGCTAGAGCCTCATTTACCGGCTATTTTGGATATTTTAGAGATACCTTTCACAGGTTCAAGCTATCTCAGCTTATCTATGTGCCTTGATAAGGCAAGGGCAAAAAAGATACTAACCTACCATGATATCCCTACACCTAAATTCCAGGTTTTCAAAACAGGAGATGAAAAAATAAAGAAGCTGTTACAATTTCCATTAATTGTTAAACCACTTCATGAAGATTCTTCAATTGGCATTAAAGACGAGTCCATAGTAAACAATGAGGAAGATCTAAGGAAAAGGATAAAATTTGTTATAAAAGAATACAAACAGCCGGCATTGGCAGAAGAATTTATCGATGGAAGAGAGTTTAATGTTGGTATAATAGGCAATGGCGAGGTCTTGCCAATATCTGAGATAACATTTGATGGCTTGCCAGAAGGCAAACCAAAAATAGTAAATTATTCTGCAAAATGGAAACAAAATTCCATAGATTATAAAGGAACAAAGAGAAATTGCCCGGCAAATATAGGCGAGGAGCTAAAAAAGAAATTGATAAGCTTAGCGCTAAAATCATCAAACCTTATGTTATGCCGGGATTATTCCAGGGTGGATTTTAGAGTTGACAATAACAACAACCCCTATGTTTTGGAAGTAAACCCAAACCCGGATATATCAGAAGATGCAGGGTTAGCGGCAATGGCCCAGGCAAAAGGCTACTCGTATAAAGAATTGATTGATAAGATAATAAAAAACGCAGCAAAAAAGAATGATAATAAAGAATAATATTTCAGAAAAGGGATTTTCAATAGACTTATTTAAGGGTGCTAATATATCTTACCCTCAAGGTACATGGGAAAGATTAGATAATGAAACAAAAAAAACTATTGTAGATAACGTTATTTACCTAAAGATATCCCCATACGCTATGTTCTTAGATAAGGATATCCACTTTCATTCATCTTTACCGCTGCTTAAAAAATTAGGAGACTCAGGAGTTATAGGTGATATTCCCAGAATAGCAGAAGAAGACAAGGTATCTGCAAAAGAATTAATTGAGCGTTTTAATAATAAAAAGATTACTTTCGAGAATGACGAAACAAAATTGATTGATGGAATAAGCGCAGGGGAATCAGCCTTGCTTGGAATCTCTTTTGGAAAAGATAGTTTACTGTCTTATGCTGTAGCAAAAGAGCTGAAACTTAATCCTAAATTAGTCATGGTTCATGATTTTTGGGATATTGAAGCAAAACACAAATTTGGATTGATAGAGAAATTTGAAACAGAGTTTCAAGAAAAGATAAATATAGTAACAGATGAGATGGATAATATATCTAATTACAAAAGGATAAACATAACAGGCTCTGAAAGCATAGTTGGCGCAAATGCAATGAATGCTTATGCTGCAATGTTATTGCCTTTGGCAATCCCATTTAGAGCCAAATACATATTGTTTGGCAACGAGCAGAACTTCAATGATTATTTTATCAATGCAGAAGGTTTCAAAGTATACCCGTCATATGAACAAAGCAGTGAATGGATGAAAGAGCAAAACAAATTCTTTAATGAACTAACCAATAACCAAGTAAAGATTACCAGCCTGATAGAGCCAATCTATAACATTGCAGAGGTTAGGGTATTATTTAACAGATACCCGGAAATTGCAAAATATCAGATGTCTTGCGGCCTATCAAAGTCAAAGAGAAGAAAAGAAAGGTGGTGCTATCTCTGCCCAATGTGCGCTAAATCATTTCTTTATTTGAAGGCAAACGGGATAGACCCAAAAAATATAAGTTTTAATAGAGATTTTTTTGGCAAGGAACAAGAGAAACTATATCCCTTGTTCAATGAAGCGCCTGATAGGATTTATGAAAAACCAAAAGCAGTGAGGGACGAACAATTATTTGCTTTTTACCTCGCTTATAAAAACCATTGCACAGGATACTTAATCGATGAATTTAAGAACAGATTTTTGGATGAAGCAAAACAAAGAGAAGACGAGCTTTACAATAAATTCTTTAAAATTCACGAAGCTTTTTCTATTCCAACCAATCTAAAACAAGAAATAAGCTCAATCTATAGGGAAGAATTAAAATGAAATGGGAAGAAGCCTCAAAAATAATTAAAAAAGTTTGGAGAGAAAAAATAGAAAATAGCAGTGAACATTATTATACTCCTCATATTAAAAAGGCGCTCAAAAGAAAAAGGCAATTCACAAAATCAGTCAAGAAGTTTGGCTCACCGCAATACATCTTAGATGAAATGGAATTAAAAAAGCAGGCTGTCTTTTTTATTCAAACCTTTAGGAAATACATACCAAATTCTGAATTTTATTACGCATTTAAATCAAACGATCTTCCTTACCTGATTAAGTCATTGAAAAGCACAGGGTTTAACGCAGATGTTGGCAGCCTATTTGAATTACAATTGGCATTAAAACTGAATTTTAACAAAATAATGTTTACAAGCCCAGGAAAAAGCATAGAAGAACTAAGGCTGGCAATCAAAAACAAAGACAAAGCCGTAATAAACATCGATAACGAAGACGAATTAGAAAAAATAAAAAAATTAACCGATGATAAGCTTAGAGTAAGCATAAGGCTAAACTCGGATGATAAAATAACCCAAAGGTGGTCAAAGTTTGGAATTAAGCTGCACAACTTAAAAAAGGCAGTTAAAAAATTGAAAAATTTAGAGTTAATAGGATTTCATTTTCACTGCTCATGGAACGAAACACCTAAGAGATACTGTAAAAATATAGAATTGATTGGGTCTTATTTAAAAGACAATTTCTCAAAACAATTTCTTTCAAAGATTGAGTTTTTGGACATTGGAGGGGGGATATTTCCAAGACATCAGGCAACTTTATCTAAATTCAGCTCCAAATACGGCTTAATAGAGGTAATTGAAGAAAATTCTAATAAGAAAGTGGATTTTGATCCGTATAACTTTACAATTGATGAAGTTGACCCATTGGAAAAATTTGCAAAAGAAATTTCAAAATACTTAGAAAAATATATTTTCAGCCTAAATAAAGATATAAAAATATTTTTTGAGCCAGGACGATATATAAATACAAATTCAACCCACGTTCTAACAAAAGTTATTGCTGAAAAAGAAAACAGCGTAATTGTAGATGCTGGAATTAACCTGATAGGTGGTTTGGATTTTGCAGAATATTCATTCGCTCCGATTATTAATTTATCCAACCCATCTTTTAAACTAAAAAGAAAAATAATCTATGGCCCATTATGCACCCCAAATGATTTATGGGGCTATTCATATTACGGGAAAAATATAAAAAAAGGAGATGTTTTAGTAATTCTCCATCAGGGTTCATACAATTTTTCAAGAGCATGGCGTTTTCTAAAAGAAACTGCGCCTTATATTGCAATAAGAGATAACAAATTAGTTTTAGCAAAAGAAAAAGAAAAATTCGAAGACAGGTATAAAAATTGCAGATTTTAAATTTTTTTTGTTAAATAGTGTTTTTGTTTATCGTCTTAAAAATTAAAAAATTGAAAATTTTTTTCCAAAAAAATCCAAAAAATTAAATTTTTTTATCCATTTTTCCGTCGATAAAACAAAAAATAATAACATTTAAATACTACTAATCCAATTAAAAAATAACAAAAAATAACGTTTTTGGAGGAAAAAAGCTGGTGAACTAAGAAATGATTGAACAAAAATCATTTTGTTTCTTCTCTGTTCCATCTAAAACTTGTAAGTAAGAGAAGAATCTTTCACTAAAAATAATATGGTCAACGGAGAAAGCCTGTTAAAGAAAAGTTATGTAGAAGAAATAGAGAAAGTAGAAGTATGGGAAGAATTGTTAAAGAAGAGTATAGTTGATGAAGAACAGCTGGATCTAATCTGCAGAGGCAGGATTGACAAAGAAAAACTGAAAGCAGTTATTAAAAAATACCCTATGCGTATTAATCCTTATTATCTGAGCTTGATAAAAAAGAAAGATGATGCTATCTGGAAGCAATGCATACCAAATATTCAGGAACTGGAAGACCCGGAAGGATCTGAAGATCCTTTGTGTGAAGAAAGAGATTCTCCAGTGCCAGGATTAACCCATCGTTATCCTGATAGAGTTTTATTTTTAGTCTGCAATCAATGCGCTATGTACTGCAGATTCTGCACAAGAAAAAGAAAAGTGGGTGATCCATTTAAAAGAATTACAAAAGAACAAATCCAGAAAGGAATTGATTATATAAGCGAGCATCCTGAAGTTAGAGATGTTTTGCTTTCTGGAGGAGACCCATTCTTGCTTTCTGATTCTTATTTAGAATGGATATTGAAAGAATTAAGAAAAATACCTCACGTTGAAATAATAAGGATAGGAACAAGAGTTCCATGCGCTTTGCCGCAAAGAATAACGCCAGAATTATGTGGCATGCTCAAAAAATATCATCCTTTATATGTTAATATCCATTTTGCGCATCCTGACGAAATAACCGGAGAAAGCAAAGAAGCATGTAATCTGCTTTCTAACGCAGGAATTCCTTTAAGCTCACAAACAGTTTTGTTGAAAGGAGTGAATGATGATCCAGATGTTATGAAAAAATTAATGCAGAAATTATTAGAGATACGGGTAAGGCCATATTATATCTATCAGGCAGACATGGTGAAGGGAATTAATCATTTCAGGGCAAAGATTGACAAGGGAATGGAAGTAATAAAAGCAATTCAAGGCCACACATCTGGCTTAGCAGTTCCTCACTTTGTTATTGACAGCCCAGGTGGTGGCGGGAAGATTCCAATATTGCCAAATTACGTAGTAGATAGAGATGACAAAAAGATAGTTCTAAAGAATTACGCCGGAAAGACATATACTTATGTTGAGCATTGTTAGAAAAATTTATTAACCCAAACATATTAAATCACCCACTATGAAGAATATTTTTTTTATGGTATTTATTACCTTATTAGTTATTGGCTGTTCTAATGAGAAACGGCTCGAGGAATTAACAACACCAGTACAGCCAACTCAAAATGGAGGTGAAAATATGAAATTAACAAGTAAAGATTTCCAAAACAAAAGCATGATTCCAGCAAAATTTACCTGTCAGGGAGAAAATATTAACCCCCATCTTCAATGGGAAGACGCTCCGCAAGGCGTAAAAAGCTTTGCTTTGATAGTTGATGACCCAGACGCTCCAGCAGGAACATGGACACACTGGTTAGTAAAAGATATTCCTGCGAATACAAACGAAATTCCGCAAAATAGTGTTCCAGGAAAGCAAGTTGTAAATGATTTTGCAAAGCAGGATTATGGGGGGCCATGCCCGCCTTCAGGAACACATAGGTATTTCTTTAAATTATATGCATTAGACGTAGATAGCCTCCAGGCAAAAAACAAAGAAGAATTTTATCAACAAGTTGAAGAGCATAAGATTGAAGAAGCAGT
>CAZSRD010000015.1:18157-30884 GCA_964609455.1 uncultured Methanosarcinales archaeon
AAAACAAAGAAGAATTTTATCAACAAGTTGAAGAGCATAAGATTGAAGAAGCAGTGCTTATGGGAAAATATAAGAAAACCTGACTACATCCCAAACCCCTTAGGCATCTTACCCTGGAACTTTTTCATTATCTTGTTAACATCTCCTTTGCCTTTCATCATCTTGATCATCTTCTTGCTCTGCCTATATTGCTTGATTAAGTCTCTTACAACGCCCGTCGTTACACCAGCCCCTTTAGCTATCCTATCAATTCTATTGCCTGATATTAACTCAGGATCTTCTAATTCCTCTTTTGTCATAGAATTCATAGCATGTTTCCATTGTTTCAGTTTTCCTTCCTGAACTTGTAGAGCCTCTTTTGGCAACTTAAGTTGCCCAAAGCCAGGAATCATCTCTACAACCTTCGATAATGGCCCCATCTTTGACATTGCTTCCATCTGCTCATATAAATCAATTAAAGTAAAATCCCCCTTAAGCAATCTTTTCCCTAAGTCTTCTGCTTCCTCTTCTGAAATAGCTTCCTTAGCTTTCTCTAATAAAGCCTCTAGATCCCCCATGCCGAGCAATCTGCCTACAAATCCAGGAGGATTGAATAATTCTAAATCTTCTATCTGTTCACCAACACCAATAAACTTAATTGGAGCTTCCGTAACAGCACATGCTGATAAAGCGCCGCCAGCTTTAGCTGTGCCGTCCATCTTTGTAGCTATCACACCAGTAATATTACAAGAATCATGAAATTGCTGAGCTTGTTTTTGTGCAGCTTGTCCAATATCAGCAGAGATTACCAATAATCTCTCATTAGCTTTGATCTCCTTATTTACTGTTTCAATCTCTTTTATCAGGTCTTTTGATAAAGCATCTCTTCCTGCTGTATCAACAATGATGATATCATATTTCTTAAAATCGCTCTCATATTGTTTCCATATCTTTATCGGGTCTTTCTCAACCTTATTTAGGTAAACAGGAACATTTGCCTTCTTTCCAACCTGCTCAATCTGCTCCATCGCAGCAGGCCTATGGACATCCAATCCAACTAGGGCAACTTTATTCCCTCTTTTTGTAAAGAACCTTGCCAATTTTCCAGCTGTAGTTGTTTTTCCAGAACCAAACAATCCAACAAGCATTATTTTGAATGGTTTTTCCTTAATCTCTATTTTATAAGCTTCTTTCCCTAGAAAATTAACCAACTCCCCATAGACAATATTAATCAATTGCTCTTTTTTCGTTAATCCTTTAGCAGGCTCTTCTTTCTTAATCCTTTCTTTTATCTTGTTTGTTAGCTCAAAAACAAGCTTAACATTAACATCCGCCTGCAATAAAGCCCTTTGTATATCCTTAATCAGCTCATTGATCAGTTTTTCATCTACAAACATAGATTTAGCTATCTTGCTTAAGGTATTCTTCAGCGAATTTCCTAGTTTTTCTAATACCATATTTAGTATAGAATACTAGTCCCATTTAAAAAGATTTAGGAAAATATAAAATAAATAAAAAAATTAAGCTTCCGGCTTCTTTGTCATCAAAGCTAATCCAGCCGCAATCAAACAAACAACACCTGCTGGTATGAAAGCATACAGATAACTTCCTGTAAGGTCAAATACCTTCCCTCCAAGTATTGGGCCTACGATTCCAGCAACACCATAAGAGGTAAATACAAAACCATAATTCACTCCTAAGTTCTTTGTTCCAAAGAAATCAGCAGTTGTTGAAGGGAATAATGCAAAGTTTCCTCCAAAATTAAACCCTATCCATGCTGCAGCTATACCTAATAATAAGGCAGTTGCTCCCATCTTGATCAAAGCTATCATCATTATCCCCTGCAATAAGAACATCAAAGCCATTGATTTTGTCCTTCCCATCTTATCTGAAACAAAGCCCCATGTAATCCTTCCAGCTCCATTAAACAAAGCCAGAATGCCAACAGCAGAGCCAGCGATTGCAGCAGTCAAACCAGAATAAACACCAAATGGTTTTAGATTACCAATAACCATCAATCCAGCAGCTGCTCCAAACATATACATCAACCATAAGAACCAAAACTGTTTTGTTTTAAGCATAGCTTTCCATGATATATCTTTACCTGAGTGATTAGCTCCTTTCTTAGCCTCAACCTTGAATCCTTTTGGAACCCATCCTTCTGGAGGGTTAATCATTAAGAAAGAACTTGGAATTATTGCTATTAAGAAGATTATGCCTAAGGTCATAAATGTTGCAGGTATCCCAACTGATCCTATTAATGAGCTAGCTACTTGAGCAAAAATCCAAGCTCCAGCACCAAAGCCAGCAACCGCTAACCCAGTAATAAGTCCTCTTTTGTCAGGGAACCATTTTACACAAGCAGCAATAGGACACACATACCCCAATCCTAGACCAGCTCCACCAATCAGGCCAATTGTTAGGACTAATCCATAAAATGATCCATTAGCAAATCTAGCTAATATATAACCTAAACCTAATAAAATGCCGCCAACAATAGCTACCTTCTTAGGACCAACTTTATCCTGCCATCTTCCGGCAAATATCATAACTAATGCAAAAGCTGCCAATGCAACTGAAAATATAATTTGTGTCTGTGTTGTTGTAAATGCATAAGTATCCTTAAGCGGATTTACAAAAACACTCCAGGAATATATAGCCCCTAAGCAGAGCTGTATTATCAAAGCTCCTATAACCACAATCCATCTGAACGTTTCTTTTTTCATATTCATATTCTCCTACCTCGCTTTGTTTCCTATAACAGGTATATCAGAACCCCTTTTTACTATCTGAAAATCAATAAGTTATATATAAATCTATTTGAACTAGCCAACAAAAATAGGTCTTTTGCTCAATTCCTTAGGCAAAGCTAATGGCTTAAATGGCATACCTTTTGTCTTATCTCTAATCTCCTTAACAAGCTCCTCTGTTTTCATGTTTTTCTGTTCTTTAACACCTCTAATCCTAACTGCCAACTTTCCGCTTGCTTTTTCTTTCTCACCAACTACAACAATATAGGAAACCCAGTTTGTTTCCCCTTCCCTTATCTTCTTTCCAACATGCAATTGTCTATCATCCATATCTGCCCTAACATTTTCTTTCCTAATATCATCTGTAATCTTCAAAGCATAATCATTAAATTCCTCACTAACAGGAATTACCCTTACTTGTGTTGGATTTAACCATAACGGGAGCATAGGCACGTTGCCTACTTTCATATCAAATGCAGCTTTCTCTAATAATGAATACATAACCCTTTCAATAGCGCCAGATGGAGAGCAATGCAATATTAAAGGATATTTCAACTTTCCATCTTTATCTGTAAACTTCATATCATACCTTTCTGCATTTTCAATATCTATTTGGTCTGTGCTTAATGCAGATGCTTTATCCAATGTGTCTACAAAATTAAACTCGTATTTTAGTATAAAATAGAAAATCCGCTCATCCCACATCTCTAATAATATTGGTTTGCCTAATTTCTTGACCAAATCAAGGATAAATGCCTTATTTTTCTCAAAGAAATCCTTAGTTGTTCTTAAAGCCATTTCCAAATCATCTTTTTGAATACCCATTTTCCCAAGAACATCAAGGCTTAAATCAAATCTTATCTTGTATTCATCCATTGCTTGCTTCAAATCAGCAACTATTGCATGCACATCAGGCATTGTAAACGCTCTCAATCTTCTCAACCCAGTTAACTCCCCTGATTGCTCTCTCCTAAAAGAATATCTTGTTAATTCATACAATTTCAAAGGCAAATTCCTATAACTAATAGTTGCATCATGGGCCATTAAAAACTGCCCAAAACAAGCTGAAAATCTTAAAAAAAACTTCCTCTTATCAGATTTAATCTGATATTGCCTTGCAGGAAATTTTGCTAAATACTTTGACAAAGCAGGATGAGCCATATCATACATTATTGGTGTCTCAACCTCAACACCACCATACTCAATAACCCTGTCTGTTACATACTCTTCAATCAACTTTTTCATCAATCTTCCTTTTGGATAATATCTCAAATTTCCGCCATCAGAAGCAGGCTCATAATCTACTAACTCTAATTTCTTCATCAAAGCAACATGAGCTGGCTCTTGTTTTACAGCTCTTGATTTTTCCTTTTCATAAAAAGCAAACTTCTTTAGTTTATCATGCCCTTTGTAATCAAATTTGTCAACATCATACAATTTCCCATCTTTATCAAGAATATGCCAATATGAAGTTAATTTTCTTTCTTTCTTTACAGCTTCGCTCTCAGCTTCTTCTTTAACCTCTTCAGGCCCAAACTCCCTGGAAAGCTCAGCCAAAGGATGCCCCTTCACCTTAATATTAAATGATTTATACCATCCAAATGGAGACCTATGAACCTTAAACTCTTTTTTCAATTCCTTCTCTGCACTATCCAAAACCTGTAAAGCAGTCTTAGGATCACTTGGTTCATTACTCAAATGAACATATGGGTAAAGAACAATAATCTTCTCTTTAACTTGTGAAGCAATATCTTTAATATTTAAAACTAAATTCTTAGCAGAACCCTCAGGATTTTTCTCATCCCTTTTCTCAACAGCTGTAAAAACAACCAGGCTTTCGCCTATCTTTTCCGCCTTATTCTTCAATTCCTCAGGCTCTTTTATAGCCTTCTTCTTAGCCTCAAATTCAATAAAGTCTGAATGTAATGCTAGTATTCTCATAATACCAATTAGATTTAGTTATTGTTTATAAATTTTTGCCTAGTTTTAATGCAAAACAATATGCCACAGAACTTTTATAATAGCTGCAAACGCTAAAATAAGGACTATCAAATCCTCAACCATATAAGGCAACCCAAGCCCAAAAATAGCTACTCTCCTTACGCTAGCTAATAAGGCTATTAGGAATATGATAAAGAATAATAAAAGAAACCCGATTAAAAACAGCATTTCTCTTCTATGGTGCTCTTTATGTTCCATATTGTCTAATTGAGTATTGTTTTATTTAAACTTTTGTAGTGGAAATACGTAGTAAAAACCGCAACCTTTAAATATCTCTATTATTAATATTAACAAAAGTAATAAAATTATTAAAATTAATAATGAATGAACCAAAATTTATAGGGAAGGCAAGGTTAACAAAACAAGGGCAAGTGACTTTGCCGAATGAAGCAAGGCAGGATCTGGACATAAAAGTAGATTCTGATATTTACTGGTATGAATTAGGAGATAAATTAATAGTTGTTAAGGAGCTGGTTAATCCAAAAGACCTGGACGTTAAGCTAACAAATAATAAAAAATAAAATGGTATTTAACAATTTGATTGGGCTTTATGCTTTATTAGCAATAGTTCCATTTATCTTAATTTACCTAATAAGGCCAAAAAGCTTTGAAAAGGTTATTCCTTCTTTGATGTTCCTTATGCAGGAAAAGAACAAATTTAGAAAAGCATCCTTCCTGCAAAAACTATTGAGAAACTTACTTTTCATAATACAATTATTAATCATATTATTTTTAGCAATTTCCGTAGCATCCCCATTTTTAGAAATACCTCATACTGTAATGGTAAGGAATAATATAATAGTCCTTGACGTAAGCGCAAGCATGCAGGCAAAAGACGGCATTACAACAAGATTTACTAAAGCAGTTAACAAAGCAAAAGACAGCTTAGGGATGAGAAATACGATAATCTTAGCAGAAAGTGTGCCAGTAATAATATTAGAGGACGCGCGTTCAGGAGAAGCATTGGACCTCTTGACTAAATTAACTCCAAAATCAACATCTACAAACTTAGGAGACGCTCTTTTGTTAGCTGGTGACCTTTTGGGCAGCAAAAAAGGGGTTGTTAATGTGTTGAGTGATTTTGCTGCAACAGAAGGCTCAGACTTGTTGATGGCAAAGAGAAGTTTAACCTCAAAAGGGAATACTGTAAATTTCATAGACGTTTCCAGCAAAGCAAATAATATAGGGATTGTAGGCCTGATAATAAATAAAGATGAAACAACAGTGGAAATCAAGAATTACATGGATAAAGCCCAGACTTTTACAGCTGCATTAACAAAAGACAATAGAAAAATAAGCGAAAAAAAGCTGGAGCTGCTGGCAAACTCTAAGGAAAAAATAATCTTTGAGACAACATCTGGCATTAGTAAAATCAGTATAGATGTAAACGACGATTTGTCAATCGATAATCTAGCTTATGTAAGCTCTCCAGAAAAAAAGGAAGCGAAGGTTCTGCTTATAACCAACTTCCCCCAGGATAGTAAAATAAAATCCGCTTTAAATGCAATAGGTGTTGAATTAGAAATCCGAGAGCCGCCAACAGTTAATGCTTATAACATAAATCATGATATTGTAATTATTGATGATGTATCAAAAAAACTATTTGTGCCGACAGATTTTGTAGATCTAAGAAAATATGTAGAGAAAGGGGGGATTTTAGTAATCGCAGCGCAGGAAGACTTAGCAGAGCTTGACCCATTAGATCTTTTACCTATTACAATAAATAGCAGGGAAGATAAGATAACCACAATTTGCGCTGATATTATAGGGAGCATATTCCCGAGGGATCCTTTCTCTGATGAGCCTTGTTTTACTTCATCAAGCAAATACATAAAATCAGCTGGAAAAAATAATACAATAACCCTGGCTAGCAACCAAGTAGACAATTCTCCTGTAATAGTTCATATGAAAAAAGGATTGGGTGAAATCTTGTATTATGGCATAATTGATAAGTACAGTACGTTTTATTCTGATCCCTTTTATCCAGTATTTTGGAATAATATGGTCAACTACCTTATGAAAACAGAGGACATTCAAGAATATAACTACAAAAGCGGAAAATTAGTAGTGATAAAAGAACAGGAAGTAAATACCCCTTCTGCAAAAATAACAACGAACAAGCTCCTTTTAGACGAGTCCGGAATCTATGAATTCGATAATAGAAAAGTTGCTGTAAACCTGGCAAATGAAAAGGAATCGGATATCAGCAGGGAGAATATAGAGCTTAAAAAAGAATTAAGCCAATTTTCTGCTGAGAAAGCCAAAGATGTTGACAATATCGATCTAGAAGTTCCCTTGATAATAGCCGCTTCATTACTATTATTCTTTGAATTCCTCTATATTAAAAGAAGAGGTGACCTATGATTAGCCTCCTAAATCAAAAAATCTGTATGCAAGGTTATTGCTTAGCAAATTCATTATATGTTTACCTAATTATACCTCTAATCCTGGTTCTTATAATACTCACTTGGATAACATTTGTAAGATTCAGAAAAGATGAAGAAAAAAAGGCATTTGTAAAAGAACATAGGATGGATAGGGTAATATTTATCCTGCTAAGGTCGTTAGCATTCTTACTTTTGTTAATAGCGATTGCATCACCATACAAATTAAAAGAAACAACAACACAAGGCAGCCCATATCTTACAATATTAGCTGATAACTCAAGCAGTTTTGAAATTTTTGATAGTGCAATTGCCCCCAAATTAAAGGATGGCTTGGAAAAATATTTTCCAACAACCCTCAAGTATATCGCTTCAGGTGAAAGGTCTGCAATAGGAGATGGTATACTGCAAAATGCAGAGGGAGATGACCACATCTTAGTTATATCTGATGGTTATAACAATTATGGCCGTGATTTAGGTGATATAGTCCTATTTAGCTCGATTCTAAACACCACAATCCACACCTTGAAGCTAGCACCTCTCAAAAAGGATGTTTCTGTAACAATAGATGGCCCTTCTCAAGTTATTGAGCAGAGCGAGAATACATTTAAGGTAAATGTCAATAATATTGGCAATGTAAAATACAGCAAAATAGAAGTGGTTATTGATGGCGCTGAAGTGCCTATAGATAGCAGCGGAAGATTCACATGGAGATTCCAGAGAGGATACCACAAAATTACTGCTAGAATCCTATTCCCAAATGAAGATTATTTTGAACAGAACAACATCTACTACAAATCCGTTAAATCCCTGCCAAGGCCAAAAATATTATACATCACAGGAGCTTCAGGCCCATTACAGCAGGCATTGGAAAAAGTATATGATGTTAAAGTAGAAGAGAGCATACCCGCTCAACTATCAGGTTATGATGCTGTTGTTTTAAACAATATTCCTATAAGTAAGATCAGTGATTCCAAGGTTGATTTGTTAAGTGATTATATAAGTGAAAAGGGAAATGGCCTTATTGTTGTTGGCGGAGATAACTCATTTGATCAAGGCAATTATAAAAATTCATATTTTGAGACCATTTTGCCTGTTAAGGTTGGTGTTGCAGAAAGAAAAAGAGAAGAAAAATATAATATTGCTTTTGTTATTGATATGTCAGGAACTGTTAATTATCCTTTCAGGCCAAACAGCCAGGAAACAGTGCTGGATTTTGAAAAATCATTCCTAACTAATATAATCCAAAGCCTGAATTTAGATGATGAAATATCTCTTGTAGGTTTTGTCTCTATACCCCACTGTATACCCCAGGGACTGTACTGTAATCTAAAGCCAATAAGCCTGATCCCTGGCCTAGAAAGCACAATAAGCACGCTTAAAACACCAGAAGGAGATTCAGGAACAAACATTGCTCTTGCTTTAAACAGAGCAAGACAAGGCCTTGAAAAAGCAAAAGGCAGCAAGAATATTGTGCTTTTGTCTGATGGAATAGATACAAACGAATACGGAATTATGCAAAGCATTAGCACACTGAACTCTTTTGGGATTAAATTATATGTTATTGGTGTAGGCCAATTTGTCAATACACCCCTCCTAAAGAAGATGGCTGAAAAAGGAAACGGATTTTATTTTGAGCCGGATGAAACAGAAAAATTAAAAATAATTTTTATGGGGGATGAGGAAGAGCAAAAATGTATAAAAGCAACATCTGGCAGGATACTTATAATGGACAATTCACACTGGATTACTCAAGGAGATATAAGCCTAAGCTCAAATGTAGGCGGCTATAATCTTGTTATTTCCCAATCTTGGGGAAGAAAACTGTTAGCAACTGATTGCGACAGGACCATTATGACATCCGGGCGTTACGGCCTAGGAAGAGTAGTTGCTTTATCAACAGATGACGGCAGCAAATGGGCCGGGCAGTTGCTTAGTAAAGAAAATTCAATGGTAATTACCCGAGCAGTTAACTGGGCAATTGGCGATTTTACAAAAGATAATGAATTGGATGTAAGGATAAAAGACACTACCTTGGGGAAAACAACCGATGTTAATGTTATCTCTAACGAAAAGCCAGAGGAAAAGGGCTTAGAATTTTCAAAAATAGATGCAGGATTGTACTCTGCAGTATTTCGCCCGTCAAAAGAGGGATTCTACCAATTGTTGGATGCAACAGTTGCAGTAAGCTATAATGATGAATATGAGAAAGTTGGATTAAACCCCCAATTAGGTGAACTAGTTGTAATCTCAGGGGGCAAGGTATTTAATCCTGCTGATGTAGAGCAGATCAAAGACACAATAATAAGTATGTCAAAAAGGGTTAAGATTGAAACAATTAACTATAGGTGGCCCTTTGTTATTGCAGCTATCCTGCTATTTTTAATAGACATTTTAATTAGAAGAATAAGGGAAAATACAAATCTTATGAAAATATGAGGTGTTGAACATGGCTGTTATGAAAAAAGATGTAAACTTTGTGTTTTTTATTTTAATAATTGCAACAGTAGTAAGTTTTGCAGGCTTTACTGCTTACTACCAGGTTTCATTTAGGAATATAAACGAAGAATATAACACAAAGCTTGCTGAATTAAATCAAGTTACCACAGATCTGCTGGAGAAAAAAGCAGTTTTATTGCAGACCAGCGTAGAATTAAACACAACAAAACAGGGAAGGGAGGAGTTGGGGGAGAAATATGATGTATTGAAGGATGAAAGGGATGTTTTACAGGTAGAAAGAGATACGCTAAGCGAGAATCTGGCTCAAACAAGGAGCCAGTTAGCATCTACAAGATCACAGCTTGATACAGCAACCGGTTTATTGGCTGCTGCACAGGCAGAATCAGACAAATGGGAAGGTAAATATGAGTCGTGCAAGGCGGATTTAGAAAGTTGCGAAGATAGCTGTACAACCTAAAAATGAAAAACTTTAGAAAAGTATTAAAAGAAATTAATGTTATTGTAGAGGAGGTTTTGGCATTTGACATAATACTTACAAGTGTCTTAATCTTTCTGGCTTTTTATCTTGTATTAATGCTTCTAAGCCTTAATCCATGGTATGCTCTGTTCCCAACCTTGGCTTATTTGGCATTTTTGTTATACATAGATGTAAACACAAACAAATACAAGATAGTTGAAAACAAATATGCGCCGCTATACGAAAAACTAAGAACAGCTGCAGATAATGTAAACGTAGAGAATGAAGTTGTTGATGAATTGGAAGGCGAAGTGGTAATAGATTTAAGAAATGTGCGCGTTTCATCTTTTGTAAAAATTAAAAAGGTTTCATACAAAGTGTTAGGTTCTGTAATACTCTGCCTTGTTATCCTGTTTTCATCAATCTATAATGTTCACTTCGGAGATCTTAATTTTACTTTAGAGGGGATAAAAGATCTTATCTATAAAGAAGGAACCGGCGCAGGAGGAAGTGAACTGGGTGATGAATTAGTTTCAGGAAAGGGCGGTGAAGGTGAAGATATATATGGGGATGAAAGTATAGCTAAAATCGGAAATAAGGAAGTAGAGATAAAAATTAAGCAGGCAAGTGTTGAAATCGTAGGCACTGAGCTGTACGAACTGCCTGAAAGGGATTTTGAAGAGACATTTCCTGAAGAAATCTTTGCAGCTTCGTCGGCAGGCTATGAAGAGAGAATAACCATAGAAAATCAAAAATTAGTTAAAGATTATTTTGAAGAGCTAAGCAAAAGCTAACAAGAAAAGCTAACGCTTTTCTCTAGTTTAGTAAAGTATTAAACATGGTTTAATACTTTATAAACAATAAAAAATAAAAGGTGATATAAAATGGTAAAAAACTACAAAACTGTGTTTGATACTGTATTCAAAGAGGTAGGGCAGGTTATTGTTGGCCAAAACGAGCTTTTAGAGCAGATAATGATAGCTGTACTTTGTGATGCTAATGCGCTGCTGGAAGGTTATCCTGGGTTGGCTAAAACCTTAGCTGTAAAAACTCTTGCAGATGTTCTTGACTTAAGGTTTAGCAGGATACAAAACACGCCAGACTTGATGCCCAGCGACATAACTGGAACACAAATAATTGATGAGCACGGCGGCAAAAGGGAATTTAAATTCCAGCCAGGCCCAATATTTGCTAATATAGTATTGGCAGATGAAATTAACAGGGCAACTCCAAAATCACAATCTGCCTTATTAGAGGCAATGCAGGAAAAACAAGTGACAGTTGGTAATGAAACATATAAGCTGGATTTGCCTTTCTTTGTTTTAGCAACGCAGAATCCTATTGAACAAGAAGGCACTTACCCATTGCCAGAAGCGCAGGCTGATAGGTTCTTGCTGAAGATTAGAGTTTCATACCCCACACCAGAAGAGGAGCTGCAGATAGTTGATAAATACACAAATCCTCTGACAGAGCCAAAATTAAAGAAGATGCTAAATAAGCAGCAATTGATTCATTTGCAGCAGATAACCAGACAAATACCTATTGCAAATGATGTAAAAAAAAGGGCAGTAGACCTGGTGAATGCGACAAGGACCAGAAAAGATATTATCCAATATGGCGCATCTCCTAGGGCATCTATAGGCCTAATCTTAGCATGTAAAGCAAAAGCATTAGTAAATGGAAGGAACCACGTTAGCTCAGATGATATGAATACAATGGCTTACCCTATATTGAGGCACAGGATTATTTTAAATTTTGAAGCAGAGAGAAAAGGAATGACAACTGATGATGCAATTGCTGAATTAATCAAAAAAGTAAAATGATTGATACAAGTTTTTTAGGGCAGTTAAGTAAATTTAGCCTAGTAGTTAGAAAGAGAGTCACTTCTAACTATACAGGCCCTAGAAAAAGTTTAGCATTGGGAAGAGGATTAATCTTCAAAGAGCATAGGATATATGCTCCTGGTGATGATATCAGAAGTATAGACTGGAAGGTTTTTGCAAGGACAGACGACCTTTATGTTAAAACATATGAGGAAGAGCGCAACCTTACAGTGCACATCATAGTTGATTATTCTGCATCTATGAATTTTGGCAAATCAATAACTAAATTCGATTATGCTTCTATGCTTGGTGTAGGATTTGCTTACCTTGCGATGAAAGAAAACGAGAAATTTCAATTCTCAACTTTTTCAGATGAATTATCTGTTTTTCAGTCCAAAAGAGGCATGGGCCAATTAATGGCAATGATTGATCATCTAAACTCAATAAAAACAAAAGGGCGCTCTAAACTTGCAGATGCCATAAAACAATATAAGAAGCTAGCTGGAAGCAGGGCAATGATTGTATTAATCTCTGATTTCTTAATACCCACAGAAGAAATAAATGAAGCTCTGTATATGCTAGGCGACCACGAAATAAAAATAATCCAGGTTCTTGACCCATTAGAAAAGGACCTTAATCTGCAGGGAGATTTTAAGCTAAAAGACTCTGAAACAGGCTCTAAAATGAACACCCACATAAGCCCAAGGTTAAGGATGCAGTATCAGAAAATGTTAGGCGACCATTCTGCCAAGATACAAGAAACATGCAACAAGTTAGGCATGAAGTTTCACGTTATAACAACTGATACACCGATATTTGATGCTTTTTACCGAATTTTAGAATAAAACTAACCCCCATTCTTCTTAAAAAAAA
>CAZSRD010000016.1:0-27531 GCA_964609455.1 uncultured Methanosarcinales archaeon
TCAACACTAGACTATCATTATAATAACTATAATTAGTTCCATTCCAATTATACTTAACTTCATCTAAACTACTCTCATTAATAGAAATATTAACTTCAAAGTAATTTTGTGTCTGTCTTGTATTATCAGCAGGAGTATTTTCTATAAAGCTAATATTAACTCCAGTAAGATCAATAACAATTGTCCTTTCTTCAGTGCAATTCTCATTACCCAAATCATCAGCTGCACATCCTTGGTAAGTATAACTACCATCCCCTAATCCATCCGAAGCATTTAACGATTGATTAACATAAAGTAACCATTTATCCACATCATACTTATTCAAATTAGCAATATACTGCTGGTAAATTTCATTTGCTGCAAGAGTTGTGTTCCATATCTTTACTTCATCAATCATTCCTTGGAAAGCCATAGGATATGATAAAGAACCTGTCTCAAATAATCTAAACTCAATGCTTGAATTTAGATTAACTCCAGGAGCAGTTGCCCTAATAGTGTCATTTATAATTCGTCCGTTATATATAATTGCAATTCTTTTCTGTGAGCCATCATAAATTGCCCCCACTTGTACCCATTGATTGGGCGCCATACTTGCATCATAATTTGAATCTAATATCTCCCATGTACAATCGCTTTTGCCCCCAGTATGGTATGCTGTAGTAAGCGATTTATTACCTAATCTCAATACCCAATCATTTTGATAACAACCATTGCCTCCTTCATTAGTATCCCCCAAATCCCTCTCTATTAAAACCCTAAGTCTATCTGCATCGGTATTTGCAGGGAAAGAAGATGGATTAATCCACATTAAAACAGTCATTTCATCAGGAATTGTCATATTGCTTGGAATTCTTATCTTATTTGTTGACTGCCCAGAAGATGTTTGTTGTCTTGCAGAACCATATTTACCGCTGGTATTCACAGTTACAGTTCCACTCATATTTGGGTTGTATCCATATCCGCTTAAATCCACAATGTTTGTATCATTCTCACCCAAAACACTCACATTATCAAAATTAAACATCAACACCAATGAATCATTATAATAAGTATAATTTGTTCCATTCCAATTATACTTAACTTCTTTCAATGAAGTCTCATTTATTGAAACATTAATTGTAACATAAGTCTCAGACTGAGCACTACCATTCAAAGGAGTAGGTTCAGTAAATGAAATATTGGGGCCAATATAATCCCCAGTATCTAAAGTAAAGTAAACAGTATCAGAACCATTCTGCAACCCATCAAATACAAATAATGTTAGATTATAATACCCATCCGAAGCATTAAACGTACTATTGCTATCAACAGTTGTTGTATTTGTAGTTCCATTAATAACCCAATAGTATGTCATAGACGATGTATTCCTATTATCTATTGCAGTTCCATTAACATCAATGGAATTTGAAGCTATGGTTGAGCCATTTATTGGATATGTTATATTGACAGTTGGTGCTGTTGCATCAATAGTTAAAGTCCTAATCTCAGTGCAATTCTCATTGCCTAAAATATCCTTAGCGCATCCTCTGTAAGTATAAGTTCCATCATCTAACCCATCCGAAGCATTAAGAGATTGATTCACATAAAGATACCACTTATCAACATCATACTTATTCAGATTAGCAATATACTGCTGGTAAACCTCAACAGCAGAAAGCGATCTATTCCATATCCTAACTTCGTCTATTGAGCCGTTGAAATATCTTGTTTCTGTACTATAAAAATATGCTCCAATTAATGTTTCTTCGTGTGTATCGGGGGAATTAAATGTAAGTGCTGTGGTATCAGCATCTTCTTTAATTCCATCCATATAAAGTGCCCAGTTATTATTTGCATACTTTACACCCGTAATCATATGCCAATTGTTATCATTAATCGAGGTTGTGCTCTGCATAGCAGAGGTACTTTTTTGCTCCCCTTCATAATCCCCATATACTCTATAAAATCCTTTTCCATTATAAACTGTAAGATGGAATATCCAGTCATCAATACCATCTCCACCTTCTTTTAAGCTATATTCTGCAACACCTCCTTTTGTATTAGCGTCTGATGAAGTAGTCTTAACCCAAAGATTAACAGTGAACTTTTCGTTGTTTAAAATTAGATAACCAGACTGCTGTAAATCAATATAATCATCACCATCAAACTCAAACGCCCCGCCATACTTTCCAGTACTATTCCAAACAGCACCATATATCGTTCCATTATTCCCATATCTAGAAACATCCACCGTCTTATTATTCACACCAGAAGTCTGTTCTCCTAATGCAGAAACATTATCAAAATTCATCATAAGAACCAAACTATCGTTATAATAGGTAAAGTTAGTTCCATTCCAATCATACTTAACCTCTTCAAGATTACTTTCATTAATAGAAACATTAACAATAAAAGACGTATTAGTCGTTACAGTTCCATTCGCAGGAGTTGGAGCAGTAAAGTTAATCCTAGGTGCCATTCCATCATCTCCCCCACCAGATCCAGTAAGGTTCTCTATCTTGTAATAATTCTCTTCAACACTTACCTTAACTCCGTTCTTCCACGTTCCGGCTATTGCTTCTCCCATGCTAAAGCTTATCTTATTTACACAACTTACATTTACATGTTCTAATTTTGTAGCATTAGGGCAGACAAAAATACCTTCATTACTAGAGTTAGGTACAAATATAGTGTGATTGCTCCAAACACCCGTAACTAAAGACACATCAATAACAGTCTTTGTTGCAGTTGAATTTATCCTTAATCCGCTTAAATTAACATTTCCTTCTGAGAACAACGCATACATCTGCAGTCTCTTACCCCATATAGGATGTGTAAAGTTAATGAATTGGCCTGTAGAATAGCTTGATCCATTGGTAAGCGCACCATCAACAGAACCTTCTATTGAGTAATTTCCAGAACTATTCTCATCTGGAATAAGTAAAGTTCCTTCTGTTGATATTGTTATCGTCCTCTCTTCTGTACTATTAACATTCCCAGCAGTATCATTTGCCCAGACTCTCCAGCCGAATGTTCCTCCTAAAGATGAGAAGTTACCTATTGTATAGTTGAAGATTGCTGATACATTTCCTGATGCAGATTGTATTGTTTGATTCAACCATGAACCGTCTGTTGTGTCATTCGTAGTTAATCTGTAGAAACTGATACCTGAGTTGTCCTGTATTGTTATGTTGATTTGTACTGTAGAACTATTATAAGTTGTTGAAGAGGCGTTTGTCTGGTTGTTTGAGAAGGAAGGAGGTGTTGTGTCTGCTTCCTCAACCCCACATATATCCAAAATTATATCATTCATCAAAATAGGTGAATAAGAGTTATAGATATTGGAATAGTAATGAATTATAGGCAGTAGATAATTAGATGTTGTTTGTATTGTGAATGTTGCATTATTCCCTGACATATCCTGCTCTCCGCTTGAGCTTTCTGTCCAGTCAATTCCTACACCATCATTTGCATAATCAATGCTTCCTGTTATGTAAAGTGATTTTATTTCTGTTGCGTTTAAAGTTCTGTTAAATATCATAACTTCATCAATTAAACCAGTATAATTATAATTATCTTTTAAGACAATATACCTCCCAAGACTTATAATTCCCGATGTTGTTGCTAATGTTTCTGTTGCAGTCCCTTCTTGAACCCCATTAACATATAATTTTTGAGCTGTTTGATTGCTCGTTATTACCAGGTGATACCAATTTCCATTATTTACACTCGTTGTTGATGTAGCCGAACCAGCACTGCCACCATCAACAGTACAACTTACTTTATCTGCAGTAACTCCTCCAATTCTACAAAATCTTGTGTCTGCCCAATCAAAAAATACTGGAGTATTGGTCGCCGTTGTTTTAAGCCATAAGGACATAGAATACTCAGTTAATCCTGTTGCACTTACACTTGCTGTTGATATATGCTGGATACTTAAAGTTCCATTAAAACTATAAGCATTTGCAATCTTCCCGCTTGTATTTAAAGCTCCTGTAATAACCCCATTATTCCCATTTCCACTTGCATCATTAGCATCTGCATCCAAATGCCAATACACCACCAAATCTTCATCAGTTGAGTTATATCCTGTATTGTTTCCAATACTCGCTTCCCACAAAGTTCCATTCAAACTGCTTCCATTAAGCTGTTGTGATTCTATTGTTACATTAACCCTGTTCAAAGTTCCGTCCTGTGTGAAGTTCTGTAATAAGAATGTTTGGTTTCCATCAGGATAATATTTTGAATAATTAGAAGCATATAAGTTATCTACATCTGTCTGGGTTAATACTTTATTCTTCCATATAGTTACTTCATCAATTAATCCATTAAAGCTGTTTCCTGCATCCAAGCTTCCTATCCATAAAGGAGCATCACTTGAAAATGGATTGTAAGTACAAGCACCATCAACATTTACCCCATTTATATATAAATCTAAATCATCATTTGTATCATCAAAAACTCCTACAACATGTTGCCATGTAGTTGCAACATCAATTCCAGAATCTAAATCACACACTACTGCTGTGCTTATACCATCATTGTCTATAACAAAATGCCATTCATCATCGGTAGCTGATATAATAACGCCCCAAGCTCTTAAATTATTTTGATAATCATAAACATTCAATACATAAGCATTAGAAGTATAATCTGTTATGTCTGACTTAGCCCAAAAACCAACACTCCAGTTTCCAGAACTCATATCCCAGTCACTCATTCCATCTTCAGCGCCATCTGGAACTGTGATATAATCAGCGCTTCCATCAAAATCATAAACATTCCCGATTATCCCATCTTCTTTCCAGTATATTGTATTAACATTTCCACCATCATTATTGTTTGCTGTGAAATCATAAGTAGTTTCTATACCATTATATTTTGCATTCTTTTCATTTCCACTTGTGTCTAATAAATTATTTTCAAAATGATATTCTGCAAGTAGATTTGTTCTATCCATATCTAAATACTGATGTCCTGATAATTGATTCACATAGATATTGTTTATTTCAGTTGAGTTTAAGGCTCTTGTAAATACCATTAGCTCATCAACAATTCCATTATAAGTCGTTGCTGTAGGCGTTCCAGAATATTCTCCAATTCTTACCTTGTCTGCTGAAGCATCTATATTTCCTGTATCTGCTGTTGGAGTTCCTGCAACTCCATCAATATAAACTACTACTCCTGTGCCATTATAAAGTCCTACAATATGATACCATTTGCTTGTATCATTTACAGGAACACTCCCAAGAGCTGTTTTTGCTCCCCCAGTATCAATCACAAACCATATCGTATCTGTATTATCATTCTTATAGCCTAAAGTAAAAGAATCATCTGCTGCAGCCCATTTTGAAAGTATCTGTTTATTATTATTTCCTGCTCCAACTGTGTTTGGTTTTACCCACAAAGAGATTGTTAATGTGTCAATTCCTTCTGTTTCACTCATACTAGCTATATCCGCATAATCATAAGAACCGTCAAACTTTAATCCATTTCCTACGATCCCCCCTTCTATCTTTTTTAGAATATCAACATCAAAAGGCATATACAGCATTATATTTGAATCATTCAATGAAATATGGGCGAAGTTGTTCTCTTGAGTTATATTATCTCTTATAGAATCTGTACTTATCGAAACATTTGTTATAATCAATTCATAAGTTACTGAACTTAGATGAGGAACAATCCACTCTATCCTATCAATTAAGCTATTGCCGTTTTCATCATAATAACTAACTGAAACTAACTCTCTACTCTCATTTACAATATGATATAAGCTAATACCTTCTCTATGAATATCATCAACATAAGTATAAGCCAATATATCCTCATAATGAACCTCAGAACTTACAACAATCCTCTTACCATTAGAAATATTCTCCTCTTCACTAATAGGACCTTCTGTATAGTATTCAATTTCAACATCTTCAACAATATCTTCAATTATAACAGAAGTTACATTTGAACTTACATCACTCTCATTAACATCAACAACATCGTAAACAACACGACCAGTTATTCTGTCAGCTACATCTTCAGTTCGGGGTGGGACACGCACATTTTTCTGCGCTAGTGGGGAGGATTCAAGATGAGACGCAGTCTCATCGTACCTTAACTCAACATTAAACAACCATTCAATAAATCTAGTAAGTAATCCTTTACCAGAAGAAGCAACTACATACCCAGTTAACTTATTCTTTTCATTCTGTAACCCTAACAATTCTCTATTAATTGAAGAAACCTCTTGCAGTGCAGTTGGATCTTCCCTTATTATCTCTAATTTCTCACTTTGTAACTTATCTTCAATCTTCTCAATTTGTTCAATTCTTTTCTCAGCTCTATAAGTAGAAGCATTCTTCACAATTCCTTTATCATTAACCTTTAACTTATCTTCACTTATAATTCCTCTAGAATCTCTTACACTTACATTTAAAGCATCAGATGAAATATTTACACTTAAATTAACAACAGAATCAGAAGCATTAACTAATTTAACCCACTTTACAGGTTTGTTAATAACAACTGAAGGTTTAAGCTCCTCAATAGTAACATTAACTTCATCAACACTTAATGGCTCCTCAACTACATTAACACTAAATACATTAGAACTTACATTATAATAACCATCATAAGCTGTAAAGAATATATATCTTCTTCCTGTAAAGTTATATTCAGGCAAGAGTATAGCTTGGTTATACGTTAATATAGTGCTTATGTTATCTGCTTCAGAAGAAGAATAGGTTAATTTGTCGCCATCTTCATCATAGAAATACTCAGAAAGGTTGGTTTTTAGGTAATCGCCCTTGTAAATTGTAATATTGTCAAATTCTTTAACCAGTTTAGGAGCATTCCTTGAAACATTAATCTCCTTCTCAACAGAATACCTAATAGAATAAACATCTAAACTACCATTAACCAAAAATCTTAATTTATACAAAGTAGCATTCATATCTATCAAGCAGGTTTCTAAGCAAACATCACTAAACTCAACCCTTTCTTCATAGAAGTCAGCATCTAAAGTAATAACATCAGAATACCTGATATCTGAATATAAGTTTTCAATATCTAATGAATAATTAGCATAAATAATCTGAGCCTTAACTACATTGCTTAACCCAGAATCATACCTCCCATAACTTAAATAGAAGCTGTCGTTCCAATTACCAATAGCCCCCATATTAATCAGAGCACAACAATCAACTGAACCGTAACATTCAACTATTTCTGAATTAACTTCCCATTTAGTGCATAATTTATCATAACTAACATTCCAATCAGATGAAATCTTAAACTCAAATACTCCTCTTAAATCTTTTCTCCCACCACCTTCAACTTTTACAACTAATCCAGTTACATCTAAAATACCTTGATTTAATCTGGTACTGTCAAATACTAAATAAGATTCATTCTCAAATTCTAAATAAGCTTTAGCATAACCATCCTTGCTTAGGCTGCCATCCAATCTTAAAGATTTCAAATTACCATTAACATCAAAAGTATAATTATAACTTGAATTCAAACTTAAAGATAAACTATCACTATAGAGAAATTCTTCTGTTATTGTAACATACCCAGTATACCTGTCAATTACACCAACACCAAACAGCATAGCAATAAACAATAGGGCCATCACAACCCTATAATCAATCAACTGCAATGTTTTTCCTTCTAACTTCTTTGAAGATTTTTTGATAAATTTATCACAATATCTATCCCACTCTTTCCTTGTCTTCCCATTTATCTTAGAGTTTAAGAGCGAATTGTATTCTTCTTTGCTTATAACTCCATTAACAAACTCCTTACTAATCTCTTCAGAATCTCTCTCTACTTTATTCTTTAACTCTTTGGCTTCCCCTACCTTCTCCTTTAACCTGATTAATCTTTCTCTTTCACTTCCTTGCTTTAATGAAAGTCTCTCAGATTTATCTGCAAACTCATCACAATGCTTTATCCATTCTTCTCTTGTCTTGCCCTCTATCTTCTCGTTTAAGAAAGCATAACATTCTTTTTCACTAATAAGCCCCCTATTAAGATCCTCCCTAATTTTGCTTAGATCTTCTTCAAAAGCTCTCTTTAAGTCCTTGCTCTCTTCTACCCTCTCTTTTAATCTGCTACTATCGTCTCTCAACAATAAAATATCTAATTTCTTTATCGCTTTATCACAATATTTTATCCACCCATTTCTAGTTTTACCATTTATTCTCTGATCGATATGTTTAGTATATTCCTTTTTGCTTACAACTCCCTGCTCATAGTGGTCTTCAATTTCAGCAAGGTCTCTCTCTACCCTTTGCTTCAAGTCTCCATAATACTGTAATCTCTCTTCTACGTTAAACCCTTCTCGTTCCTTTATTTTACTGTTTTCAAACATTTTTTATCTTATTCTTAGCCCTGAAGTACACCTTACGGACATCACGTTCATCTCTTTCCAGCAGCACAGCTATATTGTGATAATTAAAACCAGAATCATCCTTCAAATAGACAATAAGAGCTTCATAAGTTGTTAATTTCTTATGCCTCAAGATGGAAATTGGTATCTTAACATTAGAATACTTACTAAGAATATCTCTATCAGAAAGCCCTTTTTTGTTCTTTCTACTCACTATAATAAGGACAATGTCCGTATTAGTATTTAAATATTGCTGTTAACGAACCAAAAATCAAAATATTACGAAAAATTTATTAACTTAGCTTAATACCTAAGCTAAGGGGGTTAAAATTCAAGCTTCAATTATATTTTTAGGCACAGGACAAGGTTCTTTTGTTATAGGCAAGAATACCCTTTCTTCTGGAGGGATAATAATCCAGGTTGATGACAATCAGTTTCATATAGATCCAGGTCCAAATGCATTAAAAAATGCAGCCCAGGCAGGAATAAACCTAAGGGCAAACACAGCTTTACTTGTGTCTCACTCACACTTAAACCACTCTAATGACATAAATGCAGTTATTGATGCAATGACCTATTCAGGAATGGACAAAAACGGAGTTCTAGTAGCAAGCAAGGCAGTAGTTAATGATAATGAAAAGCAAAAAGCATCCCTAAACCAATATTACCGGGACTTTCTTGAGCGTTTCATAGTTTTGGAAGCAGGCCAAAGGGTGGGAATAAATGAGATAGAAGTTCTGGCATTAAAAACAAAACATTCCGAAGAAAACACTATAGGCTTCAAATTCTTCACACCTTATTTTACATTATCTTACTCAGCAGACACTAAATACTTTCCAGAACTGATCGAACAGTACAAGAATTCAAATATTTTAATCCTTAACGTTCCTTATGTAAACAAGGAAGAAGCGAAAAACAACCTATGTATAGAAGACGCAATTAAAATAATAAAAGAGGTAAAGCCAAGATTAGCTATTCTTCAGCACTTTGGAATAGAAATTGTAAAAGGAGATCCTTTATATCTAATAAGAGAAGTGCAAAAAGCAACTGGCGTTCAAACAATTGCTGCAAAAGATGGAATGGTCATAAATCCATTGTCTTACTCTGTGGATAGGGGTCAAAGGACACTTCAAATAAAACCATCAGAACAAAAAGCAGAGATAAAAGAGGAAAACGAATATGGGGCAAAGGAAATTCAGGAAGACGCAATAGAAGAAACAACAGAAGAGCAGCAGGAAACCCTAAATCAGATAAGCCAAACAGAAGAGCCATTGGATGTAAATGAGGCTATTGAAACAAAAAAAGAAGAAAACATTCTGGAAAGCAACAAGCCTTTGAAAGATATTCTTAAAGGAGAGCAATAAGCCATACAATCAAATACCCTACAAAACAACCAGCACTTAAAATAGGCATCGCAGGATAAAACTTATCTTTCTTCCCTTTTACAAACAATAAAAACAAAGCAATACTTACAACTACAGGGATTATAAGCGTTTTCAAAAAGCCAATAAAAACTCCATTCTCCAATATCAACCCTTTCATTACAACACCAGCAAACAACAAAGGAAACCCAATATCCCCCCCTCCAAGTATAGCTGTTTTTACCATCCTCTTTACCTTAACGCCCTTTCCAATCTTCTTACCTCCCCCCTCCATTTTGTAAGGCAGCAGCAATCCAGCAAAAACTTTAGATTTTGTCTGAAACTTTGCCATTGTCACCATATGTTTTATCTTAAACACAGCTATAAAATCATAAATAGAGATAAGAACCAAAAGAACAAATACAGCAAACAAATTCATTATAGGTACAAATATAGCAGCTAACCCGCCGTAAATAAAAACCTCTGTTAAGTTATGTATTATAACATTTGGTTTGAATATCTTATACCCTGCTAGCAAAATACTCAACACCAAAGCAATGTAAGTATTAATAAAAGCAGAAAAAGATATAGCCAAAGTCAAAAAAACAGCCAAAAAAAACCAAATCTTCCATAAAAGTGTCCTCTTGAATTTAATCAGCAACAAAACAAAAAAAGTTCCAATTAAAATTGCAATAATAATAAACACAAACGAGCTACCCTGCTCAACAGGAGGTCTTTCAATATTATATGGTAGATTTTCAAAAACAACTTCCCCTGTTTCTTCACTTACCTCATGATTTATATAAGCATTTGTTACCAATAAGCCAACTACCTGGCTTATAAAAAAAAGAAAAACTAAAATTAAAGAAACCTTCAAAGTATGTTTCATACACGAGTTAAAATCAAACTCATATATAAAGTTAATGAAAATACGCAATTTTTATATATTCTACAATTAAAAGGTACACAAATGAGAAAAAAACTATTATTTCTGCTCTTATTAATCTTAATTACTTCCTGCAAGAAAATAGAGTGGAATGAAGAGGATACCTGCATTAAGGTTAACTGCGCAAGACCTACTAATGAGAATATTTCTATAACTATCTCTAAAAAACCTATGTTAGAAGAAGAGATTGATATATTTGTCGTCTACGATTCTGGAGATTATCAGGGCAGTGTTAAGGTTGCGGTAGAACTTCCTCAAGGGTACCAGTTTGTTTCCAGCAAGAGGGAATCTACCTCTTTTGTTGCTAAAAACCAAAAAATAACCCTCAATGTCAAGGCAAAAGCAGTTCAAGTAGGAGGATGGTCAATCCTTGCATATTTTGAACATAATAATGCAAAAGCTCCTACTGTTATATATGCTCCTGTATTAAAAGAAGGCATAGATGAAAGCATGCTTACACCTATTCCACCAGGCCTAAAATGAACAAAAAAACCCAAATATCCCAACAAATGTTTGTATTTTTAATAGCCATTTTTGTATTTGCAATGATCTTAATTTATGGGTATAAAGCAATAGCAGATTTAAGGCAAAGGGCACAACAAACAGAGCTTCTGATATTTGAAAAACAAATAAAATCAGATGTACAGTCACTGTATGGAACATTTGATGAAAAGAAAAAAGAGTATACTGTTCCTGCAAAAAAGGTATGTTTCTTTGATAATGAGTATGAGGACAAAAGTTCAGCAAACATATGCAATGAGGCATATTCTGAATATGATCCTATCCTGTGTGATATGTGGATGAGCGGCGATGAAAAGAATGTATTTGTTGACCATCCCTTGGCGAGGAGATTCAGTCTGGAGAATATTAATATGAGTAAAGGATATTTATGTGCGCCAATTGAAAGAAAAAAACTCCCATTGACTTTAGAAGGAACAGGAAACCGTGTTTTGATTAATGGCCCAAGACTGATTTATGAATCTGAGTTTGATCCTGACAGAATCTTTACAATAAGTGTTGATTTAGTGCCTGGCTGGAATTTAGTTTCATTTCCTTTAGTTTTAGATGATTATTCGGTAGAATCAGCATTTTCCTCTATCGCTGGAAAATACACAAATATAATATATAATACATACCATACAATTTGTGCAGATCCAAATGATGCTTCTACTTGTGATACTTGGAAGACTGAGTATGTATATCCTCCTGAGTTTATTGACACAATGTTTCCAATTGAGGAAAGCAATCTTATACTTGCGAGGTACCCTTTCACCGAGGTTGACCACGAGAAAGCCTATTATGTCTGGATGGATGAACCAGGAACATTTACTCTTACAGGTAAGCTTCCTCAATATGTTGAAATTGAGTTAAATGAAGGCATGAATGGCATAAGTTTTATTTCTCCAATAGAGTTATCACCTGAAGTTGTTTTTGGGCCCGTTGTAGGTTCGGAGGGATATGTTCCATTTCTAATACATCCTTGCATGTTTCGATATGATGAAAATATTTATATAGATACAATTTACTTTATGAGAGATGGAAATTATGGGCAAGTATGTAACCAATTTACGGGAATTACCCATCAATTAACACCTGGTTTAGGTTATAATATAATACTAAAAACAATTGTATAAAATGAAAATAAAAATATTTAGTTATATTCTTGTCCTTTTCTTATTAGGTTGCTTTGTATTTGCCCAGGAAATAAATCCATTGGTTTATGATTACAGAAGAGAAGTTCCAACTGATACAATCACATTAGACAATATAGTTAATGAAAATCTAGACCAAATCCTAAAAACAAAGGAAAATCTAAAAATAGAGAGAGCTTTTATTGCAAAAGGCAAGAAAACAGAAGTAAAATTAAAATTAACTCCATCGGCTGTGCTCACAAATGTCAAGCTTTATGAAGAAGTTCCAAAGAGCGCTGTTAAATCAACAGATGAAATAAAATTCAAGGCAGAACCTACTAAAATAATAAATAAAGACCCCCTGATTATGTGGAATTTTGAAGAACTTAATAAAGCGAAGGAAATTAGTTATGAAATAAACAAATCCCTTGAAGATATAAACAAGGAAGAATTCAGATCAGCAGCCATAGCAGATAATTTTGGTGAAAAACTTTCCCCAAAAAAGAATCTAAAACTTTTATTAACCCTCTCATCTACCTTAGTTGTAATCATCTTTGTTTTGTTGTTTTTTATTAGATTAAGGTTTCCTACAGAAAAACCACCTCAAGATTACTCTCAACCTAGGCAGTACACCAATTACAACAGACCACCTTTTAGATAATCCACCCTAAACAAATATAAAATTCTTTGAATCAAAATACTTATATACACCAACAATATTGGACAATTTGTAATAAAAAATGAAGAGTGATTGTCGCTGGCAAGGATAAAGAACAATTAGAGTTTTATTTAATTAAAAAGCCACAAAGTGAGCTTATTTCTGTTAAAAAAGACTTAAAAAAGAGAAAAAATAGATTTAAAGCTCTATTTAACCTTATTCACTTTTCACCCCTCCAGCTTAAAGAAAAAAGTTTATATAATCTAGTCTTTCCCGAAATGATTAAAGTGGGTGGTTTATAGTGGAACAATACTTAGAAAAGATAAAAAAAGCGAAATTAGGAGAAATTATCCCTGTTTACAAGGTAATAGACGGTCCCATAAATTCTATAGAGTTTTTTGCCAAAATTTCAGATTATGGGAGGAAAAAACACTCTATATTGTTGGAATCAGCAGATATAGTGCCTAAATACGGAGAACTAAGCCTAGGAAGCGCTTCTCCTTGTCTGAAACTAACAGGGAATAAAGAAGATTTTGAGATAAAAGCATTAAACCAATTAGGAAAAAAGTTCCTAAAACTATTAAAGAAAGATCTTAGTTTCTGCGATAAATTAACCCTTAAACAAGACATATTGAAAGGAAAACTAATGCCAAAAAGAAAAAGCGTCTCAGAAGAAGAAAGGCTAAGACTCAAAACCCATATAGATATAATAAGGGCAATATGCTTCAAATTCAAGCCAACAGAAAAACCATTCATACCTTACTGCGGCCTTTTTGGTTCAATTTCTTACGATTTTATCGATCAATTCGAAGATCTGCCAAAAAACGAACAAGACCCTCTGGGGAATGAAGATTATGAACTTTATTTCTTAGATAACCTATTCTTAACAGATCACAAAAAAGGTAAGACATACCTTATATCAAACGCATTAATTACAGACAATAAACGAAATGAGATATTCAAAGACTGCATAAAAACAATTCAATCTTATGAAAAAGCATTAACAAAAAAATTGCCTAAACAAAAGAAATTCAAAGCTAAAAAACAAGAGCTAGAAACAGACACAAAAAAAGAAGAATACCAGGAAATAGTAAATAAAATGAAAACCCACATCTTACAAGGCGATATTTTTCAGGTTGTACCTTCTAGAACAATAATCGCAGATTATAACTCAGAACCATTAGATATATACCAGAAACTTAGAGAACTAAACCCTTCTCCTTATATGTTCTATATACACCAAACAAATGGAATTCTTTTAGGCGCTTCCCCAGAAATGGCCTTGCGTGTTCAAGGAGAAGAGGAAAAAACAGTTGAAATTAGGCCAATAGCAGGAACAAAACCTCGCGGAATAATAAACGAAAGTATTGATCCAGATTTAGATTCTAGGTATGAAACAGAGCTTAAAATAGACGAAAAAGAATTAGCAGAACACACAATGCTGATAGATTTGGCAAGAAACGACGTTGCAAAAATATCTAAAACTGGTACCAGATACTGTAATGAGCCTTTTGTAGTTGAAAAATATTCTCATGTTCAGCATTTAGTATCAAACGTAAGGGGCATTCTCAAAAAAGATCTTGACGCCTTACACGCTTACTTAGCAACAATGAATATGGGCACATTAACCGGTGCGCCAAAAGTAGAAGCAATGAAATTAATAAGGCAGCACGAAAAAAACAAACGTGGCTTTTACGGCGGTTCTGTAGGTTACATTACCCCAAATGGTGATATGGACACAACAATTGTAATTAGAAGCATGTTTTTAAAAAACAACAAAGCATACATAAGGGCAGGAGCAGGCATTGTTTACGACTCTATACCCCAAAATGAATTTGCAGAAACTGAAAAGAAAGCAAAAGCATGCCTAAAAGCAATCAAATTAGCAGGTGGTCTGAAGTGAAAGTCCTATTCATAGATAACTTTGATTCTTTTACCTACAATTTAGTAGACGAATTCCAAAAAAGAAACTGTGAAGTCTTAGTATATAGGAACAACACAGACATGAAGATAATCGATTCAGTAATAAAAAAATTCAAGCCAGGTTTGATTGTCATATCCCCGGGTCCAGGAACACCAAAACAAGCAGGAATCTCCAAAGAGATTATAGAACATTATCATGAAAAAATACCAATTTTTGGTGTTTGCTTAGGGCACCAGGCAATTATAGAATTTTTTGGTGGCAGAATAGACAAAGCAGTTGAGACAGTCCATGGTAAGCCATCAAAAATAACACACGATAATCTTGGAATCTTTAAAGGAATAGAGAACCCATTCCAAGCTGGAAGATACCATAGCCTTGTAGGTTATGAAATACCTTATTGTCTGGAAATCTCAGCAAGAACTGTTGATAGGGATATAGTTATGGCAGTAAGGCACAAAGAATTTCCAATTATCGGTGTTCAATTCCATCCTGAATCAATTCTAACTCCTGTTGGGGGTTTAATAATTGAAAATCTGATAAACCAGTTGGGAAAATGATCCAAGAAGCTATTTCTAAACTAATCGAAAAAAAAGATTTAACCCTGAAAGAAGCAGAATCAGTAATGAATGAGATAATGTCTGGCAAATCAACAGACGCGCAAATAGCTGGTTTCTTAATTGCTTTAAGATTAAAAGGGGAAACAATAGATGAGATAACAGCTTGCGCAAAAGTAATGCGTGAAAAAGCTTCAAGGATAAAACCCAAAGACCATGATAAGCTGATAGATGTTGTTGGAACAGGCGGAGACAAGTCTGGAACATTTAATATTTCAACAGTTTCAGCATTTGTTACAGCAGGAGCAGGTGTTCCTGTTGCAAAGCACGGAAACAAAGGAGTTTCTAGCAAATCAGGTTCAGCAGACGTCTTAAAAGCTTTAGGCATAAACATAGATTTAGAGCCAAAAAAAGTAGAACAATGCATAGATGAAATAGGCATAGGCTATATGTTTGCTCCAAACTTCCATTCAGCAATGAAATACGCAATTGGTCCAAGAAAAGAATTAGCAGTAAGAACAATATTCAATATTTTAGGCCCTTTAACCAACCCAGCAGAAGCCCCTTACGAGCTTATGGGCGTTTTTGATGAATCCTTGGTTGAGCCATTAGCAGAAGTTTTAGGAAAACTAGGTTGTAAACACGCTTTGGTCATACATGGAAATGGCTTAGATGAAATAACTCTTGAAGCACCAACAAAGGTAGCAGAATACAAAGATGGCCATGTAATAACTTATGAAATAAAACCAACAGACTTTGGCATTAAGCCTGCTCCATTAAAAGAGATTATGGGCGGCTCACCAGAAGATAATGCTAAAATCACATTGAGCATACTAAGCGGAAAAGAAAAAGGGCCAAAAAGAGATGTTGTTTTATTAAACGCAGGAGCAGCCATCTACACAGCAGGAAAGGCAAAGAGCATTAAAGAAGGCATAGAGATAGCAAAGAATTCTATTGATTCTGGCAAAGCTTTAGAAAAGCTTAATAAGTTGAAAGATTGGACTAATAAATAAGGTCCTCTAAATATTCTGAGGGCTATGAAAAATGATACTAGACAAAATCATAAATAAAAAGAAAGAAGAAGTGAAAAGAAGGGGCAAAAGACTACCTTTAGATAAAATAAAGCCTAATCTAAAGAGTTCGAACAGAAATTTCAAAAAAGCAATTAGCAAAAAATTCAGCCTTATAGCAGAAATCAAGAAAGGTTCCCCATCAGAAGGAATAATCAACAAAAATTTCAATCTTGAAAACATAGCAAAAATTTACCAAAAAAACAAGAATGTAAGCTCAATTTCAGTGTTAACAGACAGAAAATTCTTCTTTATGGGTCCAACCTGTTTAGCAGATGTAAGAAAAATAACAAAAAAACCCCTGTTAAGAAAAGACTTTATAATCGATGAATATCAAATCTATGAATCACGATTTTATGGGGCAGATGCTATCTTGTTAATAGCAAGAATCTTAACAAAACAAAAAATAAAAAGATTTATTGAAACAGCAAAAAAATACAAAATGGATTGCTTGGTTGAAATCCACAATGAAAAAGAACTGGAAAAATTACCAAATAATGTGGAAATAATTGGCATAAACAACAGAAACCTAGACACATTAAAGACCGACTTAAACACGACCTTAAAATTAATACAGAAAATACCAAAAAACAAGATTATTATAACAGAATCTGGCTACCACACAAATAAAGAAATAAAACTTTTGAATCCAAAGGATTCTAAAGTGTTAGGAAATTCGAAGAATTTCCAAAGAAAAGTAAAAAATAAAGCAAATGCTGTTTTAATCGGAACCTCGATTTTAAAATCAAAAGATATAAATAAAAAAATAAACGAGCTAATGAAATAAAATGGTTAAAGTCAAGATATGTGGGATAACAAACGAAGAAGATGCGCTAAAAGCAGCTATTTTAGGAGCCGACTACTTAGGATTTTTAGTAGAAATAAGTTTTTCAGAAGACACAATAACAAGAAGAAAAGCAAAAGAGATAATAAAAAAGCTCCCATTAGAAGTGACACCTGTTTTTGTAACATACTTGCAAAAAGCAGAACCAATAATAAAAATAGCAGAAGAGATTAATCCGACAATCATTCAACTCCACAACGATATAACCATTGAAGAAATCGGAAAAATAAGGGAAGCGCTCCCAAAACTAAAATTAACAAAAACAATCTCAGTAATTGATGAAAATTCAATAATTGAAGCAAAAAAATACGAGCCATATATTGATTTTATACTTTTAGACACAAGCTCAGGAAAAAGAAAAGGGGGCACAGGTAAAACCCACAACTGGGAAATAAGCAGAAAAATAGTTAAATCAGTAAAAAAGCCAGTATTCTTAGCTGGCGGATTAAATCCTGATAATGTAAAAGAAGCAATAAGGAAAGTAAAGCCCTATGCAGTTGACACAAATAGTGGCGTAAAACTTAAACCAGCAAAAAAACTTTTGAAAACAAAGTTTTCAAACGGTTTAGAAAAACCAAAGGTTTTTCAAAAAGATTATAAAAAACTGGAATTATTCATAAAAGGGGCAAAAGGATAAGATGTCAAAAGGAAGATTCGGCAAATACGGCGGCATATATGTTCCAGAAACATTAATGCCGGCTTGCGAAGAACTCGAAAAAGCTTTCAATAAATATAAGAATAATAAAAAATTCAATAAAGAGCTAAATGAATTACTAAAAGATTATGTTGGCAGGCCAACACCATTGACATTCTGCAATAACTTATCAAAAAAATTAGGCTGTAAGATCTACTTAAAAAGAGAAGACCTAGCTCATACTGGTGCTCATAAAATAAATAACGCATTAGGCCAGGCTTTATTGGCAAAATATACAGGTAAAAGAAGAGTAATAGCAGAGACAGGAGCAGGCCAGCATGGAGTAGCAACAGCTACCGCAGCTGCAAAACTAGGATTAGAATGTGAGATTTACATGGGTACTGTTGATATCGAAAGGCAAAAGCTTAATGTTTTTAGAATGAAATTATTAGGAGCTAAAGTTAACCCAGTAAATACAGGCGGAAAAACCCTAAAAGATGCAATCAATGATGCTTTAAGAGACTGGACTGCTAATGTTGAAACAACCCACTACCTCTTAGGATCTGTACTTGGCCCACACCCATACCCAGAGATGGTTGCTCACTTCCAATCAATAATAGGAAAAGAAACAAGAAAACAAATTTTAGCAATAGAAGGAAAGCTGCCAACAGCAATAGTAGCATGTGTAGGTGGGGGTTCTAACGCTATTGGAATATTTAGGGATTTCCTCAAAGACAAATCTGTTAACCTGATAGGTGTAGAAGCTGGTGGCCTAGGAATTAAAACAGGAAAACACGCTGCAAGATTTGCAGATAAGAAACTAGGAAGAGTAGGAATCCTGCACGGAACAATGACCTATGTTTTACAAGACAAATTTGGCCAGATATACAACACACATTCAATCTCAGCAGGTCTTGACTACAGCGCAGTTGGTCCAGAGCACTCAAACCTAAGAGATTTGAAAAGAGCGCAATACGAATTTGCAACAGACAAAGAAACAATTGAAGCATTAAAGCTCTTAAGCGAGAGAGAAGGAATTATACCAGCTTTAGAATCAGCGCATGCAGTTGCCCATGTTGTTAAACTAGCAAAAAAACTAAAAAAAGATGATATTATAATCATAAACCTCTCAGGAAGGGGAGATAAAGATATGGAAACTATTGCAAAAGAACTAAAATATTAAAATGTCCCAATGAGCTACAAAAAAACATTTTCAAAATTAAAAAGAAAAAAAGAAAAAGCATTAGTCCCATTTGTAGTAATTGGCGATCCTGACTTTAACACAAGCTTAAAGATAGTTAAAACAATCGTAGAATCAGGAGCAGATATTCTTGAATTAGGTTTTCCATTCTCCGATCCAATCGCAGACGGCCCAACAATACAATCAGCTGATGTAAGAGCATTAAACAAAGGAGTAAACCCAGAAAAATGCTTCAAATTCATAAAACAAGTTAGAAAATTCACAGATATGCCAATAGGTCTGCTGGTCTATTATAACCTGATCTACCAAAGAGGCACCAATAAGTTCTTTTATGACTGCAAATTAGCTGGTGTAACCTCAGTATTAGCAGCAGACGTTCCAGTAGAAGAATCAGCAGAAATAGTGCAAGCAGCAAGAAAACACAAAATAGATACTGTCTTTATAGTAAGCCCCTTGACAGACAACAAAAGATTAAAACTAATTTTAAAAAAATGCAAGGGCTTCGTATATATTGTAGCAAGACTTGGTGTAACAGGAGCAAGAGCAGATATGAAAGAATCCACCTTAAAATTAGTAAAGCGGGTAAGAAAACAAACAAAACTGCCTTTGTGTGTAGGTTTCGGAATTTCAAAACCAGAACATGTTAAATCTATTTGCAAAGCAGGGGCAGACGGAGCAATAGTTGGCTCTGCTATTGTAAAATTAATACAAAATAACTTAAAAAACAAACTATTAATGTTAAAAAAGATAGAAAATTATGTTAAATCATTAAAAGCCGCAACAAAATGAAACTCAAAATAGCGCCAAGCATTCTATCAGCAGACAGGTCTAAACTACAAGAAGAAGTAAATGAAATTGAACCCTATGCAGATTTAATCCATGTTGATGTAATGGACGGTAAATTCGTTCCCCCAATTACATTCCAGGCAGAAGAGATAAAGAAACTTAAAACAAAATTAATGTTAGACGTACATTTAATGGTTACTCACCCAGAAGACAAATTCATTCCTGATTTTATAGAAGCAGAAGCAGATAGCATAACAATACACGCAGAAGCATGCAAAGACATCAAAAAAGCCATAGATATAATAAAATCAAAAGGCCTTAGGGTTGGTATTTCAATTAATCCTCCAACACCCTTAGATTTAATCAAACCTTATTTAGATGACGTTGACATGGTTCTTATAATGTCCGTCAACCCAGGCTATGCAGGTCAAGAATTCATGCCAGAAGTTCTAAAAAAAGTTAAAGAATTGAGAAAACTCAGGCCAAATCTAGATATAGAGATTGATGGGGGTATCAATAAAGACACAATTAAACAGGCAGCAAAAGCAGGAGCCAATATATTTGTAGCAGGCTCATCAATATTCAAACAAAAAGACAGGAAAAAAGCAATAGACGAATTAAAGAAAGCCGCAAAAGAATAATTCATATGAAAAAAGCAATCTTACTTTTATTTGCAATTATTTTGGCTAATTCTATTTATGCATCATGCGATATCACAGACACAATCAACCAAAGCAAGTATTATGCCTACAGTATAGGTGGCAAGGATTATAACATAAGCTTATCTTCTTTAAAGAACGACTCAGGAACTATTTATGTCAAGTTTAAAATTAATACTTTGACTACACCAGATATAGAACAAAATGAGAAATATTCTTTAATTGATTCATCAGAAATAACCCCCTTAACTATAATGCCTGGCTCAGTTAACAAAGCTGAAATATGTTTTAATGCCGGTCTTTCTTGTATTAACTGCGGTACATGCTCATCTTTTAAAGAATGTGATGACAACAATTCATGCACAATAGACAGTTGTGATGGGGATCCTCCATGGTGCAAGCATAAACTAATCTTATGGTGTAGAGATAGTGATAGTTGTTGTCCATCCAAATGCAAAAATGAAGAAGATAATGATTGTGCAAGGTTAGCTGAATGTTCAGATGACTCTGAATGCGACGACAACAATACAATAACAAAAGATATTTGTAGTGGACAGCCAAAAAAATGCAGCAATACAAATATTACCGAATGTTTATCAGGGGACAATTATTGTCCAGATAATTGCACTTTCACCTTAGATACAGACTGTGATGAATGCTTAACTAACGAAGAATGCAATGACAATAATCCTTGTACATACGATACATGTATTGATAACCCAAAAAAATGTTTTAATAATGAAACATTAGGATGCATCCTTAATGATCTATGTATTTCTATTGGGGATAATGTTGAAGATAATTATTGTGATACAGACAAAACATTTAAACCTTTAAAATCAAAAAATGAACCATGCACAAATAACTATGAATGTATGAGCGAAAGGTGTGTAAAGAACACCTGTTGGGTAAGAAATCCAATAAAAGCAATAAAGGATTTTTTCTCAAGATTATTTAAGAAATAAAAACTAACCCTAAACATTTATATATCTCAAACTGTGTTTGAGTATTATAAAAACGTAGTTTTTATATATCTACAGCTTTGCTGGAGTATTATAAAAACGTAGTTTTTATATACTAAAACCATAATTCTCTAGTCTATGGCAAAAATTATAGACCCATATGGTTCAGAGTTAGTCGAAGATTATGTAAAAATAATAAAAGACTTCGGTTTAGGTACTTTTAACCCTAAAGAATATCCAGAACCAAACAGAATAATGCGTAGAGGGGTTGTTTTCGCAGAAAGAGGCATGCAAATTGTCCTAAAAGCAATGAAAGAAAAAAAGCCTTTCTATGTTCTTTCGGGCATTATGCCTACTGCCAAAAAAGTCCACTTTGGAACAAAGATGGTCTTAGAAAACATAGCCTACTTCCAAAAACACGGAGCAAAAACATTTTGCCTTGTAGCAGACCTAGAAGCAGCAGCTGCAAGAGGGGTTTCATTGGAAGAAGCAAAAAAGAATGCCATGGAATTCCAAATTCCAGCATACATTGCTCTAGGCATTGACCCTAAAAAAACAATTTTCTATTTTCAATCAGAAAACAAAGACGTAATCAAGCTTGCATATGAAGCTTCAAACAAAATAACACTAAATGAATTTAGGGCAGTCTATGGTCAAGCAGACCCAGCAAGAATTCTATCAGCTCTAACCCAGATTGGAGATATACTATATCCTCAAGTAAAAGAGCCGATGCCGGGCGTAGTTCCTGCGGGCGTAGATCAAGACCCCCATATAAGGCTTACAAGAGACACAGTCAGAAGGATGAAAGAGAAGAAATTCTTCTTGCCAGCAGGCTTATACCATAAATTCACCCCTAGCTTAGATGGAAACCTAAAAATGTCAAAATCAAAGCCAGAGTCGTGCATCGATCTTCCAGAAGACCCAAAAAAAGTAACTAAAAAAATAATGAGAGCTAAAACTGGGGGGAGAAACACAGTAGAAGAACAGAAAAAACTAGGCGGAGAACCAGAAAGTTGCATTATTTTCGAGCTTTACAAACAACACTTAATAGAAGACGACAAAGAATTACAAAAAGTACACGACGATTGTAAAGCAGGAAAACTATTATGCGGAGAAGACAAACAAAACTGCTGCAAACTAATGGAAAAATTCATGAGCCAATTAGAAAAAGACATAGGAAAAGCAAGGAAAAACATCAACAAGCTTAATTTCATAACATTTAAATAGAATTAAAACAATAAAATAAAAAGAGGTGATTTGTATGTTATCAAGAGTTGTTCCATTAAAGGCGTCTTTCATGGCCACAGCCATTGTTGGATTTATCATTTCTGCACTATACATCTACAAGCAATTAAACAACAAAACATGGGGGTTTACATTTATGCTCTTTTTTACAGCAATGTTCATAGCTTCAGTAATATCTATGACTTATGCCCCAGTATTGCCCGAATTAGACAAAAAACCAAAAAAGAAAAAATAAATTATTTATTGAGAGCATCAAACTTCTCTTTACATTTACTTTCTTTCCAGTATACACTATGGGAAGCTCTTTTCTCGAATAAAGGCACAGCTACTTTCAAAATATCTTCTTTAAATCCCTTAAATCCTTTCTCTTCAATGCATGCTTTTGCATCATCAATGCATTCCTTCATTATCTCAATGTTCTCTCTGCGAGCATTATCTCCCATTTCTCTTTCTTCATCTTCACTCAAGAATACTTCCTCCCATTTAGGATACGCACTTCCTTCTATAGTTCTCGGAAACGACTTAGAAAATGCCATTTAAACACCACCTCCAGCATAAAGTAATCAATTAAAGTTTATATATCTTTCTAGAAAACCCAACAACATAGGTGAAAACACGCCTGAAGAGGAAAAATGCGTTACGAAGTCCGCATTTTTCTTTTTGGCGTAGGACTTATAAAGTAAGTCCGTGTTTGAACCATGTGTTGTTGTTGGGTTTTCAATAACCTCAAATAGAACTCTAAAAATCAAACACTTTCTTAACCTTATGCATAGCAGTAGGCGCATCCCCCCCATGCCATGTAAACCTTGGTCTTACCCTCATAGAATACATTCTTTCGTTTGTATCATCAAATACTATTGCAGAACCCTTTAACCTAGGCAAAACATTTAATTGTTTGTCCAAACTCTGGCTCATATAACTCTGCATCAACATACCTAAAGCCTGAATATCCACCTTAGCAGTAAGCCTATGTGCAATTACAATATCTGATTGGGTCATAACATCAGTGTGTATCTTTCCTGGCTGCTGCGAAGCTAATATCAAAGAAATTCCAGGCTGCCTGCCTTCACGAAGTATAATAATTAGTGGATGTGTAGCAACAGTAGAACCTTCATTAGGCAAAAACTCATGTGCCTCATCTACAACAAGCCATACTAAAGGCTCTTTCTGTTTTATTTCAGCTTTCCCGCCCATAAAATGTGTTGTTTCCTTTATCGACTGCAGCTCTTCATTCTTTCTGGCAATCATCCTTTGCACAAACAATTTCTCAGATATTAATCCAATGACCAAAGCTCTCAAGCCTTGTGTGCCGGGAATTGTTGCATAACAGCCAACATCTAACACAGTTACTTGGCCACCTTTAACTAAATCATTCATTGGAGTTCCTTCTTTGCTAAATAACCCCCAATTCTCCGTAGCCAAAAACCTATTTTCAACAGCATCCTTCGTTTCTTGTTTGCTTCTATCATCCTTCTGAATAGCTGTAACAACATCTTCAATAGCAAAATCTCCTATTTCCTTTAAATCGTTAATTACCCTCTCAATCAAAACACCCTCTACACTGTTTATGTTTATATCAAAAGTCATGCACCAATCAGCAGCATCTAATTCAGAAGGCTTTATGGAGAAAGGAGCATCAGTAGGAACGCCCTCTTCTTTATATTTCTTAAAATAACCAGCAGGAGTGTATACCTTAATATCGAGCTTCCTGCCCTCTAACCCCCATTCCTTCAATAACTCAGATTCTTTATCATTAGCATATTTCATTGTCCAGTATATCCCCATAGTATCAAGCATGACTACAGCCAAATTCTGTTTAACTTCCTCTGGCAAATCACTAACTCCCTCTGCTATAACCCCCATTGTATAGGACTTACCGCTTCCACGCTTACCGCAAACAAAAACAACATGGCTCCTGGTTACATCCATATAGATCTTATTAGATAAAGAAGTTGTCTGGCCCATCTTGACATAGTGCTTACCAAGAAAGATAGTGCCCTCTGTGCCATACTTCTCTCTATCCTTTTCACTTCTTCCGATTATAATATCATACATTAATAACAAAATACCTGGGAACTAATATAAATGTTTATCGAAACTAATGGGTGGTGAAGTCTTTTCATGCAAAATTCAAGGGGTTTTTGAGCTTAAAAATGCAATTTTCGCAAGTTTTAAATAAGGGGGTTTATTCTATGCAATAAAAGGGGTTCTGATAGATTACTTTTAAATATAGCCAACTATCTGAGGTGTTTACGATGCCAGAAAAAAATCAAGAAGAAAAGAAAGACATTAAAAGGAAAAAATCAAGAAAAATAAAAAAGAGCACGATAAAGAAAATTTCTGCTGTAGTTGTCCTGCTAGCCATTTTGGCCGTAGTTTTATATTTTGCTTCTAGGACATTAATACCAGAAAAAGCAGCAGCAATAGTGAATGGAGAAAAGATTACAAACCAAGAGCTGGAACAAAAATACTCTCAACTACCAGACCAATATAAGCTTTTTATAACCAAAGAGGATTTCCTAGATCAGATAATCTCAGTAAAATTATTGCTTCAAGAGGCAGAGAAAAAAGCTGTTGTAGTAAGTGATGAGGAGATAGAGGCTGAACTGGATGCAATTAAAGCACAATTGCCTTCAGAGGAAGAATTTGACACCTTATTAAAACAGAGAAATATGCAGCTTTCTCAGTTAAAAAAACAGATTAGTGAACAGTTGATTATTAACAAATTGCTTAATGAAACCGTTTTCTCTAAAGTAGACGTAAGCGAATCCCAGATCAGGGGATATTACAATAATAATGAAGAGGATTTTAAAGCAAAAGAAGGTGAAATCAGAGTCAAGCACATCTTAGTAGCTTCAGAAGAAGAAGCAGGGGAGATACTTAAAGATATAAAAAATGGGGAAGACTTCTCAGAACTAGCTAAATCCAACTCCCTTGATACTGGTTCAGCTATAATGGGGGGAGATTTAGGATTTATACAAAAAGGCCAAATGGTTAAGGAATTTGAAGATGCTGCTTTTGGCTTAAAAATCAATGAAGTATCACCTATAGTACAAACACAATTCGGTTATCATTTAATAAGAAGAGGGGCAGATACAATATCATTTGATGAGGCAAAAGAGCAAATAAGGCAGACACTCTCAAACGATCTCTCAAACAACGCTATAGAGCTTTATATCTCCCAGCTTAAATCTGGTGCAGAAATAATAAAAGAGGGTGATAAAGTTGCAGCAAGAGTTGAAACATTCAAAGAAACCAAAGACGAAATTTGCAAGAAGGATGGCAAAGTTATCATAAGGCTATTCTCAACTGCCAAAAACCCAAATTCACAATGGATAAGCGAAACATTCGATAAGGTAGCAAGAGAATACTCTAATGAGGTAGTTGCATATCATTGGCAGCTAGATACCGGAGATAATACTCTAACAGAAGATGTAGAAGAAGGCATCCCAAAAGAGGAAGTAGATTTATTCAAAAAATACAATCCAAAAAGTACCGTACCTACTTTTGTATTCGGCTGTAAATATGCAAGAATCGGAAACGGATATGATATATTGGAAGACGAAAAAGCAGAATTTAAAAGGTTAATAGGCCAATTATTAACAAGTTAAAATGGATAACGAACAAAAAGAAAGATTAGAACAAGAATTAAGATTCCTTAAGGAGAGTTTAGAAGCAGACGTTATCTCCAAAGATGAGTATGAAAAAGGAAAGGAGCGAATAGAGAGAAAACTAAAAGAGATTGAAGAAGGTCCAACAGAAGAACCACCTATAGAAAAACCAACAGAAGCGGAGAAAACAGAAGAATTGAAGGAAGATATAGAAATTAAGGAATTCAAAGAAAAACCAACTAAGATAATTGGGATTGAAGAAGAGGAAATGCCAGAAGAGCCAAAAAAAGAAGAAACCAAAGAATCCCCAATTGAAATAGAGAAAGTAAAAGAGAAAGAAGAATCAATTGAAGAAGAAATCACATTTTCTAAAAAATGGGTATATGCCCTAGCAATTATGGTAATAGTGGCAATATTGTTTTTATCTATACGTTCTTGTTACAAACCTTCAGAAACAACTATAGAAGAGCCAACCGAAGAATTTATACCGATATGTTCCTCTAATTCTGACTGCAAACAAAAAGGAAAAGTTGGTTTTTGCCTAAGTCCTGGTACAGAAGAAGCGGCTTGCGAATTTAAAGAAGACATAAGGGTAGAACTTACAGTAATAAATGATAAAAATTGTAAATTATGTGATTCTGATAGGATGAAACAGGTTATAAACGAGATATTCCCAAATACCAACATTAAAAATATTGATTACATCACAGTTGAAGCAAAACAATCTATTGAAAAATTGGGCATAGATTCATTACCTGCATATATTTTTGACTCAAACCTTACTAAAGCAATAAACTTTGATGATTTCAAAAGGGCGCTAGTTAAAAAAGGAGACAAGTACATAATGACCAATACTGCATCTGGATCCAATTATTATTTCAAAAGGGAAAAAATCAGCAATAGATTAGACATATTCTTAACAGCCGATATCGAGGAAAAAGTAGACAAGAATATTGAAGAATTCTTAACCCTGTTTGGTTCAGGCATAAACTTCACAAAAAAAGTTGTAACAGAAGACACAAAGATAACTGAAGAATTAGGAATTAATTCTTATCCTGCATTTTTGATTAACAACCA
>CAZSRD010000017.1:0-25341 GCA_964609455.1 uncultured Methanosarcinales archaeon
TACAATGCATATAGAAAATCTTTTTTATTCTTGATTAGGGATTTCTACGGCACCTGCGATTAGCAAAGTTTAAATAGGATTACTTTTATTTTTAACAGAATGCAAGGGGTTGGTTTTGACACAAACAAATATTTGAAAGAACAAACCAAGAAAATTCTAGAAAGGGTTAGCAAGTTTGAAAGGCTTTATTTTGAGTTTGGAGGCAAGCTATGTTATGATTTGCATGCAGCAAGAGTTCTACCAGGCTATAAGCCAACAGCAAAGATAGAGCTATTAAAAAAATTAGGAGACATAGAAATAATATATTGTATTAGTGCAAAGGATATAGAGAGGGGCAGAGTAAGAAGAGATTATGGTCTAACATATGATAACCAAACATTAAAGGATATTAGTGACATAAGGGATTTTGGCTTAAAGGTTAATTCTGTTATTATTACAAGGCATAACGGCGAACACTCTGCAATTAAGTTCAAGAAAAAATTAGAGAATTTTGGGATGAAGGTTTATGTCCATAAGGAGGTTGAAGGATACCCTAATGATATTAACAAAGTTTTAGCAGGTTATGATGAGCAGCCTTATGCAGAAACAAAAAAGAAACTAATAATTGTTACAGGAGTTGGGGGTAATTCTGGAAAAATGGCCTTTTGTTTATCTCAAATTTATCACGAAAGAAAAAAAGGAATTAAAACAGGGTTTGCAAAGTTTGAAACATTTCCAATCTGGAATTTAGAGTTAAAGCATCCTATTAATGTTGCGTATGAAGCTGCAACAGCTGATTTGTTGGATGTTAATATGATTGATCCATTTCATAAAAAAGCATATGGAGTTACAGCTGTAAATTATAACAGGGATATTGAAAATTTCAATATATTAGAGAAACTTATGAGCAAGATTACAGGAGAAAAAAAGCCATTTGGATATAGCTCTCCAACTGATATGGGGGCTAATATGGCTAAAGCTGGAATAGTTGATGATAAACTATGCAGGGAAGCAGCTAAACAAGAAATCATAAGAAGGTATTTTAGATATTTAAGAGAGAAAATAGAAGGCATTGAACCACAAGAAACACTAGATAGGATGGAAGAGATAATGAAAGAAGTGAAAGTAAAGCCTGAAGATAGAAATGTTGTAAAAGAGGCAAGAAAAGCTGCAAAAGAAGCAGAGAAAGGAAAAGGATTTAAGGATATATATTGTGGTGCTGCTATAGAATTGAAAAATGGAAAGATAATAACTGGAAAAAATTCCCCTTTATTACATGCAGAATCTGCTGCAATATTGAATGCTATAAAAGAGTTGGGAAAAATTGATGATAAGACTGATTTAATAAGCATAGATGTTATTAAAACTATAACCAATATGAAAAAGGATTTATTGAACAAGAAAACATCCTGCTTGAATGTTGATGAGACATTAATTGCATTAGCGATGAGCTCAACTATGAATCCTACTGCAAAGAAAGCTATGGATAAATTAAAAGAATTAGAAGGCTGTGAGATGCATATAACTCATTTACCTACTGCAGGAGATGAAGCAGGATTAATCAGATTGAATATGAATGTTACGACAGATGCTAAGCTTTCTTTGCTGCCGTATTTTCAGTAGATTTTCTCTCGTCAACAATAATCTTGCGCGGACAAACTTCAACACATTTGCCGCATTCTGTGCATTTAGTGTAATCAATTTCTGCTAAATTATCATTAACATGGATTGCATCTGCAGGGCAGTTTTTTTCGCATAGTTTGCATCCAGTGCAGCCAACTTTACATGCTTTTATAACGACAGCTGCTTTGTCTTTTGAGCTGCATAAAACATGAACATGCTTGTCTTTTGGGACTAATTTAAATAATCCTTTAGGGCATGCTTTTACACAAGCACCGCAGGCAACGCATTTTTCTTTGTCAACTATTGGCAATCCGTTAGGTCCCATCTTAAGGGCATCAAACTTACATGCTTTTACACAATCACCAAAACCAATGCAGCCATAAGAACATGATTTAGGCCCGCCTTGAACTAATGCAGCTGCTTTGCATGTTTTTATACCATCATAGTTGAATTTGTTTGTTGTTAGTTCTTTACTGCCATTGCATTTTAATTGAGCAACTAACTGGAGTTTCTTTTCTGATGCTGTTCTTCCTAATATCTGAGCAACCTTGTCAGCAACTGCTTTCTGTCCAGGAACGCATAAATCAACAGGAACGTCCTTGTTCATTACAACAGCTTCTGCATATGCCTGACAACCTGCATATCCACAGGCGCCGCAATTTGCTCCAGGAAGAACATTCAGGACTTCATCTATCTTTGGATCATGCTCAACATGAAATTTTTTTGAAGCAAAAGCTAGGAAAACTCCAAATGCTAATCCTAGTCCGCTTAAAACTATTATTGATTGCGCTATCATTTTTATGCTGTTTTAGCTTTGTTCCTTATTACCTGGTTTAATATTAGGTATGTACTTATTTGTTTAATCCCCCCTTTACTAAATAAATAAGTCATTTTACTGCCCTTTTGTTCATAACATACATAATGTACTCCGTCTTCAAATTCAATCCTGTCATCACGTAACATTCTGTTGACTACCTTCAGAGGCACCTTTTGGCTTAATTCTTTTCTTACATCATGGATGGTATAGAAGCCTTCTCTGAATGCAGGCAACCTTGTATATAAATCAGATAAGGGTATGGTGCGCAGGGTGTAGCCTTTTCCTTCTTCTCTTGTACCTGTCTTGTCATACAGGCTGTAATCCCTTAGGAATTGGTTCATTACGGCTCTGCCTACTCTTGCGCTGTAAGGCAGGCCTAACCTCCCTGCTAATTCGGTTAAAGTAAGTGAATCTTTCTGGTCGCCTCTAATTTGTTCTTTTTTTCTATGCAAGCCTTCAACAAATATCTCTAACGGCCCTGATTTTGCAGGATGCCTTAGTTTGTTTATTGCTTTATTTTCTATCTGCCGTACCCTTTCCCTGGTTATTTTAAATCTTTTTGCTGTCTCTTCCAGAGTAAACTCATAAGCATATCCAATGCCATAACGCATCTTTAATATTTCTCTGTCCCTATATGGGAGAGTATCCAATACCCCCATAATTCTATCCTTTAAATCCTGGCTTACTGCCATCTCTAAAGGGTTCCCGGCATTCTTGTCTTCAATAAAATTTACTACAGTGCTTCTGCCATCATCACTATCCCCTAAAGTAAAATCTAACGACAATGTTGTAACGCTTGTAGAATCCAATGCCAATTTTGCATCATTGACCTTAATTCCTGCTTTTTTTGCAATTTCTTCAACAGTTGGTTCTCTATTGCCTCTGCTTTGCATCTTTCTTCGTATCTCCTTTAATTTATAACCTTCATCAACCCTATGTGCCGGCACTCTTACTGTCCGTGTTGTGTCCCTGGTAGCTCTTCTTATTGTCTGCTTTATCCACCATGTTGCATATGTGCTTAACTTAAGCCCTCTTCTGTAATCGTATTTTTCAACTGCCCTCATGAGGCCACTAACTCCTTCTTCAATAAGGTCTGAATAGCTTAATCCCCTGTTTAGGTATTGTTTAGCTATACTCATAACCAAGGGAAGATTGCGTGTTGTCATTTCGTTCCTTGCTGCCTCACCTATTCTTTTTATCCTTGATTCTTTTTTCTTTGCCAGGGCTATTTCTTCTTCTCTTGTCAAAAGAGGTATATTTGCTAAATGTTTTCTGTAAAATGATACTGATTCATCTGCTATTTCTCCAGGTTGAGGGCTGTCGTCTTCTGTTATTCCTTCCAGATCTTCATCAGCAGCTTCTGGCTGCTCTAATAAAGTTATACCAATATCTTCTTCTTCGTCTTCTCTTCTCATCTTATCATCCCTGAAAATGCTAAAAATGCCATTGACATTAATGCAGCAACAATGAAAGCTATTGGCAAGCCATCGAATGCTTTTGGAAGCTTGCTTAATTCTAATCTTTCTCTAATGCCTGACATTAGTAATAGGGCTAATAGGAAACCAACGCCTGCACTTAACCCGAATACCACAGCTGCAATGAATGAATAATCTTCTTGAACATTAAGTAAAGCAACTCCTAAAACTGCGCAGTTTGTTGTAATTAATGGCAAATAAATCCCTAATGCTTTGTATAATATTGGATTTGCTTTTTTTAGGAATAATTCTACAAACTGAACTAATGTTGCTATTACTAGGATGAAAACAATTATTTGAAGGTATTGAATGTTTAATGGAACCAGTATAAAGTTATAAGCCAACCATGTTGCCATTGAAGCTAATGTTAGAACAAATATAACTGCTAAACCCATTCCAACAGCTGGTTTTGTTTTTTTGGAAACACCGAAGAAAGGGCACAGCCCTAAGAATCTTGTCAGTATGAAATTATTCACAAAGATTGCTCCGATTATTATTGCTAACAGGTTTTCCATTATTCTTTAACCTCATATTTCTTATTTCTTATATGGGCAAACAAAGCAAGCAGCAATCCCATTACAAGTAGAGCACCAGCTGGCAGGATAAATATCATTGCTGGCTGCATTGGTATGTTGATCAAAGTAATTCCAAATAGTTTTAGTGAGCCTGTTCCAAGGAATTCCCTGATTAAACTGATTAAAAGTAATGATAAAGTAAAACCAATGCCCATTCCTAAGCCATCTAAGAATGAGCTTAATGTATTGTTTTTTGATGCAAATGCTTCGGCTCTGCCTAATATTATGCAGTTGACTACAATTAATGGAACATAAATTCCCAATGCCTTGTTTAAAGCCGGAAGGTAAGCCTGCATAAATAGGCTTGCCATTGTAACGAATGATGCTATAACAACAATAAAGATAGGGATTCTTATTTTATTGGGCACTTTTTTTCTTATTAAAGAAATAATAACATTTGATGCAACCAAAACAAATGTTGCTGCTGCCCCCATGCCAATTGCATTATCTAATGAGGTAGATACTGCTAAAAATGGGCATAGCCCTAAGACTAGGCAAAATATGGGGTTTTCCTTGAATAACCCCTTAATTAATTCCCAAAAATTATTCTTTTGATTCATTTGTATTGTTCCATTCTGGTGAATCGCTTGTTATAACATCTGTTTCATTTTGTTTTGACAAATTTATAAATGCGTCAAAGTCATACCCTGTGGTAATTGCTATTGCAGCCCTTGTTATGGCTCTTGAGCTTATTGTCGCTCCTGTTACTGCATCTATTTCTCCACCATCTTTTTTTAGTTTTAATTGGTCTTTTGTTTTTCCAATGAATTGTTGTAAAAATGATTCTTTTTCAATATTTGCACCGAGGCCAGGTGTTTCTTGCTGGCTTATAATGTCTATTCCTGTAATTTTATTGCCCGGACCAATGCCTAATAAAGTGTTAATTGTTGATGAATAACCAGGTACTTCGAATCTTAATACTGTTCCTATCCAATTACCATCTTTATCATAGGCTTCATATTCATAACCACCTAATTCTCCTTCAAATGAATCTGCTTCAATAACTTTGTTTAATGATTCTTTAATTGCTAATTTTTCCTGTAAGTCTATTTGTGGAGCAGTATAATGATTTGTGAGGGCTAATGCTAATGAAGCTATCAATGTAACTACCATCAATATTATGCCCATCTTTAGCATGTCATTCATTCTTTTACCTCTTTAGCTGGTTTTCTATAACCAAAAGGCTTTAGTTTTGTATAACGGTCAATTAAAGGAGTAGCTGCATTCATCAATAAGATTGAAAACATAACTCCTTCCGGATAGCCTGAAAATAATCTTAAGATTATTGTTAAAAAACCACAGCCAAATCCGAAAATCAACTTTCCATTCCTTGTTAATGGCGAAGTTACATAATCAGTTGCCATAAAGAATGCTCCGATTAATAAGCCTCCAGCTAGAATATGGAAGATTGGGTCTTGTCTAAAGATTAAAGCAAAGATAAATACAGTTCCAATATAAGTTGCAGGGATTTCCCAGGTTATTATTTTCTTATAAAATAAGAATGCTGCTCCGATCAATAAAGCGATAGCTGATGTTTCTCCGATACAGCCACCGATGCTTCCGATTAACAATGGGTTGTAGGCTGTTTTGATGCCTTCCAGTTTTAGCAGACCTAATGGTGTTGCTCCTGTAGTTCCATCTACCAATAACCATGTTGTCATCAAAGCAGGCCATGAAGCAACTAAAAAAGCTCTTCCTGCTAATGCTGGATTAAAAATATTATGTCCTAAGCCTCCAAATGCCATCTTTCCAATAGCAATTGCAAATATTGCTCCTAACATAGTAGTCCACCAAGGAACTAAAGGGGAGAGAACCAAGGCTAGCAATAATCCAGTAAGTACTGCTGAGCCATCCTTGATTGTAATCTCTTTTTTAGTGAGCTTTTGAATCAGTAATTCTGTTAAAACAGCAGATATTACAGACACTATTATAGTAAGCAATGCTTTTGTCTTGAAGAAATATATTCCTGCTATTGCTGCTGGCAGTAAAGCTAATACGACAAACCACATTATTTTGTTTACATTATCTTTGTCTTTGATGTGCGGATTTGTTGAAATTGTTAGTTTTTCCATTTTATTTCTTCTTCCGCTTCATTAATTCTGCTTTAGCATATTTAATATAATGAACTAACGGGATTTTGCTTGGGCAGACATATGAACAGCAGCCGCATTCATAACAATCTAATGCAAAGTATTCGTTTGCATTATCAAAATCATCCTTTTGGGCGTATTGAGATATCATGGTTGGCATTAACTGCATAGGGCAGACATCAATGCATCTTCCACATCTTATACAGTCTCTTTCTTGTTCTTTAATTACTTCTTCTCTTTGGACTAAGACACCAGAAGAGCCTTTAATTATTGGGATTTCATCTGTATACTGTGCAATGCCCATCATCGGGCCGCCAGAGATTATTTTTCCTGTTGAGCCTTCATATCCTTGGCAGAACTCAATTAGGTCTTTAACAGGAGTTCCTAGCCTTACCAAAAGATTTTTTGGCTCTTTAACAGCGCCGGTTACTGTAACAATCCTTTCAATTAATGGTTTGCCATCGTATATGGCATCATATATGGCTTTTGCTGTTCCGACATTCTGAACTACAACGCCGACATCCATTGGCAATCCGCCTGCATTTGGGACTTTTCTTTTTATTATAGAGTAAATCAGATTTTTTTCTGCACCCTGAGGATATACTGTTTTTAATCTTACAACCTTTATTTTGTCTTGTAAATTCAAATCTTGCAGTTTCTCTTCAAATAAAGCAATTGCATTTTCTTTGTTGTCTTCAATTCCAATGTAGCATTGCTTTGGCTCTAAAATCTTAATTATTATTTCAAAACCTTTTATTATCTTTTCAGGCTGTTCAAGCATTAATCTATGGTCACATGTCAGGTATGGCTCGCATTCTGCTCCGTTCAGTATTACAGTGTCAATTTTCTTTTCCTGCGGCGGGCTTAGTTTAACATGTGTTGGGAAAGCAGCTCCGCCTAAGCCAACAATGCCTGCTTCTTTTATTATCTGCTTTAATTCATCTTTTGTTAGGTTTTCTATATTGTCCCTTTTTTTTACAGATTCATCCCATTCAATCTTTCCAGTTGATTCAATGATGATAGAATTACACTCGCCTAAAACTGGGTGCGGGGATTTTGCTATTCCTAAAACCTTTCCAGAAACAGAAGCGTGTATTGGAGCAGAGACAAATCCTTTTGATTCTGCAATCTTTTGGCCAACTTTTACCAAGTCACCTTCTTTAACTAATGATTCGCAGGGAGCCCCTATATGCTGCTGCAAGGGCAGAATTACTTTCTTTGGCAATGGAGTTACTTCTATCTTGTTTTTTCTTGTTATTTTATTATATACTGGATGTATCCCCCCTATGAATGATGCCATACAGAAGGAGTTTTTGAATTTTATATATAAAGCTTTTTATATAAGTTATTCTTTTGCCTATTTATGAAAAAAATGATCATTCTGTTATTAGCCCTTTTATTAATTACAGGCTGTACTTCTTCTTTAAATAAAGAAGAGCAAACAAAAGAACTGATGGGTACTTTTGTTACAATAACTACTTATGGCGGGGATGAAGATGCAATTGAAGCTGCATTTAAGGAAATTGAAAGACTGGATAATCTTTTGAGCAATTATAAGAATGAAAGTGAAGTTTATATCTTGAATGAAAATGGAGAGATAGATGATGCTAGTGATGAATTGGTATATGCCCTGGGGAAATCCTTGAAATATGGTGATTTATCTCAGGGAGCTTTTGATATAACTGTACAGCCTATTCTTGATTTGTATACTTATACTTTTGGTGAGTTGGGAAGAGCGCCTACAGATGATGAAGTTAAAGATACTTTAAAATTGGTTGGTTATGAGCAAATATATATTAAGAACAGGCATGTTGAATTTACAAAACCAGGAGTTAAGATTACATTAGGGGGAATAGCAAAAGGCTATATTATTGATAGGGCTATTAAGGTTTTAGAAGAGAACGGCATTAAGCATGCATTGGTTAATGCTGGCGGAGATTTAAGGGCTATTGGAAATAAAGGAAAGGATAATTGGAAAATAGCTTTAGAGAATCCGAGAGACAAGAAAGATTATATAACTATTATTGAAATTAATAATACAGCTGCTTGTACTTCTGGCGATTATGAAAGGTTCTTTGATGATGAGAAACAATTCCACCATATAGTTGATCCAAGAACAGGTTATAGCGCTACTGAATTGATTTCTGTTACAATAATTGCACCAACTGCTTTGGAGTGTGATGCATTAGCAACCTCTGTTTTTGTTTTAGGGCCAGAGGAGGGAATGGAGTTGATAGAGAGTTCAGATGGTGTTGAAGGGTTGATCATTACAAAGGATAAGGAGATTTTTAAGAGCAGTGGGTTTGATTAAACCCTTTTTGCTAAAGGCACAAAGCCTATATTTCTTGGTCCAACATATACTGATGCAGGCCTTATGATTTTTTTTCCATTAATCAATTCTTCGATTCTGTGAGCAGACCATCCTGCGATTCTTGCCATTGCAAACAATGAAGTGTAAATATCTCTTGGGAATCCCATACAGCCATATACAAATCCAGAATAATAATCTACATTTGGAGCAATCGCTACTTCTCTCCCTTTTTGTCGGGACATTACTTCTTTTGTTATCCTGGCTACTGCTTCATATAATCTAAACTCTTCGCTTCTTCCTTTTGCAGCAGCAAGCTCTTCTGATTTTCCTCTTAATAAAACTGCTCTTGGGTCTGATAGCGTATAAACAGCATGGCCCATGCCCCAAATTTTTCCTTCATGATCAAATGCTTCTTTTGTTAATATCCTTGTTAAGTAATCTGTGATCTGCCCCTCATTTTCCCAATCTGTAATATGTGCTTTTAAGTCATCCACCATTTCCATTACTTTCATGCTTGCTCCGCCATGTAATGGGCCTTTTAGAGATGCTAATGCTGCAACCATAGCAGAATAGGTGTCTGTTAGTGTTGAAGTAACGACATGATTTGTAAAGGTTGAGTTGTTTCCTCCACTATGATCTGCATGTAAAACTAACATCATATCAAGCACTTGGGCTTCTAGAGAAGTATATTGCTTGTCTTCTCTTAACATGTATAAGAAGTTTTCTGCAGCGCTTTTTGACCCATTTGGAGGATGTATAAATAAACTTCCACCATCTTGTGATTTCTTTGCTTGATATGCGTAAGCAACAATAGTTGGAAATTTTGCAATAAGGCTTGTACATTGCCTTATAACATTTCCTGTTGATGTGTCCATCACCCTTGAATCTTCCCTTCCTAAAACCGTTACTGTTGTCATTAACTTGTTCATTATGTCATTATCAGGAAAAGCTAGGATTATTCCATTGACAAAACCATCTGGTAATTTTCTCTGATCTGTTAATGCTTGTGAAAATTCACTTAATTCAGCTTGATTAGGAGTTTCACCAAACATCAAAAGGTAAGCAGTTTCTTCAAAACCATATCTTCCTTCACTTAAGAAGCCATTGACAAGGTCATTAATCTCTATCCCCCTATACACTAATCTGCCTTCTACAGGTACAACCCCACCATCTACTCTTTCATAACCTGTCACATCAGATATTTCAGTAAGGATTGCCTTTACACCAGTGCCATCCTCATTTCTTAATCCCCTTTTAATGTTGTGCTCTCTGAACCAATGATCCCCTATTCTACTGTTTGCTTCTGCTTTTTTTGTTAATGTTTCGATTAGCACATCCATTTTAAGGTATATAGTTACTATGCTTTTTAAATAACTTTTCATCACTTTTCTGAACAAAATATCAAAAAAATGAAAAAATTTATATATTAGTTCATCTAAACTCCTTTTTAATAGGGTAAAATGAACAAAGAGATAGATAATATTGACAAAAAGCTCGTAAATCTTCTTCTTTTTGATGCAGATATTACGAACAGGGAGCTTGCCTCTAAATGCAAAATAGCTTTAGGCACAGTAAATAACAGGATAAACAAATTGAAGAAGCTTAGGGTGATAAAGAAGAAAACGATTGTGGTTGATTATGAGAAATTGGGCTACATAATAGAGGTTTTAATTGGCTTGAAGATTAAGAAAGGCGGGTTTTACGAGGTTGCAAAGAAATTATCAGCTGACCCTAATGTTTTTTTGGTTATAGACATGACTGGAGACTATGATGCTGAGATTTTAGCGAGATTCCATACAAGGAGGCAGCTTGATGATTTTGTTAAAAGGCTGCAGCAAGGACCAGAGATTGAAAGCACCAGAACAAGATTGATTCTTAATATTTACAGGGAAAAAGAAATAAAATAAACAATAATCTTTTAGAAATAACATTTTTCTAAACCTTTACCTTTTTTTATTGAACGATAAAGTTTATAAACAAATAGCATTCTCTTTGACTATATGATTGAAAACTATAAGCCATTGGAAATAGAGAAGGAAATCCTTGGTTTCTGGCAGAAAAACAAGATATATGGAAAAGCCAAAAAGAAAAACAAAGGAAAAAAATCCTATTATTTCTTAGATGGGCCCCCATATACTTCTGGTAATATTCATCTTGGGACTGCCTGGAACAAATCGCTAAAAGATTGTGTGCTTAGGTACAAAAGGATGAAAGGGCTTGATGTTTGGGACAGGGCAGGATATGACATGCACGGATTGCCTATTGCACATAAAGTAATGGAAAAGCTTGGCATGAAGGTTAAAGATGAGATTCCAAAGTTTGGAGTAGCTAAGTTTACAGAAGAGTGTAAGAAGTTAAGTAAAGATAACCTTAAGCTTATGAATGAGGAATTCATAAGACTAGGGGTATGGATGGATTTTGAAAATGCTTATCAATCAATAACAAATGAATTCATGGAAGGAGGGTGGTGGCTTGTAAAGAAAGCCCATGAAAATAAAAGATTGTATGAAGGAGAAAAGGTAATGCATTGGTGCCCCAAATGTTCAACATCTTTGGCAAAACACGAGTTAGAATATGAAAACGTTAAAGATGATTCTATATTCCTTAAATTCAAGATAAAGGGCAAGAAGGATGAATACTTCATAATATGGACAACAACTCCATGGACAATAGCATACAATCTTGGAATAATGGTTAACCCTGAAGAGGATTATGTAAGGGCAAAAGTAGACAATGAAGTGTGGATTGTTGCAAAAAAATTAGCTAATGTATTCATAAGTTCTCTTGATAAGACATTTAAGGTTTTGGAAACAATAAATGGAGAAAAACTAGAAGGAATTGAATATGAGCATCCATTCAAGGAAGAATTGAAAGAATGGTATGGCAAGTTGAAAAAAGAGAGCAAGGCAGTACATACAGTTTTATTATCTAAAGAGTATGTTGATACAAGCTCTGGTTCAGGCTTAGTGCATTCTGCTCCTGGATGTGGGCCAGAGGATTATGAAGTAGGATATAAATATGGAATACCTCCATTCAATACATTAGATGAAAATGGAAAATACGACAATACAATGGGTAAGTTTTCAGGATGGGATGCTAAAGGTGATAATAAAAAATTCATAGACGAATTAGACAAAAAAGGAGTTCTGCTAGCAGTAAGGCCTGTTGAGCACGAATATGCCCACTGCTGGAGATGCCATGGCCCTGTTGTTTTCAAGACTACAAAACAATGGTTCTTCAAGGTCGAAGATTTAAAAGAAAAGATGCGTGAACTTAATAAAAAGGTTTTATGGATACCTGATTGGGCAGGCTCAAGATGGTTTGATTCATGGTTAGATAATCTAAGAGATAATGGAATAACAAGGCAGCTTTATTGGGGAACACCATTGCCAATATGGAAATGCGACAAATGTGGTGATTATGTTGTTGTGGGTTCGATAAAGGAGCTGAAAAAATTAGCTGGAAAAGTTCCTGCTGATCTTCATAAGCCTTACATAGATGAAGTTAAGATAAAATGCAAATGCGGCGGAGTCAAGAAAAGGATACCTGATGTTTTAGATGTATGGATCGATGCAGGAACAACATCATGGACTTGCTTAGATTATCCTCAAAAAAGTGAGTTATTCAAGAAATTATGGCCTCCTGAATTCATCTTAGAGGGAAAGGACCAGATAAGAGGATGGTTCAATCTTCTTTTAGTAGCTTCTATGATGAGCATGGAAAAGCACAGCTACAAAGCATGCTATATGCATGGCTTTGTCCAGGATTCAGAAGGAAGAAAGATGTCAAAATCTTTAGGGAATATAATATCTCCTAATGAGGTTATAGATACATTTGGTGCAGATACTCTTAGGTATTATATGATTGGGGGGGCAAATCCTGGCCTTGATATAAACTATAATAAGGATGACACTAAAATTAAGCATAAGAATCTTACTGTTCTATGGAATCTTCACAAATATTTGATTGATCTGGCAAAAAACTCCAAGGTTGATGTTAAAAAATTGAAGCTAAATAAGAAAATATTTGGAATTGAGGAAAAATATATCATTTCAAAACTTAATTCAACTATAAAAAAGGTTACAGAGCTTTTTGAACAGTACAGGATTAATGAAATTCCATGGCTGATTGAAAAGCTTTATCTGGAATTGAGCAGGACATACATACAGCTAACAAGGGACAAGTCATCCATAGGTTCAGATGAAGATAAGGAATTAGTTATATCTGTTGTGTATTATGTCCTTTTTGAAGCATTAAAGCTTGCTGCTCCGATAATGCCATTCATCACAGAAAAGATGTACTTGAACCTTAAAGAAGTATTCAATCTTAAAGATGAAAGCATACATCTTCATAAATGGCCAGAATATATAGGGAAAGATATAGACTTAGGTCTTGAGAAGAACATTGAGTTAAGCCAGAGCATAGTCCAATCAATACTTGCAGGAAGAGAGAAGATACAGCTTGGAATAAGATGGCCGCTTAAAGAGATAATCATAACAACAAAGGATAATAATACAATTGAGGCTGTTGAAAAGCTGGAAGATATGATAATGCTGCAGACAAATGTCAAGAGCATAAAGATACAGCCTACACTTCCAGGGATAAAACAAACAGTAAAAGCAGATTTTGCTAAACTTGGTCCAGACTTTGGCAAATTAGCGCCTAAGATAGTTGCCAAAATATCAATAGAAAGCCCAGAGTCAATATTAAGCCATATACAGAAAGAGCAGAAGTTTGTAGTAGATGTTGATGGCGCTAAAGTCAATGTTGTCAAAGAGCATTTGATTGTTGAAAGGACTGTTCCTGAAAAATATCAGGAAACAGATTTCAGGAATGGCTTTATCTACCTTAACAAAGAGCTTACGCCTGAGTTAGAGGCAGAAGGATTTTCGAGAGAGATAATGAGAAGAGTCCAATCACTGAGAAAAAATGCTGGACTAGAGAAAAAAGACAGGATTGATCTTTTTATAAAGGCGGATGATGATCTTGCATCTAAGCTGAACAAATTCAAAGAGCAGATAATAGAGAAGGTTGGAGCTAAGACATTAACTATTTCTGAAGCTGCTCCTAAAGAGAAGTTTTCCAATACAAGCAAGGAAAAGGTCAAAGGAAAAAGCTTTGAACTGTTTTTGAGCAAGGTTTAATTTTTACTATTTTTTTCGTGTTAAATAGTTGTTACTAAGTGATAATAAAATATAGAAAGGTTTAAATATTCACTTGGGTTAACAGTCTATAAAAGGGGTGGTATTTGAGCTGAAGATGATGATAAATGAAAAAGCTCTTTGAAATTACCCAAAATAGTGAATTCTTACATGATTTTTTTAGTGAAAATAATGAATTGAAAGGTGAAAACTATGGTTAAAACTAATTTTGGACAGGTCGGGTTAGATGTAGATGACTACATTAATTTTTTATTTGGGGGTACAGTGTATGTATATCCTACCAGAAAAGGGGATATAAATGTTAGCTCTATACTTCCGGCTTTTTTTGAAAGTGCACAAAGACAGTTAGAAGCGTTATTGAGCCCTCTACCTGACAGTAAAGAAGGAGATAGCACTTACCATTTGTTATCTCATGGCCAAACATTTACCAATGAATTAGGGTTGCTTACAGGATGGTCTGGTTCTATGTTAAACCCGAAAGGAAAAAAACTTGCAGAAGAACAAAGAGCAGGATTTAACCCAGAGCAGTATTACTTAAGATTTTGCAGTGATTTGCCAAGGGCTATACAACATGTTTTGCTTCTAATGAATCCTGCTGAACGAGTAATATCCGAGTTGGAGAGAATTTCTGTACAGATTAATGAGGAAATAGATGGAAACACAGTAAAGCAAGGCGAAGTCATAGTAAAACCTGGAAATTTTTACAATGTTAGGGCATATCAAGATTTAATGAAATTAGCAATTGATAATAGAGTTATACCAACCCCCCTACTTAGAGCTCAATACTACGGCCCTATGGAATTAAGACCCGAAGTAGTAAATGAAGAGAATAGAGACCAAGTTATTGAGAATATGTTAGCTGAGCAAAGGGTAGCTTATGTGATTTTAGGGAAACCATTTGACGAAGATCTAACTAGGTATAAGGTTACAAGATTTGTAAATGATTTAATTCAAAGAAAAGATGTACTATTCGCAATAAGGGATAACAAAGGTGAATATGTAGGAGAAAATAGGCTAGATTTGCTTTCTAGAATGTCTAAGTTTTATGATAGTATTAGCAGGGTATCTGGGGGTAGAAAAATATTAGTAGTAACATCAAGTGGATGTTTTGACGTAAGCAAAACATATTTCAGATATCTAGATAACCCAGGTAAAAGGAGTGATGCTATACTCGAGAATGAACCAAAAAGAAAGGTAAGGGGAAAAGAATTGATTGTTAAGTTCGGAAGATACACAGATAACGACGGAAGAGAAAGAATTGGTTATCTAAATGACCCTAAACCTCTGCAAGAGATTGTAGAAGGTTCAAAATCGATTGCTAATTTCCGTGCTCTATCACATGACGACAAAATAAAGAAAGGTAATGGGATAGTTGAAGCAGAATTTTTCGCACTTACAAGAAATACAAGGGAAAATAAGGATGAAGAAAGGCCCGTTTCAATTGATGAGCTTTTAAGCGGGAATGAGCCAGTATTAATGCTTGGCAACTGTGGTTTAGGTAAAACAACATTCTCCTTGTATGTTAGTACCAAGTTAATGCCTTCCTCAGATAAAAGTGGAGAATATACTGGTTTAAACAAAGATGGAAAATATATTCCAGTACTATTAAGGCTTAGAAAAGTCGAAGATATTGCTGATGAACAACCCGATACAGAAAAAAGAACATCTATAATGGAAGGATTACTTGGTGATAAGGTTATGACACTACCCGATAGGTGGCTAAAAGAGTACATACAAGAGGGATATAAATTTGTATTTGTTCTAGACGGCTATGATGAATTACGCAGCGAAAGTTACAGAAAAGTAGTAGATGGCTTTGCCAAGAAAATAAGCGCTTTGGGCCATAAAGTTATAGTTACTTCAAGAGTTGGTGGATTTGAGAGATATGAAGATAGGAATTCAGGTTACAGAACGATAAATATTGATCCGAAGGCAATTGTCAAAAAACTTGATCAGTACTTAGAATCAAGAATTAAAGATGAGACTAAAAGAGCAGAATTTAAGAAATTTTTAATGAAACAAAGTGATGAAATTAACCAAAACTGGTTGATGGTATCCATATTGACGAACCTGTACAACGAGCCATCATCCAAAATGGATCTTTCCGGAGAAACAACTCCGCAAAAGGTAATCCATGACGGTATTGAACTGTATGTTTGGCGACACGGTTTAGAAAGGAATCCTTCAATATCAAAAGGAACGACTGTGGCCGAGTATGAGACATCAAAAAAGAACTATTTAGAAACATGTATGCCTAGCATTAGATTAATAGGCACATACATGACAGTCACAGATCAGTCATTTGTTTCTTCTAAAGAAGCCCAACTGATATTAGATGACCGATGGAATCTGCAAACAGAAATGTTAATGAGGCAAGGCAAAAGGCAGGATAGATTCATCATAGATGGAGAATACCAACAAGGATTAAGGGCAAGCAACATCCATTTGGCAAGATGAAAAATGCCAACTCTCGAACAAATCACCGAAACTGGAATCTTTTCATTAGGTACAAGTGGATTCCATAGAGAGTTCGTTCCATTTGATGAAGAGCTAACAGCAGAATCATTTGCAGAAGAAATTAATTCAGGGAGATTGTCTGTAAGGGATGCTTATGTCAACTTCTGGAGCTATGAAGAGGATGCTGAGTTGTGGGATTTGCCAAAAGATGGGGAATGGAGAGCTTTGCTGCCGGATTGGAAGCCTGTTTTGTTGCATATGGCTTCTATTTTAGATGATGATAAAGCACAGGAATTAGTCGATATTGTTTGTGAAGGTTATTTTGATTATATAAAAATACACCCAGAAAGATATAATCCATTTTTTGATGATCTATCCCTTATTCCCCCAATTATCCATGCTTCTGGAAAAGTGATTCATGGAACTGAAAGGATAGTAAAATTATTTAGTGATAAATTAAAATATAAGAGAGATCCTGAGATAGATAACATGATCGATAAAATATTTAGAAGCCAGGATTATAAGCAGTTAAAGTTCCTAGGTCATCATTTATATGGTGAAGACGCAGAAAATTACGTGACATGTTTATATCAAATTGGTAGTAATGAGGCTTTGCAAGTTCTAGGGAAACATTTATTAGATCCAAGGAAAAAAGTGAGTGAAAGAGCAGCAGAATATCTTGGTTTAATTGGGGGAGAGAGAGCTGAAAGAATATTATTTGACGCTTTAGTTGTGACTAATAGGCGTGTAGACGAAATTTTTAATGCTTTAGGTAGGATAGGGAGCCAAAAAGCTATAGAATTCCTTATTGGACATTTGTACGACCCAAGGGTTTACTCACCTTCTGCTGCTCTCGCATTGGGAGAAACAAGAAGTGGCCAAGCCACAGAACCACTTATCAAATATTTGCATGAAGCTAAAGGCTGCTCATTAGGAACAGAATATGCTACACAAGCTTTGTTAAAGATAGGTACAGAAAAAGCAATAGGAGCACTGATTGAATACCTCTCAAACCCAGAGAGTAAAGGAAGGTGTGCTGTCGCTGAAGAATTAAGTAAAGCGAAAGTTGCAGAGGCAGAAGATGCATCGATTAATTTTTTAAATGAAGCAGAAGGTTATATTATAACAATAGGTGCAGAAGCACTAATAAGGATGGGAAGCGAGAAATCTATTACTGCTTTAAATGATTATCTTTCTAATACAAGAAATTGGGATAAAGAAAAATTTGAAGATGCACTATTCAAGACAGCAAGCAAAGAAACAGAAGAATCTTTAATCAAATATATGTCTTCTGGCAGAGCAAAAGGCAAATCATTTTTAGCTCAGGCCCTTGGAAAAATCAGGAGTAAAAGAGCTACAGAATGGCTTGTTGATTACATCTTTGATCCAGAAGATAATTATAGATACTATGGTGTAGAAACATTATTCCTTATTGAAGGTGAAAGAGCCACCGAGGTTTTAATAAAATATTTATTTGACCCAAAAAGTGTAGGTAGAGGATGGGCTGCTAAAGCATTAGCTAGTATAGGCACTAAGATGGCAATAGATGCGATAATAGAGTATATCTCAACATCAGGGGATCCAGAAAGATGCCACCTAATGGGTGCATTAACCAAAACAGAAAGCGAAAAAGCTGTGGATGTGCTTATAGACTATATTTCAAATCCTAAAAACCCTTGGAGATTTTATGCAATAGAAGCAATAGGAGAAATCGGGAGTGAAAGAGCTGCACAAGCATTAATTGAATATATAAATACAACAGATGATGAATCAAAACCTTATGCAATAAGAGCATTAGGAAAGATAGGTCATTATGATGCCCTGTTATCTGAGTTACTAAGCTCGGAAAACATAGAATTGAGGGCTTCTGCTGCAGAAGCACTTATAGAGCTAAGACATTATGATACAAGATTGTTGGATTTTATTAATGAAGATGCGCATTTCTCAGTCTCAAGAATTATAGATGGTTTAGCTAAAATGACGCAATATCAAATTCTAAAAGATATCAAGAGAAGATACGGTTTAAACATCGCAGGAATGATTGCAGAAACAACTAGATTGGTTCAACACAGCCTTAAACCCCAAGGCTACAATCCACCAGTAAAGAGGTTAGCTGCTTAAAATGCCAACACTAGAACAAATTGCTGAAACCGGAATATTTTCATTAGGTACAAGTGGATTCCATAGAGAGTTCGTTCCATTTGATGAAGAGCTAACAGCAGAATCATTTGCAGAAGAAATTAATTCAGGAAGATTGTCTGTAAGGGATGCTTACATTAATTTCTGGAGTTACGAAGAAGATGCTGAGTTATGGGGTCTGCCAAAAGATGGGGAATGGAGAGCGTTGCTGCCAAAGTGGGAGAGGATTGTTGAAGCTGTTGCTGATATGTTGACGAAACCTAGTAGCCAGAATGAATTGGTAGCAGTTCTAAGTGAAAATTGTATTAGGGCCGCAAAAAAACTACGAAAAGGAGATTATAATCCTTTCTTTGATGACGCTTATCTTACCCTTAGAATAGTGGGCAGAGGTGATATGACTAATCAATCAGCATCTCAGAAACTCTACCGTTCATTATACACTTGGGATGACTTTGTTCACCCATTCGACAATCTATTCAATTCGCCAAAATTTTACGGCTTTTTGTGCGGTATGTTAGATTCAAAAAGTAAATTCAAACAAGATGCTATTAAAATTATTGCACTAGGAAAAGTTAGACAGGCATTAGATTTTCTTATTAAGTACTTGAAAACAGATGAAGCGCCTAATTTAAAAAAATCTGAATGGAAATATTATAGTGCATTATACGCCTTAGGTGAAATAGGCGATGAAAAAGCAGTGGATCCTATACTTGAATACTTGTCAGACCCAAACAATCCCGGGCAAAGACTAGCCGTAATGGCTTTAGGTAAGATAGGTGGAGAAAAAGCAAGGCAATACATTAGAAATCTCTATGAACAAAAAAAACAGCAACCAGTTAATGTGAAATTACGCAAAATATATAATGAGTTACCAGATGTAACGAGCCTTACAGTTAAGGCACTCCTACAAATTGGCAACGAAGAAGATCGAAAAATGGTATACAGTGACTTAAGGCGAGGAAATGAAACTTTGGAGCACGAAATTCTAATCGAGATCCAACTTGCTAAGGCACATGATGCTACTATAGATGTAATTAGATATCTTGACTCTGGTAGGCAAGATTGGGAATTAGCTATGAAAGCGCTAGCAACCGCTAATGGCGAAGTAGCCACATCTACTCTAGCTAAATATTTAAGTGATCCTGATAAAAGATGCCAAGCAGCTGAATCTTTGGGGGATACAGGAGAGAAAATGGCGATTCCTGCAATAACGACTGCCCTGCATTCACTTTACATGCAAAAAGAGATTTCGAAAGAAGACCAAGAGTTTGCAAAGAAATGTGTTTGCAGCCTAGTTAAGCTAGATAAAGAATCTATTTTGCCACAAGTATTCGAAGCAATTCCCTTATTGCCTAGAAGCGATGACTTCTTTTGGTTGAGTGAGCTTCACGATTTAAATAGCGCAATACACATCGATTATCTTTCCAAGGCCTTAGAGCACGACGATTTTGCAGTTCGAATTATGGCATTACGCTTATTAAACCAAGCACATTTCCAACCAAACAACTATGTTAGAAAAATGGCTGTAGAAGATCCAAATTACAGAATCCGAGAACAAGCAGTTGAACTGCTAGGAAAAAATCCTAACAAAGAGAATTTAGGCACTTTACACTATATTGTGAATAATTTATCGCCGGGCAGAAAGCAATCCCACCAGGTGTATGTAGCTTGCCACGCAATTCCTTTCTTAGCTAAATTCGACTTTGATCGATTTAAACCAAAACTGATGGAGTTATGCACTCACGGTCACCCCCTAGTTAGCGAGTTCGCAGTTAGAGCGTGTGAAAATGTTTACATTCAACAAGATATTCATAGGCTACTATTCAGCATCCTAGAAAGAGATAATGATTATAATGCGTGCTGCCAAGCCGTAAAAATACTTGCCAAAACTTATGACCCTGAGTCAATAGAGCTAATGTTTAAACTTGTAAAAAAATATCAAGTAGATAGAGCTCCATTACAATGGCCACAGGAAGAGGAAGGAAGGGCTGATGGTTTGCAGTATGTAATATTGGAACAACTAAAAAATATAGGAAGAATATCCGACGATAGGGTGCTTGAATTAACTAAAACAGCAGAGTATAACACGGACATTGGGGAAATGCTAGAGGTACTACGTGGTTGTATAACCTCAAAAAACCTTCCAAAGTTATTTGAAATGTTGGAAGACACTGTTTACTCAAAATGGAAAAAGGGCGACAAATTTGACGGTATAGACTGGGGATTTGAAGCTAAAATTGTTGAGGCTATTACTGGTGGTGTTACTAGAGATTGGTTATTGAGCTATAACATAAATCTTAATAGATATAGAAACTGGTCCGCAAAAAATATTCATCAAGTAATCAAACCCCAAGGCTACAATCCACCAGTAAAGAGGTTAGCTGCCTAAAATGCCAACTCTAGAACAAATTGCTGAAACTGGAATCTTTTCATTAGGTACAAGTGGATTCCATAGGGAGTTTGTCCCATTTGATGAGGAAATAACAGTAGAGCTATTTGCAAATGAGATTAATTTAGGGAGATTAAGTGTTAGGGACGCTTACATTAATTTCTGGAGTTATGTAGAGGATAAAGAATTGTGGGGGTTAGAACGTTTCGAAGATGAAGATTTAAGAGCAATACTTCCAGCTTGGGATTCCATATTGGTATCGATGAGTCATCTATTGAGTGAAGACAATCTAAATAAATTTCTAGAAGAAATAGTAAAACCTTATTTTGCAGTTAAGGAGGTACAGCGTTTTTTTGGACCAAGTTACTCAAATGCACAAGATTATAATCCATTTGTCCATAATCTAGCCATAGCAACTGCTATATTATCTCAGTCAAAAAGAGATGTCCATAATGTAGATCTTGTTAAAAAAATATTAATTGAAATCGAATCCGGCTTACCTGCCGCAGGATTTGCCATCAATAATGTTGATAGAGACCAGGTAGTGGAAGGTGTTTATTCTGCTGTAGGATATAATAAAGATATCGTAGGGCATTTATATTCGAAGGCAGAATTTTTTGGGATAAACAGAAAAGATCCTTCAGATATGATCGCCCATTTAGAAGGAACAAAAACACCCCATGATCTTGTTCAAATGATAAAAGAAAGGATCATTAGTTCTCCAGCTTCCTTAGAAAAATACGGTTGGGCTATCTGTCACATGTTAAGACTTATTGACTCCCCCGAATCAAGGACATACCTAGACTCTTTGGTAGAATTTTATGGCCACATAAAAGATATCGATTCATTCCGTAAGCAGACGATGGATAAAGGAAAAGCAGATATTTCTCAAAATGCAGCAGCTAAACCAGAATTGGAAGAGTTGGAAACAAGAATAAAAAAATTCTTCACAGATGACTCCAAAGATAGCTCAAGAGAGTATGGTTTATGTGGAATAGATGATCCAAGATTGGTACCCACCTTGGAAAGAGATTATCTATCAAATCCAAAATACTATTTCCTGGCACTACGGTGCTTGATAAAGATTGCTAAAGGTAATATGGATGAAGGTAAAGAAATGGGGTATCGAGCAAGGGAAGCTGTTTTAAGATATATAAGAAGAGATAATTCTGTCGTGCTGAAACTATATGATGATTTTCTTGATATATACAGGCAACCGGTTAGTGAACATGAACAAAGAGAACTTTTGCATTTCTTCACTCTAAAACTTGCTTCATTCATAAAACCATATGGGATAGATGAAAACAACAGGATTTACCATTGGTCAGAGAAGCTTGCAACGATGGTGGAAAGGGGCCTAGTACAACCTTTGTTGATAAAACTTCTTGAAGAAGGAACAAGTAACGCTGCTAATGGCCTAAAACATATTCCCACGCAGGAATCATACCTTGCATTAGTTGCATATATAAAAAATGGTATGCCTAATTCACATTATGTAATGTCTCACCTAGGTGAAATGGAAAACATAGCAAACATGGAAAAAATGACAAAAACAGGCATACTGGATATAGTACTGGAAAAATGCAGAACTGATGGGCAATATTTCTATTATGGGCAAAATATAATTATAAAGATGGGTGGTGAAAAAGCAATAAAAGTTATAGCGGATTATTTTGAAGAGGTAAATCGGGGAAATCCTGATCATTTTGAAAGTGCTGGATATGATGGACTTGGATTCATTGCAGCATTAGAAGCGCTAAATCAATTAGGCGTAGAAGCAAGAAAAAAAGGTTGGGAGATTCCAAATTCATTGTCAAGAAGTATTGAACAAACAGTTGTAAAAGAGGGTAAACTTATCAGCTGGCATGATGAAGCATTAAGAGCAATTAATCCAAGAAGGCATATATTATTTGGAATGGAACATATCCCACGGAACTATGGTTCACCTGGAATAGCCCCACTATATAATGCTGCAATGCTTGCCCACAATTCTCTCAAACCCCAAGGCTACAATCCACCAGTAAAGAGGTTAGCTGCTTAAAATGCCAACTCTCGAACAAATCACCGAAACTGGAATCTTTTCATTAGGTACAAGTGGATTCCATAGAGAGTTCGTTCCATTTGATGAAGAGCTAACAGCAGAATCATTTGCAGAAGAAATTAATTCAGGAAGATTGTCTGTACAAGACGCATATAGAAATTTCTGGAGCTATGAAGAAGATGCTGAACTTTGGGGGTTGCCCAAAGAGCAAGAATGGAGGGCTTTGCTGCCTGCATGGAAAAATATCTTATCTTACATACTCCTCCTCTTAAAACCAAGTCCCGCACTTGAACTAGCTGATATTGCATACAACCAAGAGAAGGAATATCGATCATTAAGTTCTTTTGGATTTGACCCTTTCAATGAGGATCTATGCCTTATTCTAAAAAATATCCCTAGGGGCAATCCCCAAATATCAAAGAGATTTCAAGAGATAGTGTCTAGGTTTGAAAAAGGGTTAGATAGCTCATATGGATTTGAATTAAATGATGCAATTTCCATCCTGATATCCATAGGGGACGATAATGCCGTAAGTAGCTTGAAACAACGTTTACATGACCATAGATATTCACCCCTACATGAAGGTTCATATGATTGGGAATTGTCTTGGGATATTGAAGAAGCCCTTAAAAAAATTGGTTCTCCCACCGCTCTTAAAGCACTAGGGCAATACGAGAACGAAGTATCAATAAATTACTGGATTGATTACTTATCTGATCCTAATAAAGATAAAAGAAAAGCTTTCATGGCTTTAGCAGAAATTGGAGGAGAACAATCAGTATCCTTCTTGGAAAAAGTTGTCCATACAGGACATCCCATAGAAAGACATTATGCAATAATTACATTAGGGGCAATAGGTGGTGATAGAGCTGCCAAATGTTTATCTGACTTAATGACAATGGAGGGTAAAGAAGAATTACCTTATACTGTAGATGCCTTATGTAGGATAAGAGGAGATATAGGGGAAGAGTCCTTACATAAATATTTTGCTAATCCAAAAAGAGTCCAGTCATTTTTGGCTGCAGAAGCTCTTAGTCAAATAGCTGATGATCAAAATATAAGAGAAGTAGTAAATAGATTATTGGATCTGTCAAGCAGGTTTGGACACTTCATTACTGTTTCACTTCCCCATCGCGGATACAGAAAACTACTAAAGGACTTTGTTGATTATCTTACTAATCCAAACCACGGGGGAAGAAGATACGCTCGATTTGCGCTTGATCAAAAAAGAGAGGAAGAGATACTAGATTTTCTGGCAAACTATATCTTAAATCCCCATAATATAGACCGTTATCCAGTTGCTTACTCATTCGGCTATTTATGTATGATTAGGGCGTTAAAGACTATGCAAAAATTAAGGTGTAATAAAAGTGACACATACCTCCACATTGTTCTAGAGAGTATTCATGCACCAGATCCAGAATCATTTCTATCTGGATACCTAAGAGCTCCGCATTATACAGGTTGGCCTTTAGTAATATTAGGGTTACTTGACAATCCAAGATTAGAGGACGTCTTAATTAAACAACTTTCATCTGAAGAAGAACATTATGGTTTGTCTCTTTCTTGTGCGGCAACAAGTTTTTTAGGGTGTATAAAACATCAAAATTCAGTTCCAGCCTTAATTCAATATATTTTAAGAGAGGGAAGTAAGCAAAAACTCTCAGCTATTAGATCTCTTGGTTGTATTGGTGGAGAGAGGACCAATGCATTTTTAAAAAATTATGCTCTAGATCCAAATAACCAAAAAAATTTCTATGCAATGGCTACCCTAGCTGAGTCAGGGGATGAGGAAGTTATTCCGCTTCTCGAACAAAAGATGGGAGAGGAGCACATGCAATTAGATGTTGTCAAAGCTTTAGGAAAAATAAGGCGCCTTTCATCATTAAAGGTATTGATAAAACATTACGACCCTAGATATATAGAATATCACAATACTGTTAAAAAAATTCATGAAAGCCTTAAACCCCAAGGCTACAATCCACCAGTAAAGAGGTTAGCTGCTTAAAATGCCAACTCTCGAACAAATCACCGAAACTGGAATCTTTTCATTAGGTGCAGGTGGATTTCATAGAGAGTTCGTTCCCTTTAATGAAGAGCTAACAGCAGAATCATTTGCAGATGAGATTAATTCTGGAAGATTGTCTGTAAGGGACGCTTATGTCAACTTCTGGAGCTATGAAGAAGATGCTGAGTTGTGGGATTTGCCAAAAGACCAAGAATGGAGAGCTTTGCTGCCTGCTTGGAAGAATGTTTTGTTGGATATCACTAAGATGTTGGATG
>CAZSRD010000018.1:0-25045 GCA_964609455.1 uncultured Methanosarcinales archaeon
ATAGGGGAATCTTATCTATTATTTAAAGTGTGAACTGAATATCAACTTGAACAAAGGATAATATTTATATATGGTTCTAGTTTTCAATTCAATATGGCATTAACTATAGAAGATATTTCGGTATTTTGTAAGAAAAAAGGTTTTGTTTATCCTAATAGTGAGATTTATGGTAGTTTTTCAGGGTTCTTTGATTATGGTCCCTTGGGTGTTGAGCTTAAAAATAATATTAAGAATGAGTTCTGGAAGAGGTTTGTTCAGCAGAGAGAGGATGTTGTTGGAATTGATGGAACAATAATAACACATCCAAATGTGTGGAAAGCATCTGGGCATGTTGATTCTTTTACTGATTATATCTACAGATGTGATAAATGTAAGGTAATGCTTAAAGGCGATAATGATAAGGGTATGAAATGCCCTAAGTGCAAAGGAGATATGAAAAATGAAGGTGTGTTTAATTTGATGTTTACAACACAAGTAGGTCCTGTTAAAGGAAATGTATCTTATTTAAGGCCTGAGACTGCACAGGTTATATTTGCAGACTATAAATTAGTTCAGGAAACTGCCAGGATGAAACTGCCATTTGGCATTGCGCAGATAGGAAAAGCTTTTAGAAATGAAATTTCTCCAAGGGATTTCTTATTTAGAAGCAGGGAATTTGAGCAATTTGAGATAGAATTCTTTGTACACCCAAAAAAGGTTGATGATTGCCCTTATATCAAAGACTTTGAAAGTTTTAAAGTTAATATTTTAACTGCTGAAAATCAAAATAACAATAAGGAACATGTTGAGATGAGCATAAAAGATATTATTGGAAAGAAAATAGCTTCTGGATGGCAGGCTTATTGGCTAGCTGAATATTATAAGTTTTTCCTGGATTTTGGAATCAAGCCAGAGAATTTAAGATTAAGGGAACATCTAAAAGAAGAGTTGGCACATTATGCCTCTGCTTGTTTTGATATTGAGTATAAATTTTCATTTGGATGGAAAGAGATACATGGAAATGCTGATAGGGGGCAGTTTGATCTAAAACAACACATGGAATTTTCAAAGACAAGTTTAGAATATTACGATGAAGAAAGTAAAGAGAAAGTTGTGCCTTATGTTGCGGCAGAGCCTTCGCAAGGCATTGACAGGGCATTTCTTACTTTTATAACTGATGCTTATGAAGATGATAAGAAAAGGGGGAATATTATCTTGAAGCTAGATCCAAGATTGGCTCCAGTTAAAGTTGGGGTTTTCCCATTGGTTAATAAGTTAAATGATAAAGCAAAAGAGGTTTTTGAGGTTTTGAAAAAAGAATTTAATTGTATTTATGATAAAGGTGGTAGTGTTGGAAGAAGATATGCAAGAGCAGATGAGCAGGGAATTCCTTATTGTGTTACAATTGATTTTGATACATTAAATGATAAAGCTTGCACTATTCGTGATAGGGACAGCACTAAGCAGGTTAGGATAAAGGTTAATGATTTAGTTAATGTGCTTAATGGTTTATTGAGTTGTAAGGTAAAGTTTGAAGAGGTTCTTAAGTTGGAGGTATAAAATGGCAATAAAAGATTTACAAGCAAGACAAGGACAGGTTGATTTAATAGCAGAAGTTATTGAAAAAGGAGATGTAAGGACTTTTAATAAGTTTGGAAAAGAAGGAAGGGTATGTAATGTTAAGATTAAAGATGAGACAGGGGAGATGGCTTTAACATTGTGGAATGAGCAGATTGAACAAGTTAAGGTTAGTGATAAAGTTCATATAACTAACGGATGGGTTGGTGAGTGGCAGGGTGAAAAACAACTAACAACGGGGAAGTTTGGAAAATTGGAGGTTGTTGAAGGAGGGAGTAAGACAAAAGATGAAGCTGAAACCCCCAATAAGGAAGAGATTGAGGGTGATGAAGGAGAAGAGATATCTAATGAGGATGAGCAATTAGATGAAGATGTTATTAAGGATGAAGAGGAGATAAAGTAGCTTAACAATAAAGTTTATATATGGTTATTTAATTCTATAGTCCTAATGGGGTCGTAGCTCAGCCTGGGAGAGCACTAGACTGAAGTTCCTAAGATCTGTTGAGGCTTTTGCCGATGAAAGAACAGAGATCTAGGTGTCGTGGATTCAAATTCCGCCGACCCCACCTTTTTTTATTTCTGTCAAAAACCACCTATCACAGATGATGAATAAATGACCTAGTCATTTACTTCATTAGGAAACATTAGTTTCCGTTGGTGGTATGCTTATAGCTAACATTATTCAGGGGGTTTTTGAGCATGCTCAGAAACTTTCCATCATCTGGATTGTGATTGGCTTTCAGCCACCAGCCCTAGACTGGTGGAAAGTTTCTGACATTTTTAGAACTAACCACCCATTAAACTTACTGCCATTATCTTATTAGCTATGACGTTGAATATAAGCATAATTGCTAAGGAAACGACACAGTAGAGTATTGTAGACCTAACAAGATTTTTTCCCAATTCGTATCTTTCGTTTAGTTTATCAGAACCATTCTCAATACCATTTGCTAATATTGTTAAAATGTAGGTTATTTGCACTACATATATACCTACAACAAGCTGGAAATAGAATGTTGGCACTCCCTGGCCAAAGAATCCTGTTGCTAAAGCTCCGCCTGCGCCTCCGCCGTCTATACTATCTGAGCCTAACTGCTTCATCTGTAAGGATAATTTTCCTAGAATAGTAGTCACCATAGAGGTTATTCCTATCACAATGCCTGCTATAACGGGTGTCAGGAATTTTATTTGAGAGTTCATAGATGATATTACTTCAGCCATTAAATCTTTTAGGCGCTCGTTAACTTTGTGGATTTCTTTTATGTACCTTGATATATTCATTAAAGCCATTGAGGCCACTTTTGGCCCTTTTTTAACTGACTCTATAAGGACTTTCATTGAGCTTTCTATTAGATTAGATGGAAAATAAACTAATGCGCCATGTTTTGGATCAAATATTGCTTCCGTCACACCCATGCCTAGCCTTCTTATATTCATAGATACTAATTGGAAAAAAGAACCTGAGGTTGTTCCCTCCATACTCCTACTTACTTTTCCAAATGCTATCTCTGCTGGCAAGCCGTCCCCTAACCGATTACCTAATTGGAATAATCCAGATGCAAACTCTTGCTCTAATTGTTCTGTTTTTCTTCTAATTTTTATAACATTTTTACTTCTTAATTTGAAGTAGTAACCTATTGAAAAACCGAGACCTATTGTGATAAATAAGCTTAATATGGAAGCGCCTAAACCAAAAGGGCCAACTGTGTTGCCTGTTTCGGATGTCCTATAATCTAATAAGCAAAAATCCCTAAGGCAGGTAGATGCTTCATCAACAGCTCCAAAGCCAAGATTTGCTTCATCTGAGATAAACCAGTGCATTATTATCGGGCTTATTCCCAATACTATGAATAAGACACCAATTACTATGGAAATGCTTAAAGGACTTATCCTAACTTCTTTTTTTCCTAGTTTAAACAGGACACCTGAATACTTTTTGAATTCAGGAAGTTCGCTTATGTCTGTATCCCCATATCCTGTTGGCCTCTTAGAGAGTATATTTTTCCCCATGTAATAAACCGCAACTGGCAATCCAATGTTATAAAGCAAAGCAAGATAATACCAGTTGAAATTTTCTAAAAAACTAACTACTAAGGGCATAATAACTAAACCCAGTATTGGCAAGATAATACCCAACATATGGAGCATTGTGATTGGGGATTTAAGGTTTTGGGCATAATGCAGCATCCTCTCATATGTTTCTGTTAATATAACATCCAATGATTTGTCTAATGTTGCAACTCTTGATTTTTCTTCTCCTTCATACAAAGATGCTTCTATCAGATGGAATGATTCTATGAACTCTGAATTCCATTTTCTCCACGTTAATAGGTAATCTTCCAAAGATTCCTTTATTGTAGAGTATCTTTCTGTTTCTATATTCCATACAATCTTTTTTAGATCTAAACTTAAAGGCTGTGCAATATGGTCTGATGCGAATCTTATTGCTAACTCAAGATTAGATGTATGGCGCATGTAGGTAACAATGTAAAATATGCATAAAACCATTTGGTTTGAAGCTTTTAGGCGCCAGGAATTTGCGATGAACATTGGCAGTTTACCTAAGGGGGAGATTATGGATACGCCAAGTATTATGAAAAAAAGAACAAAAAAGAATGATTTTAGAAACAAAATAGATATTGCTGACATTACCACTATTAATAGCAGAGGAGCTACCATGGCAAAGGAAGTTACACCTACAGGGGTAATATTAAGATGGCAAATGTTTATTGCTTCTTTAATTTCCTCTTCTTTTTTCTTATCTGGATTTATTTTTACTAATTTTTCAGAAAGATTGCAAAGCATTTCATAGAAAGTTAAGTGTCCATGAAGGTACTCTTTCTTAAATTCCAGATATTCTTTTGTGATAATTTGCTTATCTTGTTTTTCTACGGTTGGCCCTATTTCTGCCTCTATCTTTTTCCGATATTTCTCTATTAAATCTCTCATATCTTTGTCGGCCATTTTAGAATTACTTTATGCTTCTTTTTTTTATGCTTCTTTTCAGCCATTCGTTCCATTCAAAAAATATCTTTTTTGAGTCTAATGTTCCAATTTCTTCTTTGGTACTTTCTGATATCCTATGGAATTCGTCATTGGATTGTATGACAAAAGGGGCCTCTAACAATGATAGATCGTTTTGTTTAACTGCAATATTGACTATGGTTTCTTTTATCTTTGCCCTTAATAATATATTATCCCAAACAGAATCCCAGTTTCCAGCCCATTCTTTTACATTACCTGCAATAGATTTTAGGATCTCAGAATCCCCGTTTATTAGGTCGTCTGATGGCTGCAGTTCGTCTGACTTACTATCATATTTCATTAAGTCTGAGAAACCGTTTTCTAATAAGGGGTCTTGTTCCCAATGTTTTCTCACTTCTGTTATTTGGGTTAAGCGCCTCCATCTCTTAAGGCCGTCTGCCGATCTTATTGGATTTGCCACCACAATTACATCTGTTGCTTTGAAGCTTGTTCTTGGGACTCCTAAGTCATTAACAACCCTATCAAAAACACCATAAGGGGAGTCACCGTGAATTGTTCCTGCAACTAAATTTGCTAATGCGCCTACACGCATAGCCTCATAAAGGCTTTTTGTTTCAGTAGAACGAACTTCTCCTACAATTAGACATGAATCACCCATTCTTAATGTTGTTCTTATTCCTTCTTCTGCTGATACTTCTGATGAACCGTGGGTCATTGCTGCTGCCACTTTCATTTGCTGGATATTGTAGCCTAGTTTTCTTAATGATGCGCCAGGCAGTTCTAATGTGTCTTCTACTGTTATTATTCGGTATTTTCTCATTATCTCGGTCAATAGAGCGCCTAGCAAGGATGTTTTTCCAGCTGATCTTGTTCCTGCTATTAGCATTGTTCTAGAGCCATCAACCAAGAAACTTAATATCCCTGCGCTTAATGGGTTCAACATCTTATTATGCATGAATAGGGGTAATGTCCATGGCTCATCCCTATGCCTTCTAAAAGCATATGCTAGTCCTGTAGGGTCTAGAGGGCCAGTTATGATAGCTACTCTTGAGCGTGCTCCTGGTATTATCAGTTCGGTATCTAATATAGGATTTGCTTCATCCAATGGCCTTCCAGAAATCATCCTTAGTTTAGAGGCCCATGAATCTGCTTCTGTTACCGTAGGTATTATATTCGTCCTACAATCGCCAAATTCTTCATGAACAATAAACATCGGAATTTCCCCCATTGGCGAGTTAATAGTGATATCTTGAATTTTTGGATCTTGAAGCAGGATTTCGATTAAACCAAATCCAACTGTGTATCTAACCAGAATGTTTGTTAGTTCATCCAGCTCTTTTTCGCTTATCCTTATTTTTTTAAATTCTGCTAATTCTTCGATTAAATCATGGCCAATATTATAAAATACATTTCTCATTCTTTCAGGATCTACAAATTCGCTTCTTTTTGGCTTGTGCTCTGTCATTATCTTTCTTGCAGAATCCAGAATCTCGTATTTATCTTCATTTAACCTGAATTCTGGCGGATTCATATGGTAGAGATATTGTATTGTATCTGGTATTCTGAAAATGGTAATATCTGTGTTTTGTACTTCATAAGAATCTAGTTCTTCTCCTTCTTCAGGGAATTTAGACATTAGTTTAGTAAATAAAAAATCTGGCTTTATCAAAGGCTTGAATATATTTCTGTATAGGTCTCTTGAGCCAACCTTATAGCCTGCTAAGTGCGGTTTTACCATCGATATAAGCTTGGTATTTTCAAGAAGGTTGATAAGGTATGCCAGCAAAGAGATGTATTTTTGTTCGCATTTTTTACATCTTGGGTCAGTAGTTTTTTGAAATTTAATAGTTTCATCCCTTAAAAGCCTTGTTAATCCAACATAAGCGCCAAGGGGGTCTGATTTTAGTATGTTAGAGACTATGTTTCTTACATCAGCATACCATTTGGAGACACATTTTGTACATGAACTATCATATACAAATGCATTGTAGCTTAGAATCTGTTTTTGTTTTAGAAGCTTCTTAAATATATCTGCAATTTCTTTTATTAGAATTGTTTGGGAATAGTCATACTCTATGTTTCTCTTTTGGAAATAAACAATCTTTGTGATTGTCCCTGCTTCATTTAGAATGTCTATTGTTTTGGACATTGTTATTGGATCGCTTTCTAAAGAAGGGACTCTTGAGTAGCTCTCACAATTAATTTGGAGAATAATATCTTCGCCTTCCCTGGCTATATCATACGAAAAAGGTTGTTTGTTAAATAAAGGCATAATCTACCTCCTCTTTTTTTATTTTCGGCCTTATTTATCTTCTTGTTTAAGTTTTTCTAAGGCAATTTCAATAAGATGGGATTTGTTTCTAAAGCGAGTCTTGTCTTTTATCTTATTTTGAATCCAAACTATTAATTCTTCATCAATTGTTGCTGAAATAGGTTTTTTTGACATTTTTAATGATTTATTGATTTTGTTAAAAATCTCAAAACTTACTCATAAATTCGTAAGTTTACCCATATTTAGGTTTATATTAGGATATCTACTTTATAATACTTTCTATTATTTTATATATTTTATAATATAATTGGCGGTTAATAGAATTGATAAGTAGAAAGGAAAAAATAGAAAGAGAAAAAAAGAAATTAAGCTCTTCTTCTGAAGAGCCTAACAAGCAGCAAGATGATTCCTATTCCTATAGCCCAAGGAACTGCTGCAAAGAACAAATACAGCAGTGCATTAAAGCTTCCAACAAGCGCTTTTATCAAGCTGGAGAACTTTGCAAGTGCTATTCCTGCATACCCTGATGCCTTTTCGTTTAATGTAACATATACCGTTGAGTACTCTACTCTTTTGTCAATGTTGTTAATTGCATCTTTTAGGTACTTAATTGTCCTCTCTTGATTAAAAATCCTGTCATTAAGCTCTAACTTGTCCTTAACTTCTACTGCCTCTTGGTACATGTCATGGTATCTTTGTAATCTGTCTTGTTCCAGTTCAAGATTCAGTTGCAGGTTAGTGTACTGCCCCGTTACATCCTGCGCATTTTCATTAAATGACTTAACCTCGCCAATTTCCTTTAGCTGTGCCAGTACTGCACCATACTTTGAGGTTTCTATCTTTAGAGTAAAGCTTCCAACCTCATATGCAGTCCATCCTTCACCGCGCTGGTTAATATTCTCACTAAGTATAAAAGAGTCTGAGCTTTTCACAATGCTTTTCAGCTTTGCTTCTGCTTCATCAAACTCTCCTCTTTCAACTTCGCTTGACATGCTTGCTGTTTTTGTTATTACTCTTTCTTCAACTTCTGGCGCAAAGTCTGCCTGCGGCATGTAACCTCCACCACTAAATGAAGCAGATTCCATCATTCCCGTATCTGCCATCTTAGCAACAGAATTAAAAGTACTGCCTATATTTCCAAGTCCAGATACAGCCACCATTACTACAAGAACTAACACAATTAACAGCCAATTTTCCTTTAATTTTCCAAATTGTTCTCCTATTGTCATAAAACATCGCCTCTTTTGAAGTTATACATACCATTCACGGAAAAATTTTAAAATTTTTCCTAGTTAAGTAAAACTAAAGTTTTATTAACTATAAATAGTTTACCATAGTTTTGAATTGGTTTGAAGTTATAGGAAAGCCTGAAATAGGCTTGCAAAAAAGTTAAAGCCATCAAAGCCTGGCAAAGGCAGCATGTTGAATATGAAGAGGAACATATTGATTTTTCCCATTGGAACTAATATCTTATAGTATTTCCTGTCTATTAACTTATATTTTACTATTGTTAGCGCGGCTAACCACAGAATTAAATTTGTCAAGGGGCCAGCTATAGCCACTAATGAGGATTGTAAAGGCGGCAATAGTGTGTGGGTTACATATCCCCCTACAAAGAATAATAATGGAAATCTCATTAATTTTAGTAAAATTACTGCAGCATACCAAAAATATGGGGCATGAAGGGTTGCAGAAGCTCCAAAAGACATTGCTACAAATTTATGGGCTAATTCGTGTAGAACAACGGCTGGAGCTGCTATCATAGCTGCATACTTTATATTTTCCCATAAAGGCGGTTTTTGGTAATATGTTAAGGGGTCATAGCCTTCTAATGGCTCTCTTCTAAAGAAATCAGAGAAAATATAACCTATAGCAAAGGTCATTATTATAATGTCTACTATCTCTATAAGTGAAATGAACATTTTATTTTTCTGGTATGATTACCCATGCTATAATATAAGCAAGTATCCCTGAACCAAAAGCTAGTGCGAATAATATCCATAATAATCTGATTATTGTTGGATCTACGTTGAAATATTCTGCTATTCCACCACATACCCCAGCTATTACTCTATTCTTTTTGCTCCTATATAGCCTTTTTACGTTTTGTTCTTTTGCCATTTAAAACCTCATCAAACTATGTGGTTTACAAGAATGCGGTATTCTCTAGGTATTTATAAAACTTATCTTTATTCCTCAATCAGGTATTCTGGGATATTGACGTCAGAGTCTTTAACTGCGTTGAATATTGCATTTGTAAATAAATACTCTTTTCCCTCTTTTTTAATGCTATAAATAAATCCGTAATTAGAATCAATTACTACCTCTCCAATATTTGTGCTCAGTTTCCAAGATTTTTTTCCGTAATATGAACCTTCATCAATTTTTTCTGATTCTGTGATTTTTGCAACCCAATCAATGGGTGTCTCTACATAAGCATCGTAGTAATCCAAATCTGCTATTTTTCCTGTTTGCCTGCCGCATTTGGTATGGCTTGTACAATATTCCTCTGCTGTATTTTTTTCAGTATCGATAAAGATTTTATTGTAATCAGAGAGGCCACCAATTACCATCTTGTTGTCCTTAATGTATATATTATATTGGCGACCGGATGGGTCTTTGTATTGATAAGAATAACTTTGAATTTTTGTTTTTGCATAGCCAAATATTTGCTGAAGTTGTTCTTCTTCGCTTACTTCCTGCCCTTCCTCCACTTGTGGGGGTTCTTCTTCAGGAAGGGGTTGTTCTTCTTCGTTTGGTTCTTCTTGTACTGGTTGAGGTTCTTCTTCTGGTTCTGGTTGAGGGGTAGTTATTGCTGGCTGTTCAGTTGGTTCTGTTGGGGGTTCTTTTGGTATTTCTTGAGGTACACAACCAACAAATAATAGAATAATTACAAAAATTACAATATAGATATATTTCATATTATCACCTCTTTTACCATAAAGTAAAATGCTATTTAAAGTTTATGTATTACTTGCCAATAGGTCAAATTAAGTAGGATTCACATCAGAATCTTGCACTGAGTCGAAAGCAGCATCACTAAATTCCCATTTATTTTTATCTTGTTCTATTTTATATAGGAATCCATTGTATGATGCTATAGTTATCTTTCCGATATTTGTTTCTAAGTAAAGGGATTTTCTTCCTTCAACTGTTCTTTCATCAATTTTTGTAGCCTGTGTAACTTTCTCAAGCCAATCTAAAGGTGTTTCTATATATGTTCCTTCATAATCCAGGTCTTTTATTTTTCCTAAATTTATAGTGCATCTAGAGTAACCAAGACAATATGCTTCTGCTGTTTTTGCTTCTGTGTCTAGGTATATAATATTGTAGAATTTTCCTTCTCCAACATTAACTATCTCTGGAGGTTCTATCTTTAGTTTATTCCCTTTTACATATATCTTTGTGGCTTCATCACTTCCTGGTTTTTTATAATTATAAGAATAACTCTTAAGTTGGGTTTTTCCCTTTTCTAGAAGCTCTTTGATATCTGAGGGTATACTACCTTCGCTTTTTGGCTCTTCTTGAGTTGCCACTGGCTCTCTTAGATTTCCTGTTGGTTGTTCCTCTTGTGTTCCGGTTACTGGTTCTGGCATAGATATTGGTTCTGTTGTAGGCTCTTTTGGTGTTTCTTTAGGTATACAACCAACAATAAAAACTAGAAGCAACAATATTGTACATAAATAATATTTCATTTAAACCACCTCTTATTGATTAATTTATTCACAAAAGTATTAAAAACTTTCGTTTTTAATCTCATAAAAATCCCTTGGATTTTTAGGATACAAAAAATCACTTTGTGATTTTTTCGTACGTTTGGAAACTTTGTTTCCAAAAGTATATAAACTTGGCTAAATTTGCATTTTTATGACTGATTTAATTGCTTGTTTATCAACTGGAAAGGGGACCTGGGGGCATGTTTCTAGAGTGATAGATGATATGGAATGGAATAAGGTATATATTATAACTAATGATTTCTTTAAAGATAAGATTAATGTGAAAAATGCTGAGATTATTTCTGTTGACAGCAAGAAAACAATAACTGAGATGAGTTCTGAGATAAAAAAAGCATTAGATGGCAAAATAAATGATTTAGAGGTTGCTTTGAATATTGTAAGCGGTGAGGGAAGGGAGCATATGGCAGTCGTTTCTGCACTTTTACAGTTAGGATTAGGCATTAGATTAGTTGTTTTGACTAAAGAAGGGGTTAAATCAATTTAGATATATAAACCCTATAACCAGATTTCTTTGCTGTTGCTTCTACGTTGTTGAAGACTTCTTTCATCTTCTTTTCTAGCTGTTTTCCGCCTTTGTTGTGGCGTGCTACTAATTGGAGTAAACCGCCTTTCTTAAGATGGTCTTTGGCTTTTTCGATGATTTCAAAACATATTTTTCTTCCTGCCAAATTTGGGGGGTTAGATATTATTGTGTCAAATTTTTCTTTTATTTTTTCGTAAAGGTTTGATTGTAATGTTTGGATGTTTTCAATCTTATTTAGCTTAATGTTCATATTACTTAATTTTATGGCTCTTTCATTAATATCTGCCATGGTTATTTCAGTGGAGGGGTAAGCTTTTGAGATTGAAATTCCTATTGGACCATAACCACAACCCATATCGAGTATTTTCCAATTTGGTTTTACTATACAAGATTTTATTAAAAGTAATGTACCTTTATCAATATTGCCTATAGAGAATACACCAGAACCAGTTTGTAATTTTATATCATTTCCCCTCAAATTTACTTTAATTTCTGTAATTCTTAATTTGGATGTTTGTTTTTCAGAATAATAGTGCTTTGTCATGGCATTATACCATAAAGTTTTAGTAACAATCTGTCAACAGACCTTACAATTTCTGGACCTTGACCCTGAACGATTATACAGTTATCATTAAAGATTACCTTTGTCTCTTCTTTTTGTTGAACATATAGTATAGGGATATCTTTATTTTCGCAAGTTATTATTGGCCTATCAGAGCATGCTAATGTCTCGTTTTTATCACATGATGCTATTGGTATTTTGTTGAATGCTTGCACTATGCTTTGATCGAATTCTGAAACTGCCAAAGCTACGTATTGCAGGTTCTGCCCCAATGGGTCAAAGGTGATATATATGTTTCTCTCAGAGTTAAAAATAACTGCATTAAATTGCCCTTCTACAGGTATGTCTTCTAAGTCCCTGGGGCCATAGTGAAGTGGAACATCAAAAAGGTTAGTTCCAGAGATGGTCTGTACTTGAGTGTACCACAAGCCATTGTTAAAAACAAAACTGTATCCGTTGTGAACATAGCCTGCTTCCGGCTTTAATTTTCCATTAAGGTTAAGTAAATGTAAATCATCTATTGTTTTTGGAGCTTCTTCCTTATTGGGCTTTAAGATCATAATCAATGCTATAATAATGATTATTGCTGCTGCTGAAATTAATAGGATCCAGTCTGATATCTTTTTTTTCTCTAATTCTTCCGGTTTAACTTCTTTTATTTCTTCAAAATCTTTAGATTTTGAAGTAGGAAAATCTTCAAACTTTTTGATTTTCTGTTCTTCCATTTTTGAATCACTGGATTATATTTAATATAGAATAGATCAACCTATCTTTGATTCTTATAATGTCTAAATTATTTCTTGCTTCTGCAATTATACAGTTTTCTTGTAAAGTTACTTTTGTTTCATTAGATTTTTGGAAATAGATTACTGGAACTGCTTGTGTTGCATCCTTACAGGTTATTATTGGCATTTTAAATGTACTGTTTGTTGTAAAGCCCTGCATTATATAAACATTGAAATTATTTAAGGTTTGAGCTAGAGTGTATTGCGCTAGCGCAATTTCTTCTGAAAAGGTATCATTAACTTTAGAGGTAACATCTATTTCTGGCTTATCTTTTAATGCATTTATTACTTCAGGGCTTAGTTCTATTTGCTCTACTTCCTGAGGGATATAGTTAAAAACTATTTTTTTATTGTTGATTACTGTAGACCAACCTATTTGTTCTTGTTTAAATTTAACGTCGTTATATTTATACTGTGTTTGGCGATCCATACTTACATAGCCAAGAATAGAACCAACCATTATGAAAGCTATGAGGGCGGCCATTATTACCCCTGTTTTTGATTTTTTTTCTTTTTTTACCATAGGCATAGGTTTTTTTGGTTCATATATAAAGTTTTTTATATGTTCAAAGCTAATATTTTTGATATATATAATTTGATGTATCATTTAATACTTAAATATTAGTTAAATTTAAATATAAGTTATATATTAAAATAAATATAATGTCGAATAAGTGCACTTTACAGTTTCCAAATAAACAGCAGTTTATAATTACTATTCCTAAAGGTTTAGTTCTTGCAAAAGGATGGAAATGTGGTGATAAATTAGAGTTTGTTATAGACAACAAAGGAGATATAATAATGAGGAGGTCACGATGAAAGACCTGATAATTAAACTAGAGGATGTGTGGAAGATATATAAAATGGGGGAAGTGGAGGTTCCTGCTCTGCGTGGAATAAATTTAGAAGTAAGAAGGGGGGAGTTTTTGGCTGTAATGGGTGCTTCTGGAAGTGGAAAGAGCACTGCGATGAATATGATTGGCGCCTTGGATATTCCAACAAGAGGTAAGGTGTTTTTGGAAAAGCAGGATATTGCAAAATTGCCTGAATCTGATTTATCACAGATAAGGGGGCAGAAGATAGGATTTATTTTTCAAACATTTAATTTAATCCCAACATTAACAGCATTAGAAAATGTTTCCTTGCCAATGATATTCCAAAACATTCCTAAAGAGGAAAGAGTAAAGAAAGCAACAGAGCTGTTAGACATGGTTGGTTTAGGGGATAGGATTAACCATAAACCTAATGAGTTAAGCGGCGGACAACAGCAAAGGGTGGCAATAGCAAGATCCCTTATTAATGATCCTGAGGTAATTTTAGCTGATGAACCAACTGGAAATCTTGATTCTACATCTGGCCATAAAGTGATTGACTTTTTGAAGGATTTGCATAAAAAACAGAAGAAAACAATTGTTATGGTCACTCATGATGAGTATATTGGAAAACAAGCCCAAAGACTAGAGTATTTGCATGATGGGCAGATTGTTAAAGGCAAAAAACATTTTTAAAACAACAAGAAAATTTTTAATTTTCTTGAGCATATAAAGTATTTCATACTTTATATAAAATAAAAAATGGAGATGATAAATATGAAAAATGAAAAAATAATGTTTGGTGTTCTGGTTTTGAGCTTGATAATAAGCAGTGTGGGTGTTTTTGGAGCGACAAGCAGTACTGTGGGGACCACAATGGCATCATTCTACAGATTGAACGTAACTATGGTAAATCATGAGCCTGATCCGGCAGAAGCTGGAAGGTATGTAACTGTAAGGTTTAAAATAGAAAATTACGGCAGGGAAAATGCGGAAGAGGTTGTACTGGAATTATTGCCTCAGTACCCATTTTCATTAGATCCCGGAGAAAGCGCAGTTAAGTATATAGGTTCTCTATATAGCGGGCAGACTAGTGCTGTAGGGGTTATCAAGGATTACAGGCTTAAGGTGGATGATAATGCGCTGGACGGAGAGAACAAAATAGAGCTAAGATATAAGGTAAAGGGAAATGATTGGGTAAAGTTAGAGCCATTCTACATCAGCGTAGGACCACATGATATCATCTTGGGTATAGAAAGTGTTAATGCCCCCACGATGATCAAGCCCGGAGAGACCAGCAGAATAGATATTAACCTAAAGAATCTTGCAGTAAGCTTCATAAAAGAGATAACGGTAAAATTAAAGCTAGATGGCGTGCCTTTTGCTACAATAGGCTCTACAAATAAAAAGACCATAAAAGAGATGGGGGCTAATTCTGATGCTACTGTGAGCTTTGATTTGATGGCTGAGCCGGATGCAGATTCTAATTTGTATAAACTGCCTATTGAAATAGAATTTTTTGACAGGCTGGGAACAAAATACACAAAGAATGAAACTGTTGGGTTAATTGTTGGAGCAGAGCCTGACTTAAGCGTTATAATTGACAGTTCTGAGGTTTATAGCAGCGGAGGCAGTGGCGACGTTACAGTTAAGTTTGTCAACAAAGGAGTTACGGATGTTAAATTTATGAATCTTGTACTGGGGGAAGGAGAGTATGATATATTGTCTCCGGCAGAGGTTTATGTTGGCAATATTGATTCTGATGACTATGAAACAGCTGATTTTAAGTTGGCACTCAATAAAGTAAAAGGTGATGAAGTTAATCTGCCTTTGCTGGTGGAATACAAGGATGCAAACAACAATGAATATACCAAGAACATTGATCTTAAATTAAGGCTTTATTCCACATCAGAAGCTAAAGCTGCAGGATTGAAGAAAGGAAACAGCTCAGTAGGCATAATTGTAGTATTGGTTATTGTGGCGGTGGGATTCTTTATCTACAGGAGATGGAGAAAAAAGAAAAAAGGTGAGAAGGTAGAGGGCTTTAAGTTAAAGATACCTTTTTTCAAAAAGAAGTGAGAGGTAGAATATGCTGAAAGATTATTTCCTTTTTTCTTTTAATAATCTGAAATCGAGAAGATTAAGAAGCTGGCTGACTATGTTAGGAATATTTATAGGCATAGCTGCTGTTGTTGCTTTGATTGGGTTAGGAGAAGGGTTGAGGGCTGCGATAAATGCTCAATTTGGTTTTCTAGGATCGGATATTATAAGCATTACAGCAAGCGGTGGTTTTGGTCCTCCGGGAACAGGGGTTGTTGACCCATTAAGTGATAAGGAATTAGATGAAATTAAAAGGATTCCAGGCATTAAAAATGCTGCTGGAAGGATTCTTGAGTCAGGAAAACTTGCTTTTAATGATAAAGTAGCGTTTGGTTTTGCAGTTAGTATGCCTGATGGTGAAGGCAGGGAGCTGATGGAGTATCTTATGAATATGAAAGCTGAAAAAGGAAGGCTTTTACAAGATAGTGATAGCGGCGTTGTATTTTTAGGTTATGCATTTTCCCAAGAGGATAATCCTTTTGGAAAAGCAATTTTGCCTGGAGCAAAGGTTGAGATATTGGATGAAGAGTACAAGGTAATTGGGATATTGGAAAAGAAAGGAAATTTCCAATTAGATGGTGGCGTATTTATGAATGAAGATGATTTAAGAAATCTTGTAGATCGGCAAGGGGATGATTATGATATTATTGGAGCAAGATTTGATGAAAATGCTGATGTTAAAGAGATACAAGCAGATATTGAAAAAAGGTTGAGAAAAATAAGGGATGTTGATGAGGGAGATGAAGATTTTTCTGTTCAAACTCCTAATGCTGTATTAGAAACTGCTAATTCAACTATACTTGCGGTGCAGATATTTGTCTATATAATTGCGGGGATATCTCTTTTAGTTGGAGGGATTGGAATAATGAATACGATGTATACTGCTGTTATTGAAAGGACAAAAGAGATTGGAATTATGAAATCAATTGGCGCCAGAAATTCTGCAATATTTACCTTGTTTTTTATTGAATCTGGTTTTTTAGGGGCAGTTGGCGGGATAATAGGAGCTATACTTGGTTTTTCATTAGCAAAGGGCGTTGCTTTTATTGGCAGATTGGCATTAGGGTCTGATCTTATAGATGCCCATATTGGTTTTGGGCTTATATTTGGAGCTTTGATGTTTTCGTTTTTGGTTGGATCGTTTTTTGGAACATTGCCTGCTATTCGGGCTTCAAAACTTAATCCGGTAGATGCGTTGAGGTACTCTAAGTAAAATGATTTTGGACTTATTGAAATATTCATTATCGAATTTGTGGAACAGAAAGCTTAGAAGTTTTCTTACTATACTTTCTATTCTTATAGGGATAACTGCAATCTTTGCTTTAATAAGTTTTGGGCAGGGGATCAACAAATACATGAATGATTTTGCACAGGAGATGGGTTCAGACAAGATAATGATGATGCCGGGAGGGGGCCTTACAAGCGCTCCTGGAACAAGCAACATCCTATTTACAGAAGATGACGTGGAATTCATCAAAAAAATCAATGGAGTTTCTGAAGGAACTGGAATGATGATTACCTCTGGCAAAATAAAATTCAAGGATTTTAAAGAAAAATATCCTTATGTAGCGGGCCTTTCCACAGGAAGCAGTGAAAAAAGATTAATAGAAGAAATGCTTGCTGGAATAGAGATTATGGGAGGAAGGTCTTTGAAAAAAGGAGATGTACTAAAAGTAAATTTGGGGTATTCTTATACTATTCCAAATAAGATGTTTAAAAAAGCAATTTCTCTAGGGGATAAAGTTGAAATAAATGATGTAACAGTGGAAGTTGTAGGATTTTATGAAGAAATTGGAAATCCAGGTGATGATTCAAATGTTTATTTATCTAAAGAAGGATTTAAAGAAATATTTGATACAGATGAATTTGAATATATTTATTTAAGAGTTTCTCCTGATCAGGATCCATCTGAGGTAGCTGAAAGAATAAAAGAAAAGTTCAGAAAACGCAGAGGCCAGAAAGAAGGAGAAGAAGATTTCAGTATCCAAACATTTGAAGATGTGATGGCAACATTTACTACCATGATCAATATTCTAAATGGGGTGTTGGTTATGATAGCTTTGATTTCTTTGGTTGTTGCTGCTGTTAATATAACAAACACAATGTATACTTCTGTTCTTGAGAGAACAAGAGAGATTGGGGTCATGAAAGCTATCGGCTCAAGAAATAGCCAAATACTCAAGATATTTGTTATTGAGTCTGGTATATTAGGATTATTAGGCGGGATTTTAGGGGTGTTGTTGGGGTATGGTATTGCTAAGATGGGGCAGGCTATTGCTAGAGCTGCTGGGTTGAGTTTTCTTAAGCCTTATTTTCCTTTATGGTTGATAATTGGGTGTTTGGCTTTTGCTTTTTTAGTTGGTGCAGGGTCTGGAACATTGCCTGCTATTCAAGCTTCTAGGCAGAAACCTGTTGATGCATTACGCTACGAGTAAAAAAATTTGTTAAGAACTATAGCTCAAACTCATCAATAAAACCCAGGATATATTTATATTTTTCAAGGTACTTAAATCCCCTATCTGTAAGGGTTATGTATTTTTTTCCTTTACTATTTTTAATCTCTTTTATCAGACCCTTCTGCAATAATTCTTCATAATACTCTGAAAAGCTCTGGCTGGATAAATTTGTTTTTCTTAATAAAGGAGTGGGTTTTATTGAGTTGTGATTATTGCTGATTATTTGCAGAAAATCATGTATGACTTCTAAACGGTCTCTTTTTCTATTCATTTTACCCATTTCTTAACCTTATAATAGATAACAAAGAATATTACTAATGACACTAACTGCATTATAACCTTAAACTCGAATGGCACAAATCTTCTTGGACCAACCAAAAGAAGATTCACCAACCAAAATGTAGATATCAATAAGTAGAGTGCTCTTGCGTGTGATTTCTTTTTTCCTTTTTTATGTTTTTTAATGCTAATAATTATGGTAAATGCCAACAATATAAGCTGCAGTAATGACAACAGGATATTTGACCTTGAAATAAAAGCTATTGCAGACACAAGTATTGCTAATACATTAGAGAATATTATAAAATGCTTATAGTTTATCCTCTTCCATACAGTGCTGTATGTAAGATAAAAGATAGCCATTGTGCTAAGGTAACCTACAACGATCATCATCAGAGGAAAAGTGGCTCTCCTAGGCATATAAGAATCAAAGATAAGCCTACTGGTAAAGGTCAATATATGAAGTATGAATCTTGATGCATAAGCTAACCCAAAAAAAAGGAATGCTTTACGAAAATAACCAATTCCCTTATATTTTGTCAAGTTGTACATATCTTTTGTTTTATAATATACCAAAAAACATAGAAAAACCACTATTACTGTGTATGCTAATTCAATTCCAGCTATTTTTGGACCAAAAAAAGGAGGTACTGGCATATTAATCACCAATATATGATTGTATTTAAATATTTTTAAAGAGTGTGGACTTTACGTCCATACTATTTATAAATGGATAGAATTGCAGTAATTAGAATAGGAGGGGGTAGAATATGAAAAAAACAGCTCTACTTATATTCTTTTTAATGTTAAGCGCCGCTATAGTTATTGGGTGCTCTTCAAACAGGCTTAACAGAGGCTATGGTCCTAGGAGAAATCTAAATATGACAGAAGAAGAAAGACAACAAATGTTTGGAGAAATGCAGCAAAAAGCAATAGAATCCTGCAAGGATAAAAATGAGGGTGATAGTTGTCAATTGGAGAGTCCAAGAGGGGAGATAAGTGGTGTTTGCAATCTAAGAGAGGAAAATTTAGTCTGTACATCCGATATTCCGATGAGGCAGGGGCAGCAATGAGTCAAAACCAAGTATTATTACATTTGGAGAATGTATGGAAAATATACAAGATGGGGGAAGTAGAAGTCCCTGCATTAAAAGGGGTAACTGTTGAGATTAAGAAAGGTGACTTTGTTGCAATAATCGGAGCTTCTGGAAGCGGCAAGTCTACAATGATGAATCTTATCGGATGCCTTGATACACCAACAAAAGGAAGCATATTTCTAAAAAATCAGGACATAACAAAATTATCAGAGTCTGATTTGGCAACCCTTAGGGGAAGAACTATTGGATTTATTTTTCAGCAATACAACCTTATCCCGAGCATAACTGCCTATGCTAATGTTCTTTTGCCTATGGAGTTTCTTGAGTATGATGACGCAACCGCTGCTGAAAAAACTAGAAAAATTTTGAAGATAGTTGGTTTAGACGACAAAATGCACCACTTGCCTACCCAGCTTTCTGGAGGGCAACAACAAAGGGTTTCAATTGCAAGAAGCCTTGTTACAGACCCAGAGATTGTACTTGCAGATGAGCCAACAGGCAATCTTGATTCAAATTCTGGCAGAGGTATAATGGAAATTTTTCAGAAACTATGGAAAGAAGAAGGCAAAACAATAATCATGGTAACTCATGATCTTAAATTAGCTAAATATGCCCATACAACCATTGAGTTAAAAGATGGGCAGATTATTAAAATAAACAAGAACTAGGTGATGGACATGAAGAAAATAATTAGGATGTATATTTTGGTGTTAGTAATAGCAGGCATACTTTCAAATCTGGCGTATGCAGATGTGGGTGATAGCGAATTGGTAGTCATCAGCTTGGTAAACCAGAACCCAGACCCTGCAACTGCTGGAGATATTGTTGAGGTAAGGTTGGGAGTTGAAAACAGGGGAGGAGCGGCTGCGGAGAACCTTGTTTTGGAGTTTGTTCCACAATACCCTTTCATTGCTGTTCCTGGGGAGAACAATGTTAAAAAAGTAGGAACTCTGAAAGCATATCAAACTGAGGCTGATATGAAAATTGTGAAATTCCAAGTAAGGGTTGACAGGGATGCAACAGCTGGAGAATACGAACTGAAGTACAAGGAATACAAGGAAGGGAAAGCAGATACTGCCGGTATAGGCAACATTAACATAGAAGTGAAGAGCAAGGAAAACGCGGAAGTAATCCATATTGACAAAACAACACTTGTTCCTGGAAAGCAAACTCCCCTAAAATTCAGTATAAATAATGTTGGTAGTGCCCCGCTCAGAGACCTTACTTTCAGCTGGATAAATGAAGATAAAATCGTTCTTCCTGTTGGAAGCGACAATACCAAGTATGTTAAATATATTGATGTTGGCGACAGCGCCGAGCTAGACTATCAGGTTATTGCTGATTCAAATGCTGAAGCAGGATTATATCAATTAGATTTGAAGCTAATTTATGATGACCCTACAAGCGGAGAAAAGGAAATCAATACTATTGCAGGAATTTACGTTGGAGGCGGAACTGATTTTGATATTGCCTTTTCTGAAAGCTCAAGCGGCACTACTTCTTTTACTATTGCAAATATTGGCAGCAATCCTGCATTCTCAGTTTCAGTAATTGTTCCGCAGCAACAGGGATGGAAAGTTTCTGGCTCCAACTCAATGATCATTGGCAATCTTAATACAGGAGATTATACTGTTGCTAGCTTTGGTTTGCAATCTGCGCAGGCGAGGCAAGTTACAACAGAACAACAAAATGATATGACCCAAGAAGAATTATTGGCACAAAGAACAAACATGCAAACACAAACCCCTTTGAAAATTCAAATAGCTTACACAGATACAATGGGGAAAAGAGAATTAGTTGAAAAAGAAGTAAGCATGAATACTCAAGCCATGATGGGAGCAACCACAGATTCTCAAGCGACAGAATCACAAGCCACAGGCAACCAAGCAGCAATGGCTAACTTTAGGGGAAGAGGAATGGTTCAGCAGAAGAGTTTCTTTTCTAAGTATAAATGGTACATTGCAGTGCTGGCAGTATTGGTAATTGTTGGCGGGGCATACTGGAAATATAGAAAAGAGAAACACCTTAATCCAAATTTTGGGATAAAAGATCTCTTCAAAATAAAAACTATAAAGAGTATTTTTAAGAAAAAGAGTAAAACAAGATGAAGTTACGCAAATGTTTAAAGCACGCATTTGGAATGGTGCTGCACAGCAAGATTAGAAGCTGGCTGACAATACTTGGAATAGTGATAGGTGTTGCTTCGGTTGTAGCAATTATGTCTATAGGTGGCGGCATGCAAGAGACAATGACTGAACAGCTAGGCGGCCTAGGGGGAGATATTCTAACACTAAGTGCTGGCCATTCAAGAGGCTTTAGTGTGTTTCAAGGAGGAGGAAGAGATTCTGGAGGAGGTGCGACAGCAACTGACAAGGAAATTGTTCTTGGCAGAACGGATTTGCAGGCTTTAAGAGGGATACCTGATATTGCAATCATTGATACAAATATTAGAGGAAATGTCAAAATATCTTATCTTGGGAAATCCGGCTCTGTCTCATTGACTGGGGTTGACCAAAAAGTATGGGCTAGGATAACAACTTCTAAAATAAAAGAAGGCAGAATGCTTGATTCTGCTGACCAAAATGTTGTTGTGATTGGCGGAAGATTGGCTGAATCATATTTTGATAAGCCCATAGGCATTAACCAGATGATTACGATAGAAGAAAATGTTTTTAGGGTTGTAGGGATACTTGATGATACAAGCACCAATATCTATATGCCAATACAGATGGCTTATCAAATGCTTGAAGATAAAGAAAATGATGTTTATGATTCTATTGTTATAAAAGTTAGGGATGAAGACAAATTAGATGAAACTATTGAAAAAATTGAAACAAAATTAATGGGGGTAAGGCGTGTCACTGAAAAAAACAAAGACTTTTCAATAAGTTCAAGCAAGCAGATGCAGGAAACAAGATCAGAGATGATGTCTTCAATGAATTCTTTCTTAATAGCTATTGCGGCTGTTTCATTAATTGTTGGGGCTGTTGGAGTAGCAAACACAATGTTTACATCTGTACTTGAAAAAACTAAAGAAATTGGCATAATGAAAGCCATAGGAGCAAGAAACAAAGATATTATGACTATTTTTCTGCTTAATGCGGGGCTTATTGGCCTTGTTGGAGGATTTCTGGGAATTATTTTTGGAACAATACTTTCCGGAGTATTGCCTGCCTTGATGGGCGAGGTAGGAATGCTTAGAGGAGGAACATTTGTTTCAATAGATTCAATGATTATAGCACTCTCAGTTTCAGTAATTATTGGAATAATTGCAGGATTTGTTCCTGCTTATCAAGGCTCAAAATTAAAACCTGTGGATGCGCTTAGGTACGAGTAAATCATAACTGATTTTCCCCTAGTTACAAAGAAATTCCTAAGGAATTTCTTGTACATTTTCACTGCGTTCAAATTTATTAACTATGAATAGACATTAAAACAAAGTTTTTTAAATATGTTGAAATCTTACATTTAATAAGATGGATGGGATTAATAAAGCAAACAAGCTTACTGATGGATCTATAATAAAATCAATTATATTTCTTTCGGTTCCGATAATAATTGCTAATTTGCTTCAGACTGCTTACCAACTGATTGATACTTTTTGGGTAGGAAGAGTAGGAGCGCATGCTGTTGCTGCTGTATCCATAAGCTTCCCAATAATATTTTTGATTATTTCTCTTGGTGGTGGATTGGGTATAGCTGGTACGGTTCTTGTTGCCCAGTACAAAGGAAGGAATGACCAGAAAAGTGTAGATAAAGTAAGCGAGCAGACTCTTTTGATGATGATTACTATAGGGGTTGTGCTATCTTTTGCGGGGTATTTTCTTACTCCTTTGTTGATTAAGATGATGGGCGCTGAGCCAGATGTTTTTACTGGCGCTGTTGCATATTTGAGAATTTCATTTACTGGTATGGTTTTTATTTTTGGTTATTTTGTCTTTCAATCTCTCTTAAGAGGATTTGGAGATGCTAAAACACCAATGTATATTGTCTTGATGACTGTTGCTTTGAATGCTGTTTTAGATCCATTATTTATCTTTGGGTATGGCATTTTTCCTGCTATGGGTGTGTCTGGCGCTGCTCTTGCTACTGTTATAACCCAGGGAGTAGCTGCTGTGATTGGAATTGGAATATTGTTTACAGGCAAATATGGAATACACCTTAAAAAAGAAAATCTGAAGCCTGATTTTAAGCTGATGAAGAGGATATTTAAGCTAGGTTTTCCGACATCTATCGAGCAGTCAATGAGGGCAATTGGCTTTACTGTGATGACTATTCTTGTTGCAACTTTTGGAACAATCACTCTAGCTTCTTATGGGATAGGGACAAGGATACAAAGCTTTGTAATCATACCTGCATTGAGTTTGTCTATTGCTAATTCCACGCTCATAGGGCAGAATATTGGCGCAAGAAAACCGGAAAGAGCTGCGAAGATAGCTATGATAAGTTCTGCTGTTGGATTTGTCACGCTTACTGTTGTGGGAGTAATTTTCTTTTTATTTGCAAAACAGATTGTAACTGTGTTTATACCTAATGACGCTGCGGTGATTGAGTCTGGGACGATGTTTTTGAAGATAATCTCCCTGTTTTTTGGATTTATAGCTATACAGATGGCTCTTTTTGGAACTTTTAGAGGGGCTGGAAAGACAACTACTGCTATGGTATTTTCTTTTATAACCCTATTAGTTCAGTTTGGAAGCGCATTATTCTTATCAAAATTTACTTCTCTTGGTGATTTAGGCTTGTGGTGGGCTTTTCCAATATCTAATTTGGCAGGAGCAGCTGTTGTAATATTCTGGTTCTTTAGGGGAACATGGAAGAAAAATGCGCATATGGAAGAACTTCCTGAATGCGATATTATTGAAGCTTAGAATTCATTCTTTTAAGATATTTTTTCAAGATGGTTTCTGTTTTTTCAGGAAGATTATTTGTGTTTATTTTTGGTGGTTTTGTTAGAGTTCCTATCATTTTTCTGTTTGCTTTTTTTACTTCTGCTTCTATCTTTTTTGCGTATTTTGAGTTAAACTTCTTTATTGAAGGGAACTTTGTAATTGAATCTGCGCCTGCGTTTAGTAATTTATGTATTTCGTCTAGATGGGTTAGCCATGAGCCTACTATAATCTCTATTTTTGGGAAAGCTTCTTTTGTTCTTTTTATCCATTCTACATAATCCTCTGTTTTGGGACCTTCTTTTCCTTCGTATATTGTGCCTTTTTGCAGCTTTAGCCTGTAGAATGTAATTCTATCTAAATTATGTTTTTTTATGAAATCTTTTAGATAGTTGAAATCATCTAATTTTTCCCCTAAACCTATTATGATTGTTATTGTTTTCTTTAGTTTTAGCTTGTCTGCTATTTTGAACATAGCTTCAATTTCTTTTAATGGTTTAGAGGGGCATATTTTATCTCTTAGTTTGGGAGTAATACATTCAACTGTTCCGCAGATGCCTTCTGTGTATGGCTTGAATAGTTTTAGCTGTTTTTCATTTAAAATACCAAGATTAAGCCACTGTTTTTGTTTTGTTATTTTGCTGATTGTTTTTATTATATTTAGAAGCTCTTTGTCTGTGTATGTGTCACAGCCGCCAGAGATGAATTCAACCTTCCAATTACAGGCTTTACAAATAATTGCTTCTGCAAAGATTGAAGATAATGATCTACGGTCCCTTATCGGGTCTGGGTTTTTTACATGTTTTCTGCTGCTTAGATAACAGAAAGCACAGTTTCTTTTAGAGCAGTACCAAGAGATGAAGATTGCTCTTTCGAAATGGGCTGTTTTCATAGGATTTAGAATAGGTAATTAGTTTAAAAGAGTTTTGGTGTTTGCGGCTGCGTTGAAAATCTAAAAAAATATAAACCCCTACAGCTAGTAACCTAGCTG
>CAZSRD010000019.1:0-24049 GCA_964609455.1 uncultured Methanosarcinales archaeon
CGCAATTCCCCTACACACAAATGTGTGTAGTATCCTTGCTCAATTAGAATGACAATTTTAATAAATAAGTGGGGTTATTATAGAAATATGGGCATAGCAACCGAAGAAAGGGTAGATATTCATGATGTATTAAAGGCAATTGATGATATAAAACACCATCTTCTTACTCCTGATTTGTGCTTTTTATCTTGGGATAAGAAAAAGAAGAAAGATGTTGAAGCTTTGATAAGAGATTTCAATGTTTTTATGAAAAGTCAAGAATATTTCTATGAAACTGAGATACAAAAAAAGTTTTTATTGCATTTGCAGAGAATATTGGCAATTGCTGATAAGTTTTATTATGAGCAGATTTCTTTAGAAGGGGTTAAGGGGCTGATTGGGGGGAATATAGGAGCATTGAATGATACTGAGGTTAATGGATGGATTTTAAAAGTAGCAAGGTGGTTTGAAAAGCAAGGCATTGAAAATTATGTTTATGATACAGATGGAAATGTTATTGATCCTAGTAAGGTAAAAGAATGGTTTAAGGATGGTTTTGCGATTGTGCATTCTCCATTTTATATGAATTTGATGGAATTGGGAAGTGAGTATCATTTATCTCAGATTAAAAATTTATTTGAATCAAAGGGGATCAAAAGAGTGGTCTCTTTACTTAAGCAAGGTTATATCACCTCTGGAATGCATCTTAAAAGCTCAAAAGAAATGTATGCATCTATGAACTCTGGTGGGGCACAGCAAACGGTGGCTGGCCTTCCTGACATTTCATTTTGGATTAATTTCATGCCTAATTCAATTTCGTTGGTATTTAGCCCAAATGACATTGTAAATGGGTACCCTTTTTTTATCACTTATACTGCTGGTAGTGACTCGCCTGAATTCCATATTATACCTAAAAATTATTTTGAAGATTATCTAATGGTTTATTGGATTAATGTCACAATAAGGTGGATAGATGTTGAATTGCCTTTTTGGGAAAATAGGGTCAAGGATATTATAAGGCCACCATTAAATAAAATATATCTAAGTGGAAGATTAAAAGCATTTATTTCCTTGGATGTTCTATATATTTTATATTGTTATGGCAGGAATCTTATGTTCAAAGATTCAGATACTATATTTGAAAATGTTGTTAAGGATGCAGATAATTTTTTTGAAACTATAAGGCAGGAAAGAGATAACCTTTACAAGAAGATAACAGAATTAAATAAAAGATTCAAAGTTGAAGACTTTAAAGTGGAGTTTAGTAAAGCGATATTGTTTTGCCCTATTGTAATGAGGGCAGCTGTCCTAAAGGCTGTTAAAAAATATAATATTAAATTGAAAGGCATTGTGTTCCATACCCACTACCTTAGTGAAGGTTCTATAGAGTGGGCTAGCGATCCGAGAGAAGTTCTACTAAAATGGTTCTCTTATTATGGCATAGTTAATTGGTTGGGAAGCAGAAATGAATATAGGATATATGAAGATTTGCCTTCTCTGTTTGAAGGGAGGGCAGTAAAGATTGATGCAGAAGAAGCTAAAAAGGCTGAGCTTATATCTAAAAATGAGGGTGTGCCTGTGTGGCAGATAAAATAATAGGTTAATTCTCTATCAATATAGCCGGTTTAGGAGGAGAAGCGTTTTTAGTAATATTTATAAATAGTAAAGAAATTTAATAAGGTTATGTTAATAAAAAAAAGAATGGTTGTTCTGCTATTTCTAGTGATTATAATAAGTGGTTGTAAATCTGGTTCAAAAGAAGAACAATTAGTAGATTGTGGGGAAGATGTAGGCTGTTTTATAGGAGCCAAAAGAACATGTTCCCCCTCAAAATTAATTTATGAGGATAATACACAATATGAAATAAAAGGAGAAAAGTCTGGATCATGTATTGTTTCAATTAAATTCATAAATGTGGATGAGGATTTAAAGGATATACTTCCTGAAAAAAAGGAATTTGGTTGCTTTATACCAATACAAGAAATGAATAAACTTTTTGAAACATCAGATGATGTATATTATAAATACTGCGATAGTGAATTAGCCGAGGTCAGGAAGAATTTAAGAGAAGAATTCTCGAAGACTGTTGAAGAATTTGAAGAATTAATGGAAGATGATAGTGGACTTATAGAAGATTTAAGTTTGATCGCAGAAAAGACAGAACTTAGTAGTGAGATATTAATGATGAATGAAGGTGAAGAAGAAACTATTTACTTAGCCATAAATAACATGCTTGATGTAAAATCCACCTTTACTATTAGTCCAAATTGTTATAGTGGAAGTGTAGAGATTCCTTTCTCAAGTGCATCAATTGAATCTAATCAAGTTGAAGTAATTCAATTAACTGTTAAGGCTAAAGAGGAAATAGAAACGGATTTATGTGAAATATTGATTACGGTGGATGATAATGAGTATGACACTCAATATATAACCGTAAAAGTAATAGGTTAGACTATCCTACAAGTATAGCCGGTTTAGAAGGAGAAGCATTCCTAGCCTTGTCTTCTTTTGAGCTTTCTGCTTTTTCTATTTCTACTGTGCAATTGAATTCTTTTGAGATGAAATCTTTGCTTTCTTGTAGGTTTTTAAGTTCGATATCTTGTGTTAGTAATTGTGAAGGAACTTTTGAAGCGTCTTTAAGTAAAGATGGGATTAATTTTGAGATATCTTTTCCATATTTCTTTAAATCGCCTTGCATACAGGCTGACATCAATGATTTAACATCCCTTGATTTTTCAACTTCTTTTTTGAATATTTCTAGGAATTTATACTTCCATTTTGGGGATACTATCAATTTGATTCTGTTTGGTTTTTGAACTTTGATTAAGGCTAAAACATTATGGATGTCTGCTATTGTCTTACTTACAACCTCTTCTGCTGCCTCTAATTTATTATCTATCTTCTTTTCGTCATATTTTGGCCATTTTTCTAATGAACAGAAAGGCTTGTTTCCTAATTTTTCCCACAATTCTTCACAACTATGTGGTGTGAATGGTAACATCATTAAAACTAATTTTTCAGCTGATTTTTTTGATATTGAATCCTGGTTGGAGAACCAATTTGTGAACTGCATCAAGGATATTATGGCTTTGTTGAAGAGCATATTCTCAAGATATTCTGTTACTTCTTTTACTGTTTTGTTCAGCTTGCTGGTCTCTTTTTTGCTTATATTATCTGATTTCTGCTTTTCTGCAACAAGATTATAAAATTTATTTATGAAACGGAAACTGCCTTCTATTCCTTTGTCGTCCCATTCCATATCCTTATCTGGTGAAGCTACAAAAAGTAAGAATAATCTAGCTGTGTCGATACCATATTTTTTTGCAATTTCTTCCTGTGTCACTACATTGCCTTTGCTTTTGCTCATCACAACTCCGCCTTTGTGGAGCATGCCTTGGTTGAATAAGTTAGGAGCTGGCTCGTCAATTTTTAACAATCCTAAATCCCTTAAGAATTTTGTAAAAAATCTGAAATAGATCAGATGCATTGTTGCATGCTCTTTACCCCCTATATACATATCGATTGGCATCCAGTAAGCTGCTTTTTTTGGGTCAAATGGCTGCTTATCGTTTTTAGAATCACAATACCTTAGGAAATACCATGAAGAATCTACAAAGGTGTCCATCGTGTCTGTTTCCCTTCTTGCTTTTGAGCTGCATTTTGGGCATTTGGTGTTTACAAATTCCTTGCAGTGCTCTAAAGGATTTCCTTTTCCTGCTGTAAATCTGAAATTATCAGGAAGCTTAACAGGAAGGTCTTTTTCTGGCACTAAAACCTTTCCGCACTTATCACAATAAATTATAGGAATTGGGCAGCCCCAGAATCTCTGCCTGCTTATGAGCCAGTCTCTTAATTTATATTGAATTGTTGCTTTTCCGCATTTGTTTTTTTCGAAAAATTTGGCAAACTCTGGTATTAAATCACGATTATTCATACCATTAAATTCTCCTGAATTAACCAATAATCCATCTCCCATGTAAGAGCGGCTCATTTTTTCTGCGTTAAGCTCGTAGTCCGGGGGGTTGATAACAACTTTAATGGGTATTTTGTATTTTTTTGCAAATTCAAAATCCCTCTGGTCATGGGCAGGAACTGCTATTATTGCTCCTGTTCCATATTCGTAAAGAACAAAGTTTGCAATGTAGATGGGGATTTTTTCTTTTGTTATAGGGTTAATAGCGTATCTTCCTATGAACATTCCCTCTTTTTCTTTATCTTCTGCTGTTCTCTGGAAACGGTCTTCAAGAACTATTTTCTTTACAAATTCGTTTACATCTTTTTTGTATTTTGTGCCTTTAACTAACTCCATAACATCCGGGTGTTCTGGAGCATAAACTAAGAAAGTAATTCCAAAGAAAGTGTCTGGGCGTGTTGTGAAAACTGATAATATCTTGTCAGAGCCTTCTATTGGAAAGTTTATTTCTGCACCTTCACTTCTCCCAATCCAATTTCTCTGCATTATTTTAACATCTTCTGGCCAGCCTTTTAGCTTGTCAATATCATCTAGAAGTTCCTGTGCATAATTTGTAATCTTAAAGAACCATTGTTCAAGGTCTTTTACTTCAACATTTGTGTCTTCATGGCGCCAGCATTTTCCATTATGTACCTGTTCATTTGCTAAGACTGTATTGCATTCGGGGCACCAGTTAACAACTGATTTCTTTTTATACACTAATCCTTTTTCAAACATCTTCAAGAAAATCCATTGGTCCCATTTGTAATAGCCAGAGTCATCAGACCTTATCATTCTTGACCAATCATAGCTTAGGCCTAAAGATTTTTGTTGCTTGATAAAGCTTTCAATTGCTTTGTCTATGAAAATCTTGGGGTGGGATTTTGCTTTTATTGCTGCGTTTTCTGCTGGCAATCCAAAGCTGTCATAACCCATTGGGTAAAGAACATTAAAGCCGTTCATTCTTTTGTATCTTGCAAAAGCATCTCCAATGCAATAATTCCTTGCATGACCCATATGGAGCGAACTCGAGGAGGGGTATGGGTACATCTCTAAAACATAGAATTTTTTCTTTTTGGGGTCTTCTTTTACTTGAAATATCTTTGAAGTTTCCCATTTTTCTTGCCACTTATTGGCTAATTCATTAAAATCTACCATAACACTAAGAGAAAAAGGGTTTAATATTAAAATATTTGGGTTTTTAAAGATAAGAAAAAAAGAATTTCTCCAAATCAAACCTTCTTGAACTGTGCAGCAATATCTATTAAGTCTACATGGCCTAAAAATAAAGCTCTGCAGCAGTATCTTTCTAAGCCCAGTTCGTCCATAACTTTCTTTTTGGATTCGCCTTTTTTAACTCTTTCAAGGTATTCCTCCCATAAATGACCAACTGGTTTCCCACAGCTGTAACATCTTACTGGAATTATCATTTTCTCACCTGTATGATTTTTGTTTTTTGGCTCTTGCCTGCCCTTGTCTGTTTGGCTTAGCAGATTCTTTTCTTCTTACGTCTGCTACTAACAATTGCCTGTCATATTTTAAAAATTTATCTTTTAATCTCTCACTTTTGGTATATTCCACCAAAGCCCTGGCGATTGCTAACCTAGAAGCTTCAGATTGTGAGGCTATACCTCCTCCAAAAACATTAACATCTATATTTACACTATTAATTATGTCACCTGCTAGGATTATTGGTTCTCTTAGTTTTAACCTGTACATTTTGGGTTGATAAATATCAAGCAGAACATTATTTATTGTGATTTTTCCTTTGCCTTGTTTTAATGTTGCTCTTGCAATTGCTCTTTTTCTTTTTCCAGATGTCATTATTGCTTTCATAATTTACCACCCAACTCCCTACATACTATCTTCACTGTTACATACTTCATAACTTCTAATTTGGATAAACTAATCTTGTCAAGGTTTTCTGTTTCTTTGCCTTTTAGATTATCTGGTGTCCCAATATAACATGTTATTCTTTGCAATGCTTTTTTTCCTTTCTCTTTCTTGTAAGGCAACATTCCCCTTATTGCCCTTTTGACAAATCTATCTGGTGTTTTTCTTATAAATGGGCCTTTGCTTTTTGATCCCCTTTCTAAAAAATTCGCCCTATAGGTTTTCAATGTTGTCCTTCTATTTCCCGATATAACTGCTTTTTCACAGTTTATGATATCTACTTTTTCTCCCAATAGGGCGTTCTTTGTAGCTACACTTGCCATTCTCCCCAAAATTAGATTTGTTGCGTCTATTATCATTTTAACCTATTATCCTTATACTTTTCCCTTTTGGACTCTCTTTTAATAGCTCATTCAGCGGGATTATTTTTGCTCCAACCTTGGATATTTTTTCTATAGCACTATCTGAGAATTGATATGCTGAGATTGTTAATTTATGATCTAAGGCTCCTGAACCTAGAACCTTACCTGGAACAACTATTGTTTCGTTTTCTTTTGTATAGCGATTAATTTTGGATAAGTTTACAATTCTTCTTTTTCTTGTAGGTCTTTCTAGGTCTGAGGCTAATTTCCCCCATAGGTTTACTTTTTGCTCTACTGATTTCTTTTTCAAATCTTCAATCAGTTCCCTTAACAAGGGATTTGTTGGACCTGTGTGTTTTGCCATTTTTTATCTTAGTTTATTGTGAAATGCGGGAGACGAGGTTCGAACTCGCGCACCCACTAAGGGACAAGGCCCTCAACCTTGCGCTTTTGACCACTCAGCCACTCCCGCATCGGTGAAACGCCATAAATTTGTGGGAAGCCATAAATTGCTTCGCAATTTAATTCCACACCAATTTAATGTCACTGCGAGAGCTTCGCTTCTTTGAGTTTTTCTAAAAATAGGTCAAGTTTTTCATCTAATAATTTTGATGCTTCTAAAAGGATTTTTTTACAATCCAATTGACCCCATGACTCCAAATAAAAAACAAAATCATTACCTCCTTTAACTGCTATTGCCTCTTTTGGGCATGATTCAACGCATGCATTGCATAAATGGCATTCCATCAAATGATCTTTTGAAACAACTGCTTTATTATCTTTAACTTCAATAGTTTTTGTAGGGCATTGTTCTACACATTTCCCACAACCATCACATTTTTTAATATCAATTTCAATTAAAGGTTTGTTTTTGTAGTATACATGGCCTGGCGACCATTTAACATGTTCCTTACCCTGACCTAAGATTGCTGTTGCCTCCAATTCTAAGCTTTGATTTTTTAATAGTTTGACTATTGGCGTTGTTTTATATACTGGTTTAATTGATGCGTCTCTTGTATGAATATCTGAAGCATAAACTGTTCCTGGTCCTTTTGCTTTTAATGTTAATTTTAACTGGCACCTTGCGCACCCCTTCCCGTTACACTTGCACTCATTTGGGATGTTATACGACTTTAGATCTGTGGTCAAAGGTAACAATCCTAGCCTATGTGCAATTATTTCGTCATACAATATTGAGTTGTTTTTTCTAAACTCAACTTCTTCAACAGCCATTACTGGCACTTCCCCTATTATTGTCCTTCTTATTACATTTGCAAAAGAAGGCGCTGAATTCATTAAAACAAAAGAAACTTTGTTTTTGTCCTTATCCTGGTCTAATAATCTTATCTCAATCATACTCTTCTACCTCTTCTACCCCCTTTTTTTCTACACCCATCATGTGGTATGGGAGTTACATCTTCTATTATTCCAATTTTTAAACCAACTCTGGATAATGCTCTTACTGCTGCTTGGGCCCCTGGCCCTGGATTTGTTGGTCCATTATGGCCACCTGGTGCCTTGATTTTAACATGTATACCATTTATGCCTTTTTCAATTGCTGTTTCAGCGGCCTTTTTTGCAGCATTCATAGCTGCTGTTGGAGATGATTCCATCCTGTCTGATTTTACAACCTGGCCTCCTGAAGTTAGGGCCAATGTTTCTGTTCCAGAGATATCAGTTATGTGGATTATTGTATTATTATAACTAGAATATATATGCGCAACTCCCCATTTCATATTGTCGTGCCTCATTCTTTCCCTTCCTTGGACCCCTTCTTTTTTGATTCTTCTTTATGTTCTTTGGTTTTTTTATCCTTTTTTGGTTTCTTTTCTTTTGCTTCTTCTTTTTTTGCTGTTGGCTTAACCTTTGGGACAGGTTCCTTTTCAACTACCCTCTCAGGATGGTCTTGATTGAATAAAGGTGAATTTGAAATAAAATTAATTGATGTTTCTTCTTGATTTGAAACAAGATAAGAAGGGGAAGTTATTTTTTTGTCTCCAATAAGGATGTGCTCATGGGTTATAAATTGTCTTGCCTGCCTTATTGATTTTGCCAATTTATTCTTATAAACCAAGGTTTGCAATCTTCTACTTAAAATATCTTTCAAAGTTATTGTAAGAACATCCTCTAATTTTGCATTTTCTTTTATTAAACCCATAAATGAAAGTTTTTTTAATAGCTGGGCTCTTTCAATTTCTGCTCGGGGGGTATTTAATGTGATTAATTTTTTTCCTGTCTTGGTGTATTTCCTTAACAAAGAATTAAATTTCCATAACTCTTGTTTGTTTTTAAGCCCGAATTCCTTCAAAAGCTCTTTTTCTACTTCAATTCTTTCTTTTTGCCAAGGATGTGTTGGCCCTTTGTATGTTTTTCTTTTAAGTTTTGGGTGACCCATTTTAAACTCTACCTGCTTTAGTTCCTGATTTTTTCTTAACGCCCAAATGTACTTTTCCTTTGTTTACTCTGAAATTGCTTTTAGTTTTTTGCCCTCTAACTGGCTGGCCTAACATGTGCCTAACTCCCCTATAGGATTTGATTTTTTTCATTAATTTAATGTCATTATCTTGGCTGAATTTAAGATCAACAGCAATAAGATGTTTATCTTCCCCTGTTTCTGCATCTTTCCTTCGGTTAAGCATCCATTTTGGTGTATTAAATTTTAAAGGGTTTGTGATGACTTCATTTATTCTTTTTATCTCTTCTTCGCTTAAATCCCCTGTTCTTTTTTTCCTGTCAATTTTTGCCAAATGACAAGTTAGATTAGAAAACATAAAACTTATACCTTTAATCTGCCTAAGGGTGTTTGATATAGATCTAGCACCATTAAGGTCTGTGTTTGCTATTCTTACGATGTGCTTAAAATCCTTATTTTCTTCCATTTTAATAATAGCCTAGAATCCCAACTGTAGCCCTAAAAACGCTCAGTTGAACTCGGGCTGATTATATAGGTGGAAACTAGAATTCATTTAAAAACCTTTGGTTTTTAACCCGTTTGAGAATAAAATTCCAAAAAGTATTAAACCAAGCTTAATCCGTTTTGGAACCTTCAGTTCCAAAAAGTATTTAAAAGGATTGAAAACCCTTGGATGTTATGGGAAGAATAAAACTACAGCTCATAAAAAGAACATGCAGAAGCCTAATGAAGGAACATAAGGCAGACTTTAAAGAAGATTTCAAAGAAAATAAGAAAATAGTAAGGCAATATGTTGATGTTCCTAACAAAAAGTTAAGGAATAATATAGCTGGTTATATCACGAAGTTGATGAAAAGTAAAGAAGAAGAGTAAAGGTTATTCGGCTAGGGGCTTCGCCCGATAGACCCCCACATCCAGTTTGTGGAACCTTCGGTACGGAAAACGGGTTTTCCTAATTGCGCTCACTTCGTTCGGCAACTTCCACGAACGACAAAGAAGAGTAAAGTTTATAAGGATTTTATAATTCTATGTTATTATGGTGGCCATAGTTCAGTGGTAGAATACAGGACTGTGGACCTAAAGGCTGAAATCCTGTGATGTGGGTCCGATTCCCACTGGCCACCCTTTAATATTTTGAAGAAAGTTCTATTAGGTTGTTAAGCAGATATGGCAAAATAAATGCAGATACATAAGTTATGCTAATAAACAATGGGGAATGCATTGCTAAAGGCAATTTTAGTGTTTTTGTCAAATGATTTGTAAAGGAAGCCATATAATAAGTATTTATAACTGCTAATGAAGGTATGAATATCCATGCAATTATATGGTGCTTTTTTTCCAAATATTCAATATCCTTGATTAATTGATTAAATAAAAAACCGAACATTAAAGCTAGGATAAAAATTATGAAATAAAGCGGAATTGTTTTGAATGCCAGCAAGAATGGAATTAAAAGTATTGAGATTATTAAGTTGCCTATTATAGCTACGAACAGAAGAAACCAATAAATTATGGAATCAAGAAATCTAATTTTTACTGATTTTTTTTCTTCTGCGCTCTTAATTATCTCAATTGTTCTTTTTGCCTCTTGTTTGCTAAACCCTTTTTTTAATAGGTCGTTATATTCTATCATCTTTTATTTTTAATTTTTTCTGCGACTAAATCCAGAAACTCCCTAGTTTTATCATAGTATTCCTCTAGCAGGTCTATATTAGTCTCAATTTCCTTATCGTCCACTTCAGATATCATTGTAACATGACGCCTATATTCTTCTCTTTTTTTGTAGGGCGCTCTGGTCAGCCTTCTTAGTAAGCGGTAAAGATCAAGGTACTTTTTTAGGTCAATTTCTTTGAAGGTTTTTTCTAACAAATCGCATTTGGATAATGGGTTAGAGGGAATCTCTTTAATTTTCTTTTTTTGCTTTGCGTACCCTAATAAGCTTAAGATTGCAAAATCAAATGTGCTTATCAGCCTTTCAACTAAAGTCCTTATCATGTCTACTGTTCTCGTATATTTTAAGGAAACATAAAAAAGATGGTCTACTCTCTTTATCTCTTCCCTTGCGTCTTCTAGTGCTTCTTCCATTTTAAAAATTCTTTATTGATTTGTTAAAGACCTCTTGGTTTTTATTTATGATGTTGCTTATATTTTGTATGAATAGCTTTGATTTAAGGATATAATTCTTCATTTTGTCTAGTGTGATTGTTTTCATTTTGTAGTCATCTGAACAGATAATAAATGAATCACTTCTTGTAAACTCGACAGGGCTTTTTTTATGCTGCAATATAATATCTTTGATTTCCTCCAACATTAAAACCTGCTCTTTGTCTATGTTATACCTTATGGCGCATTTCTCCCTGAAAACATTAAATTTTGAAACAAATGTTTCTTGAAATGGGGGGACCCTTTTGAATGTCCTTTCATAATGCAATAAAGCCCCTACTGAGTTTGTTAAAGCTAGGAAGACATTCTCCATAACAGCTAAGAGCAATTTAGGGTCTTTAACCATAGGATATGTCATTGTGAGCATATGGTCAGCTATTTTAATCTTCTTACTAGCAATATCTCTTAATTCATCATATCTCTCCATTATAGTATATAGTATATAATAACTTAGAAGTTTAAATAATTTATTATATTTACCCTTGTTTAAGCTCCATTATTGCTGCTGCAAGGTCACCATTATGCTTTTGGATGGCCGCTTTTGCTTTTTCCTCGTCTGCTCCTGTTTGATCCATCACCGTCTTTATGTCATCTTCGTTTATCTCTGGCTCAGCTGATACAGCTCTTTCTTCTATCTTTCCTGTGATTTGAAAGGTTTCCTGGCCCATCATGTTTACTTTGGCTACCTGTGGGTTTTGGATTATAATGTCTTTTTCTGGTGTTTTAATTATAACTTCTGTAGCGTCTATATCCTGCTGCTGGATGCCCAAGCGCTTCATAGCTTGACGCATAGCTCTAGGGTTCATGCCGGGTATCATTTTATATGCCTAATAAACTGTTTCCATAAGTATAAAGAATTATCATTATTATTATAATTACGACAGCTAGGATGATTATGTGGCCTGGCTTGAACTCTATCTTGCTCTTGTATTCGTCAAAGTACCTTACCAAACCGCCCATTCCAGAGGGCATTGAGATTTTGTCACTTGCCATTTTGATCTTGTTTTAAAATAAAAAGCAGGGCCGGAATAAGCCACCTTTTGTCAGATCATTTTGGATCTGCCTTAGCATTTAACTAAGCGTGTCAAAGCACTTGCACCGGTCAGGTCTCGCCGTTTCACCCATTCCCTAAAGAGCGTCTGTCGGTTAACTCAGTCATGTTGCCACAACCTTCACGACTTTCATCCTCCTCTAAGGCGGTCTCGTTTCTGTGCGGTTGCCGCACATTACTGCACCTTCTTTACGAAGTGACCATAACAGCCATGGGCTGCTGGTGGGTGGACTTTCCTCAGTTCAGACTTCTTGCGAAGGAACCGTTAGCTAAGTACCGTCCCTGCCTATCCTATAAGAAGTAGGTTTTTGTTTATAAACTTTATCGTTTCACAAAGTGAAACGTAAAGGATTAGAAATCTTAGATTTTTAGATTTCTAAAAGTTAATGGATTTATTTAGAGAAAGTTATGACTTTAAAAGGTTCTTTCCCTTCGTGAACTTCAATTTCATTTTCTGTTTTGAATTTGTACTTTTCAGCTGCTTTTTTTAAGAGTTCTGTGTCTTTCAGGATTATTGTTATTTTACCTTGTTTTTTTAGGATGAATTCTGCCTGATAGAAGAACTCATTGTATATCTTCTCGATATCTTTTTGGTTTGTGTGTTTTGTGGCTTCTGGCAGGTGGGTAACTATTTTGCCTATATTTTCTTTTTTTATTTTAAGCTCCAGCCATTCGGTGTCCATTCTTGAGAAATTAAGGGATTTATTTATTCCTGCTATTTTTGCATTCTTTTTTGCAGCAGAAAGATTGATCATTTTTGTATCTAGGCAGCTTATTAGTGGTTTCTTTGTTTTGATGATTTTTTTATCTATATTTATGAAAAATTTATTGAAATTGAATTTTTTAAACGGTTTGAATTTTAGGAAAGAAAATTTTTCTTTTGAGAAATAGTTAACGGGAAAGTTGGTGGTAAATAGGGCAGCTTCTATTGGTATTTCCCCAGAATTACAAAAAGGGTCTAACAGTGTTTCTTTTGGTTTTAGATCTGCAATCCTAACTAGGGAATAGGCTATTGTAGCCCTTAATGACCTTGGATGCGCAAAAAGCTTGTATTCTCTTTTTTGCAGGTCCCTTCCTGAAAAGTCTATTCCGAAATATGCTGTGCTTTTGTTAATGAATAGTAAAAAGGTGATATCTGGGTTATCAAGCTCTACTTTTGGTTTGTATTTTTTGTTTTTCTTTATGTGCTCAATGATTAAAGCCCCTATATTTCCTGCGATTTCCTCTGATGAGATGTTATCCGGGTTTATTTTTTTGCAAGTTACTCTGAAAGTAGTTTTCTCATCAAGCCATTGGCCAAAATTGATATTCTTTATGGTTTCTTTTAGTTTTTCTTGAAGTTTGTCGAACTCGAAATTATTGAAATAAAATAATACTTTCTCAATAGATTGGGCCTTATAACATAGCAAACAAAGATCCTCTAATTTTTTAATATCAAAAAGTACACAACTATCTAAGACTTTTGCATTTGATTTGATTAACTCTTTTATCTCTAAAGCGGCTATGTTTTCAGTGCCTTTTGAACAGATTGCTAAACCTTCCATAGAACTAGCTTATTCTTCCTTATTATTTAAATTATCTTCTTTTTCAGATTCTTCTATAAAATCTTGTGCTGTTTTCTTTTCAATCTTTTCTTCTTCTTCAGATTTATTCTCGATTTCTTCTTCGGATTCTGTTCCTTCAATCTCTACTAATTGCTTTTCATTTGGTATTTCTACGTTTTCCTCTTCTTTTACTTCATCTTCGTTTTCTTCCTGGATTATTCTAGCGGCTGCTACAATTTTATCATCTGGTTCTAGTTTCATTAGTGTCATCCCCTGCGTTGCTCTTCCAATGACAGAAATTCCTTTGGCAGGCGTTCTTATTGTAATCCCGTTCTTGCTGATAAACATCAACTCGTCATTATCTGTTACGGATTTGATGGCAACAACTTTTCCGTTTCTTTCTGAGCAAATTATATTTTTAACCCCTAATCCTCCCCTATTGGTCAACCTATATTCAGATACTGCTGTTCTTTTGCCGTAACCATTCTCGGTTATTGTTAGTAATGTTTTTGTGTCCTCTGCAACAACCATTCCAACTATTTGGTCGCCTTCTCTTAATTTTGCTCCCCTTACTCCTTTAGCAGACCTACCTGTTGGCCTTACATCTGTTTCTTTAAATCTCACTGCTACGCCGTTATTCGTAGCAAGCATTATTTGTTTTGTACCATCTGTTTTTACAACTCCAATTAGTTCATCATTTTGGTCTAGAGTGATTGCTATAATGCCGCCTTTTCTAGGATTAGAGTAAGCCATCAAGTCTGTTTTCTTAACAGTTCCATTCTTGGTTGCCATTATTAGGAAATCGTTCTCTTTGAATTCTGATACAGGTATAAACGCGGATATTTTTTCATCCTTTTCTAACTGCAATAGATTAACTACTGATTTTCCTAGTGATTGCCTTGAGCTTTCTGGGACGTTATATACCTTTAACCAATGGATTCTACCCTTATTTGTAAAAAATAAGATATATGAATGAGTATTTGCAATAAATATGTCCTCTACAAAGTCTTGATCTTTTGTTCCTGCGGCAATTATTCCTTTTCCGCCCCTTTTCTGCTGCCTGTAGGTTTTTAATGGCTGCCTTTTTACGTAACCGGAGTGAGTTATTGTAATAACCATCTTTTCTTGTTTGATCAGATCTTCCATTTCAAAAGTTTCTGCTTCTTCTAAGGTTACTTGGGTTCTTCTTTCATCACCATAAGCTTGTTTCAGTTCCTGTAATTCCTTTTTGATTATTTCCAGGATTTTTTGTTCAGAACTCAATATTGAGTTCAATTCTTCTATTAAGGCTAATAGACCAGAATGTTCTTTTTTTATTTTTTCTTGTTCTAAAGCTGCAAGCTTCTGCAATTTCATATCAAGTATTGCTAATGCCTGCTTTTCTGTTATTTGTAGGATTGTCTGCAGGATGGTTTTTGCCTCATCTACAGAGCTGCTTTCTTTGATCAGCTTAACGGTTTTATCTATGTCCTTTAGGGATATTAACAAACCTTCTAGGATATGCGCCCTATCTTGCGCTTTTTTTAGGTCAAACTCTGTTCTTCTTCTGACAACTTCTTTCCTATGGTTAATGAAATATTGAATTAGTTGTTTAATGTTTAATAGTTTAGGCTCATTATTTACTAGAGCGACCATTATTATGCCGAATGTATCTTGTAATCTTGTGTGCTTATATAATTGGTTAAGAACAACATTTGAGTTGGCGTCTTTTCTTAATTCTATAATTACACTCATTCCTTCCCTGTCTGATTCGTCTCTTATATCACTAATGCCCCTTATCTTATTGTCATTAACCAGATTGGCTATTTGTTTTATTAATTCTGCTTTGTTTACCATATAAGGGATTTCTGTTATTACAATCCTATTTTTTTCTGGTTCAATTTCTGCTTTCCCCCTTACTACAACCCTCCCCCTGCCTGTCTTGTATGCGTGGGATATTCCTGCTCCTCCCTGGATGATTGCCCCTGTCGGGAAATCGGGGCCTTTTATGTATTGTGTCAGCTGCTCTATTTCCAAATCAGGATTGTCTATTAAGGCTATTGTTCCATCCACTACTTCTGGCAGGTTATGAGGTGGGATGTTTGTTGCCATGCCAACTGCTATTCCAGAACTGCCATTTATTAATAGGTTTGGTACTTTTGAAGGCAGGACTGTAGGTTCTTTTAAAGAGCCGTCAAAGTTTGGTGTGAATTTTACTGTGCCTTTATCAATATCTTGCAGTATTTCCTCTGATAGCTTTTGTAGCCTTGCTTCTGTATATCTCATCGCCGCTGGTGAGTCGCCATCAACAGATCCAAAGTTACCCTGGCCATTGATTAAGGGATATCTTAAAGAAAATGGCTGGACCATCCTTGCCAATGAGTCATAAACAGCAGTATCACCATGCGGATGGTATTTACCAAGCACTTCTCCAACGATTCTAGCGCTTTTTTTAAAGGGTTTATTGTGGAGCATACCCATATCATTCATGGCAAATAGAATTCTTCTGTGTACAGGCTTTAAACCGTCTCGGACGTCTGGTAAGGCTCTACCTACTATTACAGACATAGCATAATCTACATAAGACTGCTTCATCTCTTCTTCTATTTCCCTAGGTACTATTTGTTCCCCTTGTAAAGCTATTTTCTCGTCCATTTTTAAGAATTTTCTATATGGTTTGGAAGGGGGTTTTATTTATAAATGTTACTATAAAATTTTGGCTTTAGAATGGCTATAGGGGCTAAATTTAAGGGTTTTAGCCTAGTCGAGAAAAGCTAAATTTTAGCAAAATTTTCCCTTATTTTGAAGCTGTGATTACAGTAAACACAGGTCTTTCTTTTTCCTGTTAGAATTAGATCTTTGCTTTGGTATTTCATATTATGCTTGCATTTAGGGCATCTAAGAAGAATTATCTTCATTTTTTTGAAAATCCTCCGAATTTTCTAAACTTTTTGAAAAAGCTTTGCTTTTTCTAAACGGTTTAGAAGCTTCGCTTCTAAAACCTTTCTCACTTTTGTTCGAAAGTTTCTTTTTCTCCTTTCTTTCTTCTTGTTCTTCTTCTGCAGCGGCTTCTAAAAGGTCTTTGGGTTCTTCAGAATCGTCAGATTCTGAAGTAGGAAAATCTTTGATTTTCTGTTCTTCATCTGGTTCTTCTGATTCAGAAGTTTCTTCAGATGTTTGTTCTTGGGTTTCTTCGGCAGGTTCTTCAGAATCGTCTTTCGGATGCATTAGTTCCTCAACTCTTTTGTCAACTTCATCCTCTATTTCTTTTGATGTTTTCTTTTTTGGTGTTTCTTCTGGCTCTTTTTCAGAGGTTTGTTCTTCTTGCTCTTGGGTTTCTTCTGCCTGTTCGGCCTCTTCATCTGTTTCCTCAGAAGGTTCTTCGGCTTCTTCCTGCTTTACTAATTGTTTTACTTCATCGACAATATCTTCGCCCATCTCCTCTGTCAACTGGATTCCTCCTGGTTCTTGGGTTTCTTCTGCCTGTTCGGTCTCTTCATCTGATTCCTCTTCTGTTTCTTCTTTTTCAGGAACATCTGTAATCTCTAGATTGCCTACTTTCTCTACATATGGCTCAACTTCTTTTGCTTCCTGCTGCTCTAATTCTTGTTCTGTTTCTTTGTAAACATCTAATTTTTTTGTATTGCCTTCTTGGTCCATTAGATTAACTTCTTTTTCTTTTTTGCCTGCTTCTTTTGCTTTTTGCTTCATTTCCTGTTTAATTTGCCTGATCTCATCTTCTTTTTCCTTTATTGCTTTTGATATTCCCTCAAATCCTTCAAATTTTTGTTTAAGCTTATCTTCAGGCAGATCGAAATATTCAAAGAATTTTGGAGTTAATTTTATTAGTTTTGTTCTACCAAATTTTTGCCTCATAATATATCCCATTTCCTCAAGCTGGCTCAAATGGCCATATCCTTTGTTTGTCCTTATCTTTATCAGTTCTGATTGTTTGATGGGATATTTAAACGCAATTACAGCCAATGTTTCCATAAGGGTTTTGCTTAATTCTGTTTCTGAAACAACTTGGTTTATTGCTAATGAGTGTTCAGATTTTACGTTTAGTTTGAAAGAATCTCCGTAATCGATTAGAGTAATGGAGCTATCTCTTTTTTCATATTCCTCTTTTATTCCTTTTAATGCTTCTCTAACCTCTTCTTGGGGGGCTTTTGTGAGGTTTGCTAACTCCTCAATTTTCATTTCTCTTGCTGAAGAAAAAAGCAGTGCTTCTAACTTGTACTTTAAATTAGACATTAGTTTGATCACCTTTTTTTAATTAGACTAATTGATAAGTATCTTCTTCTTTTTGAAAATTCTCCGAATCATCCGAAATCTTCGATTTCGGAGTGTGCTCAGAAAAGCTTCGCTTTTCCGACATTTCTAAATCTTCCTCATTAATATTCGAAAGTTTTTTAATCTTTCCTTCTTTTAGTAATATTTCCAAGTGTTTTTGTAATTCTTCTTGGTTAATTCCTGTGAATTTTGACAAATCTTCTAGTGTATTTTTGCCTAATTTGATTAATATTGTTATAATATTTGAAATCATCGTGTTTAAGTTTCTTTTTAGAAAATCACGCTCTGCTTTAAGTGTTTTAGCAATCATGTCTACATTATGGAGCTTTCCCTGTAAATCATTAAATATGTTAGACATATCCCTGTTTTTAACTAGGATCTGTTCTGGTTTTTCTATTTCAAGGGAAGAAGGCATAAAATCAAAGCAAAATGATGTTAAGGGAGTTATTCCCTTAAAGACCATCTCTAATTCTACAAACGTAGAGAACATTGTTTTTTCCACTGATTTAATCTCTGCGAATTTTTCATTTATTATTGAGATTTCTGGACGTTCTTTTACTTTACCTACTAATGTTTTAATTGTTTTTTCAACGTGTTCTTTTGGTTTTCCAAGTACTTCTAAGATTGATCTGCATCGGATTAAGTCTTTTTTTTCTTCTGTCATTTTGCTTTGCTAAGTGACATAGGAAAAAATCTTTGATTTTTTCCGTTTGGCATTTTGAGTATCTGGGAATTGGTGAGGTTATAAAAATGTTTTGGAAATTTGGGCAGCCATTACCTCTTCCATGTTAGTATGGCAGAATAGATTATAAGCAAGGCCATAAAAAAATAAACTACTAATTTTTTTGCTTTTTCTGTTGGTGATTCATAGATTAATTTTGGCCGGGTTATCTCTAAGAGGGTAGACAAAATTTCTTTTTCTTCTTTTAGCTCTATATCCTGATTTTTATTTTGAACTGATGTGCCTATGGTTTCTGTGATTTCCCTAGGTTGCGGCTGAAGAACTTGTATTGTTTCGGTAATTTCCTTTTCTGTTTTTTGATCGTCTCTTTTTATCTTAACCTTCAGGTTATACTCCCCTTGTTCTGCTTGGGCAATCATGTTTTCCAGTTCGACTTCCTTGGTTGTTCCTGCTTCAACAAGAACCCTTTTTTTATTTGCTTCCCGGCTTGAGCTATAACATTTTGGCCCCTTGTATACATAACTATATACATCGACTAGATGATCTACGCCGTCATTATTGGTTAAGCTGGTTTTTACTATAAACCCCTTATTTGGCTCTATTGTTACAGGGGATTCTATTAGTTTATAGCCCAAGGTTCCTTTTCTTGGTTTTGATTCAACATATATCTTGTCGCAGTTATCCATGTTTATCCCTTTAACTTTGAGATTGAATGAATCTTCAGCTTCAGAGGAAGAGTACCATCCCAACTTCACATAATATTCTCCATCATCGTATTTTTCATTGCAATTAGAATAAAGCGGTATTGGCAGTGTTAAGCTGTAGTTAGTGAATTTATCATTAAGCTCTGCTTTTGTTATCTTTGTTATGCGGTCTTCATCGTTTTCGATGTAGAGCTTTATAACATTTTTTGTTGTATTTCCTTTGTAAACATAGAATTTTACTTTTATGATGTCTCCAAATTCAGTTTCATTGTCTTCGCCTACATCTTCTAATCCTTGTATCTGAAAAGAGGAGCCCATCTCAACTTCTTTTGAAGGGTTTTTTTCATTAGGCGTAGGATACCTGTAATGCCATATGCCACTTACTAAAGACCAGGATAAGGATTCTTGAGAACCTGCATAACTTACCTTGTCAATGAGGTTTCCATAAGGATCGTAAAGGCTTATTTCCTCAAAGCCATCATTATTCAGTAATCCTGAAAAACCATTTGTGTAAACAGCAAGATAACCCTTTGATTGAATTATTGTTCCGCCTATTGTTGTTGTGCCTGTTATATAGAGCTTATGGGCTGCAGAATCTTTGAAGTATGAGCCTACTAGATCTGTAGCATTGTCTCCGTTATTGTAAATCTCAATAAATTCGCCGTCTGGCATTGGGGCATTGTCATCTCCTGCTGGGTCTGGAAAAAATTCATTGATTATTATTTGGCTGTAGTCTTGATTTCTTATGCTATTCTCTTTTCCTGGTGTTCCACCCAGATAAAAACTGCAGTAGAAGCTTCCATTTGAATATTCTAAAGAATAGCCACTTTCACAGTCGTCTGTGTAAGATAAGCTGTCAATTATGGTTCCGTTATTATGGTAGAGAAATATAGAATCTTCGGTATTTAGGTTGTTTCCTATTGTGGCTCCTGCGGAAAAAACAGAAGCTTCTATTCCTGAAAGGTTAAACCCTTCTTCTGTTATTAAGTAATAATCTGAATCATAGTATTGCAGAATTTCCAGGGTGTCATTTGAATCTAGGTCACCTATTATAAAATCAGATAGGTCTATTGGCTCTTCTGAATAGAGCTCAATAAATTCCTTATTGTTATCATTGCCGTCTGGGTTGTACATCACTTCATTGATCATTGCAGAAACATGTATTAGAGCTATAATTAGAAATAGAAAGTAAATCAATATTTTTCTAATTTTTAACCCCCACATTAAAATGATTAACTAACGTAATCCAGATCAAAATCCCTAGTAACTGCCAAAACTTCCCTTTCAATTGTTGGTAAGGAATCAACTAATAATAATCTTAGTGTTTGCTCTTGCCCTTGGAAGTATATCCTTACCCTGTCTTCCCTTTGAACATAGTCGTTGGGCATTACAACAATCTCTGGATTTATGACTTTATTTGCTACAGTTTTACTTACCTTAAGAGTCCATTCCTCGTAAACCTTAACTTCCAGTTTTGGCACAATTGGAAGATCGCCATTGTTAATTATGGTGTAGCCTACTTTTGTAACAAAACCTGAATCATCTTCGTCTTTTTCATATTCTATACTATCTATAGCAAAGGTTATCCCTTCAACTGTTCCGCTATATTCTACAGAAACATTTGGAAAAGACCCTTTACATTCGTTTAGGTCTTCTACTAGGTCGCCTCTTGGGCATTTATACTTAATTACTTCTTCGGTTTCTACTTTAGTTTTAACTGGACAAAGTTCGCAATCTGGTTCACATTCTTGGTTTTCACAAACACACTCTGGGCATTCTTGCTGTAGAACAACCTGGCCAGTTGGTGTTTGGTCAGGTTTGATAGATTCAAATCCAACAATAGACAAGATAATCAGAACGGCTAATAATAATAGATTCATTGGTATCCTTGAGAAGAATATTACTTTCAATACGTTAAAGAATCTTTTTGTTTTGGATGGTTTCTTTGATTCAGCAAATGGATTTGGCATATTTTTTATGATAAATTAACTTATATATAAAACTTATGTGAAATCTTTTCAAGATTTCAAAGAAATTCATGTAAATTTGTTATCTAAATTTACAGTGAATTTATGTGAAAACGCCATCTATTTTTTTATTACAAAATGGGCACGAATCTTTCTTAATTTTGTTTTTATAAACTTCAAAATTCCCTCTTTCTATTACTAGTTTTTGGCAATGCGGGCAATATGTGTTGCCAGAATCTTTTAATTGAATGTTTCCAAGATAAACATATTTCAAACCCTGCTTAAGCGCTATTTCCTTTGCTTTCATCAATGTTTCTGGCGGGGTTCTTGGTGCATCCATTAGTTTGTATGTTGGGTAGAATGCAGAGAAATGTAATGGAACTTGGGTTCCTAAATTTTCTTTTACCCATTTTACTAGTTTTTCTATCTGTTCGGGTTTATCGTTGTGTTCAGGGATTATCAAGTTTGTTAGTTCTATCCATGTTCCAATTTTTTTTATCTCCTTGATAGAATCTAGAATTGGCTGTAGCTTTACTTTGCAAATTTTGGTGTAAAAATTTTTGTCTAATGATTTAAGGTCTATGTTTGCAGCATCTATCAATGGGTAGAGCTCTTTTAAGGGCTCTTTTTGGATGTAGCCGTTAGTTACCATTATGTTTTTTAATCCTTTTTCTCTTGCCAGCTTTGCTGTTTCTAAAGCATATTCATAGAAAATTGTAGGTTCATTATAAGTGTAAGATATTGACTTACAATTATTTTTAATTGCTTCATCTACTATTTCTTCTGGCTTTACTTCTTTTAGGTTTAATTGATCTGCCTTTTTTTGTGATATATCATAATTTTGACAATGTAGGCAGTGTAAGCTGCATCCCAAGGTGCCTATTGACAGTGAGTAAGATCCTGGCAGAAAATGATATAACGGCTTTTTTTCAATTGGGTCTACAGCTATTGAAACTGGCTTAGCATAAACTAATGAATAAAGGGTTCCATCTATGTTTTTTCTTGCTCCGCAATTTCCAAAACTATCTGGTTTTATTACGCAGTTTGTAGGGCATAGATTGCAGTTTACTATGCTGTTTTTTAACTTCTTGTAATATAGGGCTTCTTTCATATACTTAAATTAGCTAAACTGATTTTTAAATGTTACTATTTGAAAATGTTCAACAAAGTTTTAATAAGCATATCTTTATTTTTTAATTGTGGGTGGAATATGGGGTTTTTGAATTTTATGAAGAAAAAAGAGGAATTACCGGCTGATATAGACTTAGATATGCCCCCTGAACCTCCAAAAATTGGTCTGGAGAAGGATTTTTCTGCAGAATATCCTATTGATGAAGAGTTGATGCCATTAAAGAGGAGAAATCAGCAAAAGAAAGCACAAAAATTCAATGCCAAAAAAGAAAAAATGAAATTGCCAGAGCTTCCTCCTTTACCTGAAGTTGAAGCAGAATTACCTGAACTTCCCCCTTTGCCAGAGGCTGATGATGTGTCTGCTGGTGAATTACCCGAATTACCTCCTTTGCCAGATGAAGAGAATTTTGAACAAAGATTATCTGCTGCTCCAGAAAAGAAAAAAGGATTATTTTCATTATTTAAAAAGAAGCAAGTTACTGAAAAGGCTCAAGTAAGAACAGTTAATGAGCTTCCTCTTTTACCTGAGATTGGAGAAGAATCTGAAATTGATGAAAGGCTTCCTGAATTGCCTCAATTTCCCGATATGGAAGAGATTTCTGCTCCGATTCCAATTACTCCTGAGCCAGAATTACCCATTTCCAGGTCATTGCCAGGAAAGCCTTCAACTTTGAAGATTGAAAAACCGAAGGTGAGTAAGCCAATTGTAAAAACAAAGTTCATTACTATTAGTGAATTTAGAAATATTCAGAGCATTATAAATGATGCTAAGAGTAATTTGAAAGGCATTGATGTTTTCTTCTCTGAATTAGCGCAGGTTAAATCAGATAAGGATAAAGAGTATACTGGATGGTATAATGCTTTACAGGATATACAAAGAAAGATTATGTTTGTTGATAAAACTTTATTTGAAGAGGTGTAAAAATGGTAGAAGCTCAGGTTTTTGTAAAAATAGACAATTATAAAGATGTTTTGCATACTGTTGGTTTGATAAAAGAAAAGTTGAATGAAGCTAAGGGTGTGCTGAATAAGATTAGAGAGCTTAAGATGGAAGAAGATTCGGAATTAGAGGGGTGGGGGGATAGATTAAGTGAAATTGAGAGCAGGATAGAAGGTGTTGATAATATCCTCTTTGAACCATCATCAATGTAAAATGGCTAAAAAGCAAGAAAATAATTTGTTTATAGGAATAAGCAATGGGGACGAGTTAAGAAGAACTCTTCTTGAATGTTCCAAGGGTATTTTGGAATCCTTAAAGGATTATGAAAATATTAAAAGAGTGAGGGAAGAGAAGATTAGATTTGAAGGCCAGCTAAAAAACCAGATTAAGAGCATATCCAAAATGATAAATGATCTTAAAACATGTTTGCCCAATGTAAAAGACATTGGAATCAAAAGAGAAGAGGTTAAGAATATTAAGGCTGTTAAAGTTGAGAAACCTCAAGGAAAAACAGAAGTTGAAAATCTAGAAGCTGAGCTGAATGCTATAGAAGCTAAATTGAATAGCATGAATTAGTTCTTTTTGATTATGGGAACCCAATAATAATAATGGGTTCAAACACGGATTTACTGCGTAAATCCTTTTCACAAAGGAAAAATCCGCACTTTGTATGGATTTTTCCTCTGCATTCAAGTTTTCACCCTTATTGTTGAGTTGTTTTTAGCAAGATTTTTATAATGATGTTTAATTCTAAAGTAATTATGCGAGGATGCCGGAGTGGCCAAACGGGATAGCGTTTGGTAATCCAAGGTACTAAACATCCAAACTCAAGTTGTTGAGTAACGAGGTCTCCACAAGAGATCAATGAAATGCTCTATGGGCCATCTATTAGCTTAGTGCTTACGGGGGTTCGAATCCTCCTCCTCGCATTTTTCTTATTATAGGTGCCGTAGAAATCCCTAATCAAGAATAAAAAAGATTTTCTATATGCATTGT
>CAZSRD010000020.1:0-23808 GCA_964609455.1 uncultured Methanosarcinales archaeon
AGTTTAAAAAGCACCTATATACTGTAGAAGTGAGAACTAATTACCGAATTATACATAAATATTATCCTTCAAAACCTTTAAATACCACCCCATACACTAAAAAATTAAACAACAAAAGAGGTGTTTTTAATGAAAATGATATATAAGATTGCTGCAGTTATAGTTTTATTTCTATTTATTGGTTGTGTCCAACAACCAGCTCAACCAGTAGAGCCAACACCTATAGAAGAACCAATCGTTGGACAACCAGAACAGACATGCACACAACTATGGCTCTGTCAGGATGAAAAAACAAAAGCATACAGAAAATCAGATTGTACTTTTGAGCAAATAACAGATTGCCCAGCAGGTTGTGAAAATGGGGAATGTAATGAAGTTGTTAAAGAACCAGAAGAGCCAATTGTAGAAGAACCAGAAACACAAACATGCACGCCAGGTTACACCTGCTTAGATGACAAAAGATACGGACGCCAATCATCTAACTGCGAATTCAGCAACGTCGAAGAATGCCCATATGGCTGTAAAGACGGAAAATGCATTACAGAAGCGCCCCCACAAGAAGAAATTAAAGAAGAATATACTCTAACTCAAGGAAAAGGTACAATGGTTATGCCGGGAAATAAACTTTTCGACTTCAGTAGAGAGCAAACATTTCTAACTGAAGTTGATAACTTTGATTTAAAGATAAAGCTTTATTCAGCATCATCAAACTATGATTATTTCAGGCTTGAGAGTTCAGGGCCAGATCTCTGGATAATAAGCAAGGGAATAACAGAAGCCATAAGGTCAGACTGCATGCAAAAAAAAGATGAGAACTCATACCAATACCTTAAAACCGGACAGACAGTATGCATACAGACAAAAGAGAAAGACATAGCATTACTTGGTGGTTACTGGGAAGGCTTGCCAGACGAATATACAGAATTAACCTGGAAATACTACGTTCCTAAAAAATAATTTTCTTTTTTTCTTGTTTTTTCTACAGATAGTCAATACCATTAACCAATAATATTGTCACTACTATTAAATAGTTAAAAATAGAAAGCTTTATAAGGTGGTAGTATTTTCTACTACTTTGATGAAGCGGAAAATTAGCGTTACAGTAGACATAGAAAGCCTGCTTAAGCTAAGGGAATCTATGACTTTTGATAGGCATAAAAACAAGAGCCAGGCAGTTGAATATTTTCTAAAAAGACTTCTAGAGGATAATTCTAATGAAGACTAAGCTTAGCATATCCATAGATGAAAACATATTATCTCAGGTTGATGAATTAGTAGAAGCAGGCCTATTCAGAAACAGGTCCCATGCTGTTGACCTTTCTATAAGGATTGGAGGTGCAGAAAATGGCAATAGATGATGTTGTAAATAATGCACTTCCTCAAGAAGGAGGCTCTCCTTTAGAGAAAAAAGCAGAAAAAAGTGATTGGAGTATTGGGGGAATTATAAAAGACACTTTACTATATGCTCCAATTGGAATCGGAGCTTACTTGCTAGGTGGTCCAGCTACTTTCTTGACAGCAGCAGGCCTGGGAATAGGAAAATGGTTGTCTAACAGGAAGAAAAAGAAAAAAACAACTTGGTCAGATATGAGAAAAACATTAGGCATAGGTATGGTTGGCGGAGCATTAGCCTATTGGGCTTACTCCCTTCCCGATATGATAATTGGTGCTCCAGTTAGTTTGACAGGAAGAATAATCAAAACATTGCTGTTCAACCCATTAATGACTGCTCCATGGATAGCATGGTATAGGACTACAACTTACATCACAGAAAAATATGGGGGTTGGGGATTAATCAAAAGCCTTTTTAATGGAAAAATATTCAGATACGTGAAAGAAGCATATAATGAAGATTTAAAGAAAAAATTAATGCCTAATATTTTAGAGACTTTCTTGACACTATCACCTATACACTTCTACAGCATGAATTATGTTAAAGATCCAACAGCTAGGGTAGGCATAGGGGCAATAAACGACATATTATTCTCTATGATCTCAGGAGAGGAAGGTCTTTTAAGGACACTCTACAGAAAATTTGCAGGGCCTAAAAAAGAAAAGAAATTATCCCCATCTTACAATCCAGCATTGCCTAGTTACCAGCCTGCTTATGGGACTTAACCTATTTCCTCAGCCACTCAACCTCTTCTTTATCCAATCTAGCATATTCTGTAATGCTTTCTCCCATTTCTTTATCTTTCTTAAAAATAACCTTAAAATATTCAATATTCTTAACCATCTCTTTAACAGAGCAATGCGTCTTCTCAGCAATCTTAGCAGCAATTGCCTTTTTCTTCATTCCTTTTTGCTTAGCCCACCATAACTTAAGCAATCTTCCAGTTGGCTTGTATTGCACAAACTTATGATATTTCTCATCCTTAGAAACAGCCACCCCAGCAGTAATCAAAGCATTGATATAAACCAAAAATCTCCAATGCTGCCATCTCCTAATGCGCCGATTAAAAACATCAGCCTTGCTAATCTTGTCATAAGCTCTTGCTAAATCAGCTGGCTTTGTATATTCATAAGGTAAATTTTCATCTATCCACAGCATTTGTTGGTCTAAATCCTCCTTAACATTTTCAAAAGCCTTTACAGCTATCTTCGGATCAGTTGTCTTAAATATCTTCAGCAAAGCATTAGGCATGCTCTCTTCCTGGCTTCTCTGCTCTAACTCTTCTAAACTTTCTTTGGTAAGCTCTTTTGTCATTTCAGTTAAAGTCTGCAAATCATTTATAGCAGCTCTGCAGTCTCCGCCAGCTCGCCTGCTCAAACTTTTCAAAACATCTGCCTCACACTTTATTCCCTCTTTACCGCATATATGGTTTAGAACCTCTGCTATATGCAAATAGCTCAATGACTCTAAACCTACCAAATTACAACAACCTCTTAATTTGTTAAACTTAAAATCCCAAGGGCTTGTAGCAGTAAGTACAATAGGAAAAGAAGTTTTTTCTATTATCTTTATCAAAGCCTGTATCCCCCCTCTGTCTTGTCTACCAGCTAGCCCATCTACTTCATCCACCAGTATAATTTTGCCTTTAGAGAACAAAGAATGCTGAAAAACAGCCCCGCCTACTTTCTGGTTTATGCCTTCTGCATTTCTGAAATCAGAAGCATTAACTTCAATTAACTCATAATTAAATTCACTAGCTAAAGCATATGCTAAAGCAGTTTTCCCGCTTCCACTAGGGCCATAAATCCATATAGCTTTCTTCTTCTGCTTCTTAATGTTCTCAATTAGGTTTTTTAACTCTTTTATAGCCTTATCTTGGCCTTTAATGTCCCCCAAAGACTTAGGAGAGTATTTTTTAGTGAAAGGAATCATAAGAAATAGGTATTTTTAGAGATTTATTAAGTTTTCCTTAAGCAAGTTTTTTAAATAACTATTCATTCGTAGTAATATAATGGTAAGAAGCTATGATGATCCATTAAAGCGACAAGCTAGGGAAAAACTAAGACATTTCATCGCAAGAAAGTTGGCTTTTAAAAAACCATCAGACATCAAAGTAGTTTGCTTCCCAGGTGCAGAGGTAGAAGGCGAAGAAGCATTGGAAGTCAAGGAAATTTATGACCCCCTTGGAATTCCTAGAAAAAATGTAGTTGGGCTTGAAAAAGAGCAAGACCAATTTAAAAGACTAAAAAGGGCTAATTTAGGAATAATTTTAACCGAAGCCCCAATGTCAGATCTTGACTTTTTTACTTCTACACCTGACAAATTTGATGTTATAAGCTTAGACTACCAAGGGCATCAAGATGAAAGCGAAACCAAAACATTAGAACAAATAGCCGGAAGGCAGGTTCTTTCAAAATATGGTATTCTTTGCACAAATTATGCTGGGCAAAGAGAAACAAGGAGATTACAGTCTAACATGTTAATCGGTTTTACAAGCGGGGCATTTTTAGGGCATGGAAAAGGTATGGGCTTTAGTGGATTCTCTGTTGATGAGGTTGTAAATTTCTGGAAGCAAAAATATGAATCTAACGAGGATTTCGAATTAAGTCAGTTAAGAAATGCAATTACCTTTGAAACACTAAGTACTTTTTTAAAAGGCACTGAAAATGTATCTACCCCCAAATTATTTCAGAAACACCCATACTATGAACAGCTCCGTGAATTGATAATGACATTGCCATTTGACCAGCTAAGGTCTGCGATAATCGGATCTGGGGTTATAGAACCAGAAGATTATGGCACTATAGAAAGGTTTGATGTTCCTAAACGGCTTCTTGTTGATTCAGGTATTCTAACCTCAGCGGAGTATGAAGAAAGAGTAAAAGGAATAGATGATGTCAGAAGAGAAATGTTTAATCATATTGTTCAAATAGTAGCCATAAGAAAGCATATTGCAGAAAGCCTCGGCTTAAAAAAAAGAGAAAGAGGTCTTGCAGACTTTATTGGATATGTCTTAAATATGCAGGGAGTTAAGTCCTATTTTCCAAGAAGCATTGAAAGATATTCTTACACCAGCAACAAAAACATGTTGATGTTGCTTGACCTTGTTGCGTTTGATCAAAACGAAAACGCCTATAGGGAATTTGGTGAATTAATATCTTATGGCCCTCAAACAGGAAAAATATCTTTCAGAGACCAAGCTAAAAAAGACTCGCTTATGGTTCGTAAGAGAATTCTTGGTATAACTAGAAAATTTATTGCACTTACTTCACAAGCCGTTCCAGAAAGAATCTACTTAGGCTCCTCATGGGTTCCACCCCCAAGAAAAGAGCGTATTTCAAAAGAAGAAGCAGTCTATCTCCTATCTGGGGGAGTTCCTTGTGCAGAAATTGCTGACACATACGCCCCCTTCACAGTAGGTCAATTAGCTGCTTTCAGAGCCCATATTACGATGGGCACCTACAAAGATAAAACTCCCCCTCCAAATTCCTAGTTATCCAAAATCTTTATAAAACAAGGCTATTCTCTAAGCATATTATGCAATTACCAAACAACTATAGCCCAAAAGAATCAGAAGCTAAATGGCAGAAGTTTTGGGAAGAAGAGCATATCTATAAATTCGACCCAGACTCAAAAGCAGAGATCTACTCAGTAGACACTCCTCCACCAACAGTATCTGGAAAGATGCATATTGGCCATGCTTTCAGTTACGCTCATCAAGATTTTGTAGTAAGATTCCAAAGAATGCTTGGAAAAAATGTTTTCTACCCATTCGGCACAGATGATAACGGCCTAGCAACAATCAGGCTTATTGAAAAGGAAAAGAAAGTGAAATCCTTTGATATGGGAAGGGAAAAATTTGTAAAACTAGTTTTAGACACTTTAGAAAAAGAGCTAAGGCCCCAATACATAAAAGATTGGAAGCGCTTAGGAATGAGCTGCCAGTGGGATATCTTCTATACAACAATAGACAAGCATTGCCAGAAAATCTCGCAAAGAAGCTTCATAGATTTATACAAAAAAGGATTAGAATACAGAAAAAGAACACCATTTATGTGGTGCCCAGAATGCAGGACAGCAATTGCTCAGATGGAATTAAAAGACAAAGAGAAAGAATCTAAATTTATTTATATGAAATTCGACACATCTATTGGTGAGCCGGTAATTATAGCAACAACAAGGCCAGAGCTTCTACCAGCCTGCGTTTCAGTTCATGTTCACCCTGACGATAAGCGTTACAAAAAATTCATAGGCGCAAAAGCAAAAATCCCTTTCTTCAACAGAGAAGTAGACATTATGGCAAACAAAGACGTTGACATGGAATTTGGCTCAGGTGTTGTTTATCATTGTACATTTGGTGATATGGACGATGTAGAATGGATAGAAAAATTCCATATAGAGCCAATAGAAATAATGAACCCAGACGGCACCTTAAATGAAAAAGCAGGAAAATACAAAGGAATGAGCTCAAAAGAAGCAAGAGAAGCAATAATATCAGACCTAGAAAAAGAAGGAAGGCTTCAAAAAAGCGAACCGATAAAACACGTTGTTCAAACCCATGAAAGATGCGAAACAGAAATTGAAATTTTAATGACAGACCAATGGTTCATCAAATACCTTGATCTAAAAGAAGACATGCTTAAATGGGGCAATAAGCTAAACTGGCACCCAGAACATATGAAGAACAGATATGACAACTGGGTTAAGGGCCTTAAATATGATTGGTGCATCTCAAGGCAAAGATTCTTTGGTGTTCCTATACCAGTATGGTACTGCAAGAAATGCTGGGAAGTAATCCTTCCAGATGAAAATCAACTGCCTGTTGACCCAATGGAAGACAAGCCAAAAATAATCTCATGCCCAAAATGCAAAAGCAAAGAATTTATCGGAGAAAAAGACGTTTTAGACACATGGGCAACATCATCTTTAACTCCAAGATTGGCAATAGAACTTATGCCAAAAAACATACAAGAAAAACTCTATCCAATGTCATTAAGGCCTCAAGCTCATGATATAATAACTTTCTGGCTATTCAATACTGTTGTAAAATCACAATTGCACAATAAAGTAAATCCATGGAAAGATGTAATGATCTCTGGATGGGCTTTAGATCCTCATGGAAGAAAGATGTCAAAATCCAAAGGCAATGTTGTAGAGCCACAAACAGTTATAGAAAAATACTCTGCAGATTGTTTAAGATTCTGGGCAGCAGGCTCTAAACTAGGCGATGACCTGCCCTATATGGAAAAAGACCTTGTAACAGCGCAAAAATTCATAACAAAGCTATGGAATGCCTCAAAGTTTGCAATTATGCATCTAGAAGATTATAAAGGAGAGAAACCAAAAAAGCTAGAAGTAGTCGACAAATGGATTTTATCAAAATTAAGCAGAATAATTGAATCATCAACAGAATCTTTTAAGAATTATGAATACTCAAGAACAAAAGCAGATGTTGAAAACTTCTTCTGGCATGATTTCTGCGACAATTACTTAGAAATTGTCAAAGATCGTTTATACAATCCAGATAGAAGAGGAAAAGAAGCAAGATTAAGCGCACAGTATGCATTATACCACACCTTATTGGCAATATTAAAAATGATAGCACCCATAATGCCCCATATAACAGAGGAGATATATCATTTATACTTTAAAAAAATCGAAAGTTTGAACTCGGAGAGTTCTAACTCTTACGAATCTTCGATTCGAAAGAAGGCAAAAAGCATCCATATTTCCAAATGGCCAAAACCAGAAGATATTGATAACAAAGCAGAAAAAATAGGCGAACTTGTAGTTTACGCAGTCCAGCACGCAAGAAGAGCAAAAAACGAGCAGAACATAAGCCTAAAATCACCAATTAAACTAATGTCCCTTAAAGGAAAAGTCTCTAAAAAAGATTTTGAATCAGTTAAAGACGATATCATAAACTCAGCTAGAACAGAAAAATTAGATTACGAGCAATTGCCGGAAAGCTCAGAGATTGATTTTGAGCATAAGATTGAGATTTAGCGAACAGCCCTTTCTTCTTGCATTCTTCTTTCTTCCACTGCTTTAGCAATTGCAGCTTCTATTGTTGCTTGATTGACAGCATGCCTTGGATCACTATTAAGAAGACCAAAAACAGGCAGCTGGAAATATCCTGCTTCTTCAGCCCTTTGAACAGCAGCCATGTACCTGTCCATCAGATCAGGAGCCATTGCAGCAACGTCAGTATCTAGTGTTGCAATATCCCTTCCAAGCTGCATTATCATGTTTGGGTGTGTATAACTTGTATGTTGATTTGCAGCACCAATAGCCCCCTCAAAATGGCCTAACTGGTCTTCTAAAGCCCTTACATATTTCTGTCTTTGTAAAGGATTGTCATCTCTAACTATTTCTACAGGCACTCTAAATCCACTACTGCCTCCACCATTACGCATTGCATTAAAAAGCATATTTCCCGTGTTAGTTCCCGGTTTGTACATTTTATTCACCTTATATGGATTATATGATCTAATGCCTTAAGAACAAACATATATTTTTAAACCTTTCTAGTAAGTTTCGAAACATTTCCGAAAAAAAATAGCAAAACTAAGCTCTCCTAACCCTTGCCCCTTCTTTACTATCCTCTATAATATACCCTTTCTTCTTAATCTCATCTCTTATCTTATCAGATTTTGTGAAATCCTTTTTCTTCCTAGCTTCTTCCCTATCAGAAACTAACTTCATCACATCAGGGGGGACATTCTCTTCTTCAAAACTAATCACACCCAAAACTTCATTAATTTCCTTCATAAGCTCAATTACTTTGCCAGCATCTTTCTTGCTCAAATTTAACTTGTTGATATCATTCATAAAATCAAATATAACCGCTAACCCCTCAGAAATATTAAGGTCATCATCCATCTTAAGCTCAAAAGCAGCCTTAGCTTCTTTAATCAGCTCATCAATATTCCCTATATCCTCTTCAGAGTTCATCCCCCTAAGCTTAAAGATAAAATTATTAAGCTTATCAACAGCATTCTTAGAAGAATTTAACCCATCAAATGTAAAATTAAGCTTTGTTCTGTAATGTGTACTCAATAACAGATATCTGATAGCCTTAGGATCATAACTTTTATCTAGCAAATCACGAAGAGTAAAGAAATTACCCAAACTTTTTGACATCTTCTTTCCATCAACAACTAGATGCTCATTATGGCTCCAATAATCAACAAATTTCTTTCCAGTAGCGCCTTCTGACTGTGCAATCTCATTCTCATGATGGGGGAATACAAGATCCACACCGCCTGTGTGTATATCAAATGTCTCTCCTAAATTCTTCATAGACATTGCAGAGCATTCAATATGCCAGCCAGGCCTACCTTTGCCTATTTCTGTATCCCAGAAAACATCTCCATCTTCCTTGCTATAAGCCTTCCATAAAGCAAAATCACTGGCAGAAGCCTTCTCATATTCATCCTGGCTGACTCTGGCACCAGCTTTTAACTCTTTAATCTTAACATGAGCCAATTTACCATAATCCTTAAACTTGGAAATATCATAATAAGTGCTGCCATCTTCACTTTTATAAGCAATTTTTTTATCTATCAGCTTTTTGATAAGCTTAACCATGTCATCTATTGTTTCTGTTGCTTTTGGAATAATATCTGCTTTCTCAATATTCAATGTTTCTAAATCCTTAAAGAACTCTTTTGTATAAAACTCAGTAAATTGTTTTAATGTTTTTCCCTCTTTTTGGCTTCCTTTTATGGTTTTGTCATCAATATCTGTAATGTTCATTACACTCTTTAATTTATATCCCTTAAATTTCAAATACCTCTTCAGAATATCAACAAAAACATAATTTCTAAAGTTTCCAATATGTGCATAATTATAAACAGTAGGCCCACAACTATACATATCAACTTTTCCTTTTACAATAGGCTTAAAGACTTCTTTCTTCCTTGTTAATGTATTGAATAATTTTAATGTCATCTTTATCCTATTGTTTTTTCTATTTATATAAATTTATTCCTTTTTACTCTTTATACCTTGATTTCTTCAGGGAAATATTTACTTTTTTACCTTTTAATTTTACAATTCTACCGGGAGCACCAACAACAGTGCAGTTTGAAGGAACATCTCTGTTTATAATTACAGTCTCTGCCCCGATCTTGACATTATTCCCCACATTTATTGGCCCTAACAATGTTGCAGCTGTACCCACAAGTACATTATTTCCTAAAGTAGGATGTCTTTTGATCTTATGGTGCCCTGTCCCGCCTAAACTAACATTATGGAATAATACGCAATTATCTCCTATTTCAGCAGTTTCTCCAATCACAGTTCCCATAGCATGATCTATAAAAAATCCTTTCCCAATCTTTGCTCCAGGATGTATTTCAACTCCTGTCAAGAACCTCATAATCTGGCTTATAAGCCTTGGAATAAAAGGAATCTTTATCTTATACAAAGGATGAGATATATACCTATGTACAACTATTGCATGCAGGCATGGATATAGCAAAAACTCAATTCCTTTTGCCGCTGGATCGTTTTTGTATATCGCTTTTATGTCAGAAAAAAGATTCATTTTTTTAGTATCTTTTTTCTGAGCATGCTCAGAAATCGATTGATTACCTCTAGCTGAATCAATCAATTTCTTCCCTTTTTCGATTTCTGACAGGTCATTGAACATTTTTATTCACCCCACAACTCAGTACTTAGATATCTCTCACCAGTATCAGGTAATATCACAACCACTTTTTTCCCATTTCCAAATTTCTTAGCAACATTTAAAGCTGCAAAAGTTGCAGCTCCAGAAGAAATACCTACAAAAATTCCTTCTTCTTTAGCTAATCTTCTAGCTGTTGCAAAAGCATCTTCATCCTTAACCATAATTACCTCATCATAAATTTTTGTATTTAACACTTTGGGTAAAAAACCAGCGCCAATGCCTTGTATTTTATGCGGTCCAGCTTCACCACCAGACAAAACAGGAGAAGCTTCTGGTTCTACACCAACAACATAAACCCTTTTCTTCGCTTTCAAAACCTCACCAACACCAGTAATTGTTCCGCCAGTTCCTATCCCAGAGACAAAGACATCTAAATCTGATACCTGTTCTAAAATCTCCACTGCAGTTGTTTCTCTATGAATTTGGGGATTTGCTGGATTTTCAAATTGTTGTGGCTGAAACCACCCATTCTTCTCAGCCAATTCCTTTGCTTTTTCAATAGCCCCTTTCATTCCTTTTGGGCCTTCTGTCAAGACAATCTCTGCACCAAGAGCCTTTAATATTTTTCTTCTTTCAACACTCATTGTTTCAGGCATTGTTAAGACTAATTTATAACCCCTTACAGCAGCGGCCATCGCAAGCCCAATGCCTGTATTTCCCGAAGTAGGCTCTACTATAGTGTCACCTGGTTTTATCTTTCCTTCTTTCTCTGCTGCTTTAATCATGCTTAACCCAATCCTATCCTTTACAGAACTCATCGGATTAAAGCTTTCTAATTTAGCATAAACCTCTGCTGAACCTTTTTCAACTACCTTATTCAACCTTACAATTGGTGTGTCACCAATTAATTCCAATATATTATCAGCAACTTTTGGCATTTTATCCTCCTTATTAAACAAATTTTTTAATATAAGAGGGAGGAATGGGATTTGAACCCATGAATGTTCGCTTTGCAGGCGAATGCGTTAACCACTTCGCCATCCTCCCGGATTTGAAACTAAAACAATGAAAGAATTCAGCAACAACAACAAATTGCTTTAACCATAGTACATGGGATATACGCCATATATTTAAATATTACTATTCTCTCCTTTATTGCATGTACCAAGAAGAAATACTATACAAGAACAGCAGAATAAAGATTTTGACAGATAACCAACCATTAATTAGCAAAGCCTATGACGAACTAGTAAAACAAAGAACCTTAATTGAACAATATATAGAAAAAAACAAATTCTTTCAGACAACCTTAGAGCCAATAAAAATAGAAAAAAATGCTCCAGAGATTGTAAAACTGATGGCTCAAGGAGCTAAACTAGCTAATGTTGGCCCAATGGCGGCAGTGGCAGGAACAATTGCAGAGTTTATTTGTAAAGATATGGTAAAAAAAGGAGCAAATGTAGCAATAGTGGAGAATGGAGGTGACATATTTGCCATAACTAACACAACTATTAAAGTCGGCCTTTTTAGCGGAAACAACAAGCTATCAGGAAAACTAGCTTTTGAATTAAACAAAGACAACACACCATTATCAATCTGCTCTTCATCCTCATTACTAGGTCATTCCTTAAGCTTTGGAAAATGTGACTTAGCAACTGTATTTTCAAAAAAATCTTATGTTGCAGACGCAGTCGCAACCGCCGTAGGAAATAAGGTAAAGAAGGAATCAGATATACCAAAAACACTGCACTGGGCGATAAACCTTAAAGATGTTGGTGGAGTAATCATAATAAAAAACGATAAAATAGGCATTATTGGAGACATACCTAGATTAATTAAAAGCGAAGATGAGAATATAAAAAATAAAATAACAAAAGAAGATTTCTATAAGCTTTAAAACTCCAGCGACATAGCCTTAACAGGGCAAACAGAAATACACGCTTCACAAGCAATGCATTTCTCCTTGTCAAACTCCACCTTCATCGTTTCCCTGTCTTTTATATACAAAGCACCTGTAGGGCAATGCACAACGCAAGCTGAACAATGTGTGCATTTATTCTCATCCCTTTGTATATCCTTATCCAAGGGCTGTAACTTTATTCCTAAGCTTTCCAAATACTCAATGCCTTTTGCATAATTCTTATCTTCACCAGAAAGCTCCAGCACCAATATCCCAATCCCTTTTTCAGGATCTACTTTTGCTTTCAAAAGATTAAAAACTATATCATATTCTTTTACCAACTTCCATATCACCGGCTCTTCTATCCTTTCTTTTGGAAAATGCAAAACTAATTTTCTCTTTATCATTTCAATCCACCTTATCCCTAATTCTCAATGACTTAAACTTTTCACCACAATCTGTTGATGGCAATAACTGGGCTGGCTTATTTAAAAGGAATCTTCCTTCCTTTATATCATTTTTCAAAATATTTGCTATCTGAACAGCTTTTGGATAAGATGAAAGCCCGGCAGTAGGGACTTTTTTTCCATCAATCTCTATGCTGCCAGATTTCAATTCCTTATAATTCCTTGTTCCATAATCATGAAATGAGCTAGTTGGATAATCATTCGCATAATCAATTATCGGCGCCTCTAAGTCTTCATCTTTCAAAGCCAAAGTCTTAGCAATATCTTCGTTCAAAACAGGAATAGGCACACCAATGCCAACAGTCAGTGTTACACCATAACCTTGCATTGACGTTCCAACAATAAACTCAGGATTCATCTGTTTTAAATCACCAACTACTGCTAAAGTTCCGGCTCCTCCAATTGGGCAGCCATTTTTATTTCTCTTAACATGCGGATTATGCTGTGTTCCCTGCCAATAAACATATCCTTGTGCCCCCCCTAGCCAAATTCTTGTTCCTATTCCAATTGTTTTATAGAAAGGATCCTTCAGCAAAGGGCTTAACTGTCCGGCAGAGCAATAGTTTGCATTGCCAACATTAGGCTTTAAAGCTCCCATATATGTATAAATTGTCTTATCAGATTTATTAATTGCAATCCCATAATTCTGATAACAATTTCTAGGATTGCATAAACAAGCCTCATTTAATTCTTTAATATTAACAAAAGTTTCAATCTCCTTTCTGGGATAACAATCAGTTCCATAAGCTATTGCTTTTAATTTTACATCCTTTCCTGCAATCAGCTCCTGTATGACATGCCCGCCGCCATACCTAAAATCTCCTTTGCCGTTTGAATTTGCAGCATCATTGTCAGGTATTTGTGTAGCCCCAATATAAAAATCAACAGCAGCTAACCCTGTATAAGCCTCAACATCATTAAGCCATACCTTCTGCATCTTTATCCTTGGGTTAGCATGGCCGGTATTGATAAAAGCCCCGCTAGAACACATAGGCCCAAAAGTAGCAGTTGTGACAACATCAACTTCTTCTGCAGCTTTTGATAGTCCCTTCTCTTCAACTAATTCAATAAATTCCTCGGCATTAAGCACAACTGCTTCTTTCTTCTTTATTTTTTCATTAATTTCCTCATATGTTTTAGTCATTTTTCCACCTCTCATTTATCTCTAAAAGATTGACCTCTATCATTAAGGTCTACTATTGTTATTTCATCAATCCAATCTTGTTCTTTTTTTGACATTATTATCACCTCGAATTTGTTTGAGGGGTTAGGAATCTTTGATTCCTAAGACCTTTCTTTTAATTGCCGAGTATGAATACCACACTCTCCACCACACTTACTTGTATTCAACCATCTTCCTTCCCTTTCAAGTTGGTCAGGATGAATTGGTTCGGTACATGGCTCACATCCCAAAGACCTATAGCTTCTACCATCTGGAAATTCTTTAGTGTACCAAGGATGCAAAGGAATGCCTTGTTCCTGCAAATACTGTAGTACTTCTGCTTCAGTAAAAGTTAAGATAGGATTAATCTTTACAAGACCACCTCTATCTTCAATCTCTTCATAATCTTCTCTCACTCTTCCTTCTGTATTTCTTAATCCAGCTACCCATGCATCTAAATATTTAACAGCTTCTCTTGTAGGTTCCACCTTAAGAAGCCTACAGCATTCATCAGGATCTACTCTGTAAATTTCCTGGTTTGTTCCACTGTATAAAGATGCTACTCCCCTAAATTCATCTGTAGGCAACAGCTTTACTTCTAAATCATCACCTCTAAGCAATTCTGGAACTTCATCTGCCACCATATACACAGTCACACCTAAATTCATTTCAGTATTCATCCTTCTAAGATACCTAAAAGTATCTTCTGGTTTATAAGCAGTCATAACAGAGAAAATAGGTATAGTGGGATCTACTTCTCTTGCTAAATGAACAACAACCATGCTATCCTTTCCAAATGAACAAGCTACTCCTATGTTATCGTATTCCTCTACAGCCTTCCGAATAACATCTTTTGCATGTTCAACTTTATCTTGTAAATCTTCACTTTCTTCTGTTTCCACAACCAATGCTTTTGCCATTAATACTTACCTCCAATTATTTTTATTAAACTAAAAATAAATTATCAGAAAAAATGCTCTGTGCTCTAGCACACATACATCATCATACTAACTAAGAAGTTCGGTTCCTTATCCACCCTGTATGATGATTTCATACCTATATGTAAATAATGCGTATTTAAATAAATTCTTGACAGAAATATTCCTATGAGAATATTACCTAGAAACCAATTTCTCAGCACCCTTCCACAAATAAGGGAATAAAGCAACTGCACCAATAATCTTAATAGCATCCCCTATAAGGAAAGGAACCAATCCAACCATCAAAATCTTCCATAATCCAAAATCTGCAAAATACATTTTTAATCCAATTAACCCAAGAATATATATAATCACATTACCAATTACCATAGTTAACAGAATAGATTTCTTTGTTCTTCCATAACCTTTCTCAATAAGAAGACCAACAATAAAAGCAGCAAACAAGAACCCAATTATATAACCACCAGTAGGACCAATTAAAGCAGCCATACCAGATTTATATCCTGCAAAAACACCAAATCCAACAACACCAGCTAAAACATAAGCCATTATAGATAAAGTACCTTTCTTAGAGCCAAAAAAGAAAGCTATTGCAAAAACACCAAATGTCTGCATTGTTATAGGAACTGGCCACAAAGGAACCCTTATATTAGCCATTACACCTAAAAAAGCAACACTCAAAATAACCATAAATACATCTAAAAAGAGATTTCTTTCCTTAAATAAAATCTCATACAATGTTTTATTTACATGCTCCATACTAATCAATAGAATCACTAACTCATTTAAAAAACTTATGTTTTCACAAATTAAATGGTTTTAACACTCTTTCTAAAGCACCTTTTCCCCTGATATAAGAAAGAAATATCCCATAATTTGTAAATGGCACTCCAACATTAATCAAATCCCTAACTCTTACTAATATCTTTTGGCTATCAATCATACACCCACCACAATGTATTATAAGCTTATAACTTTCTAAATCCTTATTCTCTCTGAATTCTCTGCCAAAATTATGCTCAATAATAACCCCAGGATATTTTTCCTTAATATAATCAGGAATCTGGACAGTTCCAATATCCTCTGCAATCCTTGAATGATTACATGCTTCTGCAATTAGTATTTTATCTCCTTTTTTAATAGAATCAATTACCTTTACTCCATCTACAAACAACTTTAATTTCCCTTTTGTAACATAATTTATCATTACAATAGAAAAAGTAGTCAACCCAATATCTTCTGGAGTCCATTTATGCATAATATCCATAGCCTGTGAATCAGTAATTACTGCTTTTGGCCTTTTCTTAAAATTATTTAAAAAATTCAAAAACCTTTTTCTCTCCCCTTCAACTTCCTTTAAATCACTACTTCGAGCTTTCTTCAAATCTATCCTAAAAGAAACAGGATGTGCCCAATTCCTAGTTATATGCTCTTCCACCATCTGTTGCGGCCTCAAATATCTTCCAGGGGGAGTTTCCTCATCCATAGGAATATTCAAAACATAATATTCATCTTTCTCAACAAATGGCAACAACTCCATTTTATAATTCTTAGATTCAAAATTATTAAGAATAAAATCAAGAAGTGATTGTCTATAAATTCCATCAGTTGCCTTAAGAATAATTTTCTTAAAAAATCTCAACCCCACAAATTTATCTTCAACATTTTTTATCTTTGCTCTATCTCCCTCATCAAACAAATTGTAAACAATCAGCAACTGTTTATCATATTCTCTCACTTTATTTATAATCAACTTTTCATTCTCAAAATTACTAGTAGAAGGGTCTATCATAAGCAAAATAAGATCACATTCCTTAAGATCATTAAATGCTTTTTTTCTTTTCTTATCTCCTAATTCTCCTTTTTCATCAATACCAGCAGTATCAAATAACTTTATAGGCCCCATTCCATGCACTTCCTGCACTGTAATCTTAGTATCTGCAGTTGTTCCTGGTTTTGCATCTACAATAGAACATTCTTGCTGAGTCAGAAGATTCATCAAACTACTCTTACCAGAATTAACCTTTCCAAATATCCCAATATTATCCCTCTGAATCATTTTCTTATAGTATCTCCATACCCCTTACCCATACCCCTCTCAACAGACTCAATCACATTTCCAACACAATTAGCACAATCATAAGGATTTTCATAAATACAAACCTTATTGGGATATAATTGATAAAGTTCTCTATACTTTTTCGGTGTAATATTTGGCATAAGCAGATTAGCTCCAGCTTGTAAAGCAAGCTCTCTGCCATTTACCTTATTCAGAGTCTGTAAAGCAGTTGTAGCAGATATAAAAATATCCTTGCAAACTATTCTTGTTATAGCAATCATCTTAAGGCTCATATCAAATGTACCATCTAAACTCCCAACAAGAGGAGTCTCTGGATGACAAATAAAAGGGCCCATTCCAGCCATATTAATATTTAATTTATTATAAACCCAAATATCTTCTGCTAAATCTTTTATTTTCTGCCCTGGCAGCCCAATCATTGGACCCGTACCCACCTCATACCCTATTTTTTTCAACTCTTTTATCAACTCTATCCTTTTCTCAAAAGAATTCTTAGTTAAAGAAGAGCTAGGATGTAATTTTTTAAAGATTTCCTTATTAGATGTCTCAAATCTTATCAAGCATCTCTTCGCACCAGCTTCATAAAATCTTTTATACTCCCCAATTTCTCTTTCACCAATACTTAAAGCAACCCTACAATCACATTTTTTCAATATATCTTTTATCAAACTTCCAATAATCTCAGCACTATAAGCATCATCTTCTCCTGATTGAAGAAGCACAGTCTTAAATCCTAGCTTATTAACAGCATTCTCTGCAATTTTCACTATCTCCCCAGTTTCTATTCTATACCTCTTCAATTTCACATTTGATTTTCTTATTCCACAATACAAACAATCATTTTTGCAATAATTAGAAAACTCTAAAATCCCCCTAATATGAACATCATCACCAATAAACTCCCTTCTAACACTATCCGCTTTCTTAAACAATTTAATTAAATCCTCTTTTCTTTCTAACTTCAATAAAAAAATAATATCTTCTTTATTTAATTCATCCTCATTCAAAATAGAATCAACTTCAGAAATACAAATCTCTTTTTCCATCTTTAATCTCCTTTAATCTTATAAAGAAATTCTCTTTTATTTTGGGATTTTTTATCTTATTAGCCTCTTTTTCAATTAATTCCTTTCCAATTTTCTTCACTTCTTCATCACCATAATCCTCCAAATATTCCTGCAATGTTAACAAAGCATTTGGTTGGCAGAAATTTTGTATTAATCCTGGCTTTGCCAGTTCCATAAAATCTTTTCCGGTTCTTCCTAATCTATAACATCCAGTACAAAAAGACGGTATAAATCCTTGTTTCATCATATCCTTAATTACCACTGGCGTAGGTCTTGTATCACTCAAAGCAAATTGCTCTTCATCTTCAGGATTAATCTTTGCTTCGTTATACCCACCAGGATTTGTCTTTGACCCAGCAGATATCTGGCTTACACCCAAATGAAACAATTCTCTTCTCATTTTAGGGCTTTCTCTTGTTGATAAAATCATTCCAGTATATGGCACTGAACATCTTATAATAGCAACTAACTTTTTAAAATCATTATCTGAAACAGGATAAGGGGGATTATTCGCTGCAGGAGCATTCTGTGCAGGTTCCATCCTGGGTATCGAAATAGTATGCGGCCCAGTTCCAAATGTTTTATCCAAATACTGAGCATGCATCAACAAAGCCAAAACTTCAAATCTATAATCATATAACCCAAACAAAACACCAATACCCACATCATCAATTCCTGCTTTTTGTGCTCTATCCATAGCCTCTAATCTCCAATTATAATCTGCTTTTTTTCCAGAAGGATGCATCTTCCTATAAGTTTCTCTATGATAAGTTTCCTGAAACATTGTAAAAGTTCCTATCTTCTCTTTTTTCAATCTCTTAAACTCCTCAACACTCAATGGAGGAATTTCAACATTAATTCTTCTAATCTCCCCATTTCCTACCTTAACAGAATAAGCAACCCTCAAAGCCTTTAAAAAATCATCAAAACTATACTTGTTAAAATCCTCACCAATTAACATCAAAATTCTTTTATGGCCCTGCTTTTCTAATATCTCAACTTCTTCTCTTATTTCATCATTACTCAAAATTTTCCTTTTCATTTCCTTATTACTTCTCCTAAAACCACAATACAAACAATCATTAGAGCAATAATTAGAAACATATAGCGGTGCAAAAAGAACAAGCCTATTGCCATATATTCCATTTTTAATCTTAAAAGCAATATTAAACAATTCTTGCATCAAAACTTTGTTATTCGAATCTATATTCAACAAAGAAGCAGCATCATTTAAATTCAATCCTTTTAATTCCAGTGCCTTTTTTAATATGTTTCTTATCTTTGTTCCTAGGGGATCTTTATTTTCTTCTAGGACCTTGTTTATTTCACCATCATCAATAATGTTCATATTTTAAACTACAAAGTATAATTATAAAAAAATATCGTTAAATATTTAAACTAGTAAAGCTCTAATAGTTAAAAAATGGAACTAAAGATAACTAAAAACGAAAAATTTGTTTTAAAACAACTTATTGATAACGGAAGAATCAGTGACACATCAATTGCAAAGAAACTAAAAATATCAACTCAAGCTGTTAGAAAAATAAGAAAAAAATTTGAGAACAACAAAATTATAAAAAAATACGCCACCATAATAGACTATGAAAAAGTTGGAATCAAAGCATTCGCAATAGTTCAATTAAAAATAACTGAAAAAAACAAAGAAAAAATTGATTTATTTCAAAGCCCCAATATCATAGGTTCTTTTAAATTGCCAGAGACAAACATAACAAACCTATTTATTGCTGGATTTAACTCCCTTGAAGAACTAGATAATTATTTTGCAAAACTAAAAGAAAAATACTCTGACCTTATAGAGATACAAAAAATGAATATTTTCTCTAATATCGGCTTAATGAAAAATTCTCCAACAGAATTACTAAAGAAAAAAATTGAAGAACTTTAAACATATGTTTTTTTAGAATACTTAGTATGCAACAACTTATGCGCTCTTTCACTTCCGGGCTTGCCTAAATATTCCTTATACAGCTTAATAACAGCAGGGTTCTTATGAGATTTCCTAATCTTCTTAGCCTCATCAACATTTATCAATGCTTGTGTTCTTTTTTTCAATACCCCTTTACTGTTAGGGGGAGGTTGTCCTCCACCACCAATACAGCCACCATAACAAGCCATGATTTCAATAAAGTGATATGGGCTTTTTCCCTTTTTAATCTGCTCCAATAATTTTCTCGCAGCTCCTGTTGTATGAACAACACAAATCTTTATCTTCTTGCCAGCAATCTCAACTTCTGTTTCTTTTATCTCGTCCATGCCTCTTATTTTTGTGTAATCAATAGCCTTAAGATCTTCTCCACTTAACATATCTGCCGCTGTTCTCAAAGCAGCTTCCATCACTCCGCCTGTATGCCCGAAAATATCAGCAGCTCCTGTACTCATCCCTAAAGGATTATCAAACTCAGAATCAGGTAAATGCACAAAATCAACATTCAACTGCTTCAACAATTTCCCTAATTCAACAGTTGTCAAAACAAAATCAGTCTCTCCTTTAAACTCTGGTCTTAAAACTTCATATTTCTTAGCAGTACAGGGCATTATATCAACTAAAACAATATCTTTTGGATCTTTCTTGATATTCTTAGCATAATATGTCTTAATCAATGAAGCAACTATAGCCTGAGGGCTTCTACATGTTGACATATTCTTATTTAATTCTTCATAATAAAACTGCTCTCCAAACTTAATCCATGCAGGACAACAAGTAGTAATCATAGGCAAAACACCATTATTTTTAACCCTTCCAACAAATTCATTAGCCTCCTCAACAATGCAAATATCTGCTCCAATATTAGTATCAAAAACCTTGTCAAAACCAATCTGTCTTAATGCAGTAACCATTTTACCAGTAACTGGAGTACCAGCAGGAATATCAAACAACTCGCCTAATGTAGCCCTAATAGAAGGTGCTGTCTGCACAATAAGGTATTTATCCGAATTAAGAGCATTAATCACACCCTGTATATCGCTTTTCTCAGTTAAAGCTCCTGTTGGACAAGCAACAACACACTGCCCGCAATTAATACAAGAACTTTCTTTCATATTATGCCCAAAATTAGGTGTAATTCTTGTTTTTACTCCCCTATTAACCATACCAATAGCATAAACTGTTTGCACATTATTACAAACCCTCACACACTGCTCGCACAAAATACATTTGTTATTATCCCTCCTTATAGAAACACTTGAATTATCAACTTCATCCTCCCTATGTAAACTCTCAAAAGGAGTATCTTCAATCATCAATTCAGAAGCATATCTCTGTAATTTGCACATCAAATTCTCTTTGCAAATAGTACAATAAAGATCATGATTAGCTAACAATAATTGCATATTCATCCTTCTTGCTTCAAGAACCCTAGGGCTATGGGTGCTTATTTCCATACCTCCTCTAACCTGAGTACAACAAGAAGCTTGCAATTTATCCATTCCCTTAACCTCAACAACACATATCCTGCATGCTCCTATTCTTTCTAATCTTTCATTATAACAGAAATGAGGAATATCAATACCATTCCTTTTAGCAGCATCTATAATAAACTCTCCGTCTTTTGCCTCAACTTCCTTTCTATTTATCTTTAGTTTAATTATCTTCATTTAAAATCTCCTTTGAAAAACTTCAGAGCAGTTAAAACATGATTAGTGCATGATTGCCCAAGACCGCATAAAGCAGTGTCTCTTATTGTTATGCACAATTTCTCCAATAACCCAAAATCATCCTCGTTACCTTCCCCACGCTTAATCTTCTCCAACAACCTCAATACATGCACATTACCTTCTCTGCATGGGGTGCATTTGCCACACGACTCGTGCTTAAAGAACTGCGCTATATTCATCGCCATATCAAGCATGCTTCTCTTTTTGCTGACAAATATCAACGAGCAAGCACCTAACATTGCTTCCTCCTTGCAAACCTTATCAGCGCTGACAACAAAATTATCACTATATTTTACGCATCCTCCAGCAGCACCAAAATAAACAGCCTTAGGATCCTTAGCACCAGCAACATTTGCTATCTCCCCTAATTTAGTTCCTACCTTTAGCTCATATACCCCTGCTTTAGCTACATCCCCTGAAACAGAAAACAGCCTTACTTCATCACTCCATTCATCATTAACAATAGCCAAAGGAACATTCGCTAATGTCTCAACATTATTTATCACCGTTGGCTTATTAAACAACCCTTCTTGTGGCGGATAAGGCGGCTTAAAATGAGGATATCCCCTTCTATTCTCAATTGAAGCTATAATTGCTGTCTCATCACCGCAAATATAAGCACCAGCTCCTTCAACAATTTCTATCTTCAAATCACTTTTAGCATTTTCTAAAACTTTTTTAATAACATTCTCTAATTTATTATGCAAATAATGATATTCTCCTCTTAAATAAATATAAGCTTTCTTAGCACCAACACAATAAGCAGCAATTATTATTCCTTCAATTACATTTTCAGGATTATTATCTAAAATCAATTTATCTTTAAATGTTCCTGGTTCACCCTCATCCGCATTACAAATTACAAATTTTTCATTACCTCTTGCTTTTTTTGCAAACTCCCATTTCAATCCAGTTAAAAAACAAGCTCCTCCTCTTCCTGTTAATCCTTTTTTCTTCAATAACTCCATAGTTTTATCTGCTCCTAACTCTTTAACTTTCTTCCACGCTTCTAAATTAACTTCTTCTAAAATTTTCATTTTAACAATTGTTTCAACTTTTCCTTTGTTACATCAACAATTAACTCATCATCAATCATAATAGCAGGAGCCTTATCACAACAACCAATGCAAGAACTTAACTCTAAACTAAACTTTCCATTCTTTGTTGTTTCTCCTACTTCAATACCCAATATACTTTTAGCCTCTTCCAAAATATTCAAAGAACCATTCAAATAACAAGAAGGGCTATTACAAATTCTTACTATAGTCTTTCCTTTCTTTTCAACATTAAACATCGAATAAAAAGTAGCAGCAGAATAAATCTCAATAACTGGCAGTTTAACCTCTTCAGAAAGCTTTCTAATTTCATCTTCTGGCAAATAACCATGTTTTCTCTGTATTTCTTTTAACTCCCCCAAAATGTTCTTTCTAGGTTTTTCTTCAACCTTTACAGATACTTTTCCCTTTATCTCTTTTAAGAAATTTTCTTTTAATTTTTCTAACTCTTCTTTAGAAGGCTCTTCCTTGCCAATATACTTGCTTAATTTCTTAAATTTACTACCTTCCCTTACAGTATGAAACAAATAAAAATAACCCTTCCCCTTTATTTTCACTTTTTTAAGATAAGGCATGCATATTTCTAATTACCACTCATTTAAATAGTTTTCTATCTATGGTAGTTAATTACCACTTTTTAATTTCCCCTATTTTAATTACCACCTTAATAATCACTACATTCATATTTCGTTAATTACCACAAATTACATTAATCAATATTAATTACCACCTTTAATAATTTAATCACCACACAGCTTAATTTTTTAGTTAATTACCACAGTTTCCTAAACAAAAAATATATAAATAACCTAATCAAACTCAAAATATATGGGATACTTAAATAAAATGATTAACTTACAGGATTATAAGTTAAGTTACAAAACAGAAATATTTGAAATAATAATCTACACGATAGTTTCATTCTTCCTTCCATTAATGGTAGGTCATCCTCAAATTGTTGTTGGCGTTCTAGTCAATGCATTACTAATAACCTCCGCCTTAAATGTAAAAGGCTACAAATTACTGCCGGTTATAATTGCGCCAGCTTTAGGCGCATTATCAAGAGGCGTGTTATTTGGCCCATTCACAGTATTTTTACTATATATGATACCATTTATCTGGGTAGGCAATGCAATATTGGTCTATACATTTAAAGCCTTAAACCTTAATAAAAAAACAAACTACTGGATAACACTTTTAATAGGCTCTGTTGTTAAAGCAGCATTCCTGTTTGGGATAGCATTTGTTTTAGTTAAATTTGGAGTATTGCCTGTACTATTCCTCACAACAATGGGCGTATTCCAGCTTTATACAGCTATTCTTGGCGGCATAGTAGCTTTCGGCTTTCAAAAAGCTAAGAAAAAGATTTCTTCAGAATAGGTGCCGTAGAAATGCTAGCAAAATATATAACCCAGTAAGCCATTAGGCTATAC
>CAZSRD010000021.1:0-23356 GCA_964609455.1 uncultured Methanosarcinales archaeon
AATGAAATTCAATAAAAATCTATCAACAATTCACGGATATTTGTGTGCAGATGGTTATGTTTGTACTAATCTCCCTCATCAAAAGCACAAATATTATTCCATAGGGCTTAGAAACCAAAACTACACTTTACTAAAAGATTTTCAAGATAACTTCTATAAAGTTTTTAAAGTAAGGCCCAAACTAATAAAAGGGCAAAGATGCAGATTATATTCTAAAGGAATCTATTACATTTTAATGGAAAATGGCCCTTATCACTCAAATAATTGGAGATATCCATATCTTTCCAAAGAAAATTCAAGATATTGGTTAAGGGCTTTATTCGATTGTGAAGGATGGATTATTGCTGATAAGAGAAAAACCAGGAGTATTTGTTTAGAATCTATTAATAGAAAACAATTACCAGCCATACAAAAAGCACTAAGGAATTTTAAAATTAACTCTAAGATTTATCCTCGTAAAAATAGAAAAACAGCAACTTTAACAATTCCTGATAAACAAAGTATTATCAATTTTGAAAAAGAAATTAGTTTTTTACATCCAAAGAAAAAAGAAAAATTGAGAAGATGTATTGAATCTTTTATTGATTATAATTGGGATTTTTCCAAAACGGATGTTAAAAGGTTTATGAAAGAAAAATCAAGATTCAAAAAACCTTATACAATCAGAATTTTTTCTATAATTAAAGAAAATTTAGAAAAACTATCAATTTTATTAAAAGAAGAATATAATATTGAATCAAAAATCTATAAAGAAAAAAGTGGGTATGGAACAATATATTATTACATTTCAATTCATAAAAAAAGTGAGGTAAATAAATTGGTTAATTATAATCTTCTAAGTAATAAGGTTATGTTCAAATTAAACAAAACTTTTATAAGCCCATAATAAAAACCTGACATAGGAGGCATATTTATGAAAGAAAAATTAGAAAAAATTAACGACTATGAGTGGTTGTTGCCAAAAGCAGTAAGAAAGGAAATGAATGTTGCAGGAAAGTTGATTGCTAACAAAGCCATCTATGACGCAATGGAAGATGGAGCAATAGAGCAATTAAGCAATGTTTGTTGCCTTCCAGGTGTCATAGAACCAGTAATAGCCTTACCGGATGCCCACTTTGGATATTAGACTTATAATCTAACCAAATATGGGCTACCAATGGGAGCAGTAGCTGCTTTTGACGCAGAAAAAGGCATTATATCAAGCGGACTTTGTGGTTTTGATATAAACTGTGGCGTAAATTCAATCAGGACAAACCTCTCGTATAAAGAAGTCAAAGACAAACTAAAAGAACTAGTTCCAGCTTTATTCAATTCTGTTCCTTGCGGAGTAGGTTCTAAAGGAAAACTAAGATTGCAAGATAATGAACTAGACCAAGTCTTAATCAACGGTTGCGAGTGGGCTGTTGAGAATAGCTATGGTGTCAAAGAAGACCTAAAACATATTGAAGAAAATGGTAAAATGCCAGGCGCAGACCCATCTAAAGTTTCTGACATGGCAAAAAAACGGGGTAAGCCGCAATTAGGAACCTTAGGAGCAGGGAATCACTTTTTAGAAATTCAAAAAGTAAGTGATATTTATGATGATAAAGCAAAAGAATGGGGCATAACAGACAAAGACCAAGTATTGATAATGCTTCACTGCGGCTCAAGAGGATTTGGGCATCAGGTCGCTTCTGATTACTTGCAAATACAGGAGAAAGCTGTTCAAAAATACAAAATATGGCTTCCTGACAGGCAATTGGCTTGTGCACCAGCAAACTCAAAAGAAGGCCAGGATTATTTTGCAGCAATGAAATGCGCTGTGAATTACTCTTTCACAAATAGGTTGGTAATGACTCAATGGATTAGGGAAACATTTGAAAAAATATTCAAAAAAGATTGGGAATCAATGGAAATGCATACAATATATGGAATTTGTCATAATGTTGTAAAATTAGAAGAACATACAGTCAACGGTGAAAAAAGAAAACTATTTGTTCATAGAAAAGGAGCTACAAGATCATTTCCAGACCAGCCTGTCTTATTAGCAGGAAGCATGGGAACCTCTTCTTATATATTAAAAGGAACAGAAATTGCAATGCAAAAAACATTTGGTTCTTCAGCGCATGGCGCAGGAAGGGCAATGTCCAGGCATGGTGCACTTAATCAATTCAGAGGCGAAACAATAAGTCGGGAGCTAGCACAAAAAGGAATAATAGCAAAAGCACCCTCACCAAAAAGCCTTGCAGAAGAAGCGCCATTAGCCTACAAGGACGTAGAAGAAGTGATAAACTCTGTGCATAATTCAGGAATCTCAATAAAAGTATGTAGAATGGAACCTATTGGTGTTTTAAAGGGCTAAACATATAAAAATTCAAAGAATTTTTATAGCCTAAAAATTATTCTAATTTTTAGATTTCAATAATCTTCCCCATTCTCCCAACATTAATAACCTTAGTCTTTCCAATCTTCTCTTCAATGCCTTCTGCTTCATGCACATGACTGCATAATAATAAATCAGGTTTAAACTTCTCAAGAGCTTTCCTCACACCCTTAGAACCTGGAAATATGTTAGTGAACTTCTCAATCTTGCTTCCAGTAGGATGCACATGAGTTACCATTATCTTCTTCTTCAAATACTTAATCTTATCATAACCTTTCTTAAGCAAATCATAAATTTCCTTTTCATCCATTTGAAACAAACCAATATTTGCTCCACCTGCTCCAAACAACCCAACATCTTTGTATTTAACAGAATAACCATGGAGATTCTTCATACCATATAATTCGGCTAGAAAATCAGCAGTAGCAACTGTCTCATGATTTCCAGGTATTAGCAAAACCTTTTCGTGTCTTTTTTTAAAAGGCCCAATAATATTCTCAGTAGAACTCTCAGCCATTGTCAAATCTCCGCATAAAACCACTAAATCAACCTTTTCTTTCTTGGCCTTCTCAGCTAATCTCTCAGCTAAACCAATATCCCCATGTATGTCCCCGGCTGCCAATATTTTCAATTTATCGTTTTTTTCTTCCCTTTTCTTCCCCATATTAGCTTAGAAATAGTCTATACTTAAAAAGATTATCTTTCTTTAACTTCAGATTCTTTTCCTGTAAGATCAACAATCTGGGAAGGTCTTCCTTTCTTTTCTCCTTCGTAAACAATAAACTCTAGCTTTGGTTTGATATCCTCATCCAAATCCTCAAGGGAGGTCATAAAGTTCCCTCCAGCCTTATTTGCTGAAGTCGTCACAACAGGCTTTCCTAACTCCCCTACAATTTTGCTAAACCAATGGTCAGGTATCCTTACTCCTAATGTGTCTAAACCAGGAGCAACATTCCTTGCAACGCCATCCTTGACCTTCAAAATCAAAGTATAAGGCCCCGGCAACTTATTCAACCACTTCTCTCCTTCTTTGCTGATGACACAATTCTGCTTAATCCAATCTTTAGAAGGGGCAATTACAGAAAAAGGAGCATTTGGCCTACCTTTTATCTCCCTAACTTCCTGAACAAACTTCTCATCTAAAGCATTACACCCAATACCATAAATAGTGTCAGTTGGGTGGATAAATATAGCTCCGCCTTCCATAACTTCTAGTATAACTTCCTTATTTACATTAATTTCATCTTTTGTAAGAATCTTCATAAGAAAGAGTAAGTTAAATTTATTTATTAATGTTACGTTAAAGATTCCTAATACTCTGCTTCCTACAAATCTGTTGCCAGTAAAAGAGGTCTAAAAAGTCTATTCTCTCCTTATAGTTTTCCCAATCCATAAATTTTCTTTTAAAATTAAACATTATTATCACGCTCCAAGATAACCTAACATAAATCCCTCTTCCTTTGAATCTATTTCATCATTTTCACAAAAATCACATACTCCTTCTTCAGTGTATATATCCATCTCTTTTTCAAAATTTTCCATACGAATCACCTCTTTTGAAAGTAACATTTAAATCCTAGCTAATCTTACACACTTAAAATATGAAAATATTATTTGTCTGTAATCAAAACCAAAACAGGAGCAAAACAGCTGAAAAGCTTTTTAATGGCAGATTTCAGACTAAATCTGCAGGCCTTTATAATGAAACTCCTCTAACCAAAAAACAAATTTCTTGGGCTGACACCATCATTGTCATGGAAAACGAACAAAGGAGCGAAATAGCAAAGCGATTTCCTGAGCTTTACATGCAAAAGCACATCCTTTCTCTTGATATTCCTGACATCTACCATTTTAACCAGCCTGAACTAATAAATATCCTAAAGTCAAAGATGAATGAATTATTTTAACCATTCATCAAACTGTTTCTTGGCTTCGTCTTTTGAATTAAAAACTTTAGTTTCTGCCACTGAAACATCTGGAACCCGTTTAGTAACCTTATACTTCTTGCCTTCTCCGTTTTCAAACTCTAAGATGGATATTTCCCATTTCCTCCTAAGGTTCTCTCCTGTTCCTTTCATTTTTATATCCAATCATCTGTAAACTGCAGATCAAAACTCTGCATCTTACTCAAAGTCAAATTTCTAACCTGCTTGTAAAACAGGTCCTGAATTGTTTTTTTCCTCATATCAACCATCATAATCGCCTCCTTGAAAAAAATGAAGGCAGGAAGACACAAGGGGGTGTGTTAAGTTTACTTCAAATAAAACCCAAGCCTACATTGGGTGGAGGTATAAGAGTTTATTTGAAGTCTAAAAATTCGAACGTTAAGTTCGGATTTTTTTTACCTGCCTTATTTTTTAACAAGCATAGAATCATTTGAGGGGGCCCTATTTAAATACCTCACGGCCGCCCATGGCAAGTGGCAAGTGGCATTCCAAAAATGGCTAAAAGCTAAAAATTTTGCCACTATAGCCCTTCTAACACTTGCCAAAAGATGTGGCAAGTGAACAACACCAAGAGTAATATAAATCGCACATGCATGGTTAACCAAATGGGCTAATGCTTGATATAGAAATAGGACCACATTACATTCCCTAATATAAAAAATAACCCCGTTCCTAACATGCCAATAACTCCAATAAAAGGCACAAAAGAAATTATCTGGAAAGGCAGGTTAAATATTTGGGCAAGATATCCTATCACAATTATTACTTCAACAACATTCCACACAACAGCTAATATTGTCCAAAAAAGCCCTTCCTCTAATGTTTTTATCTCGTGGATAATATCAATAACAGCCAAAACCAAAAATACAAACAACAGGATGATTAACAATTTATCAGCATAGGGCAATGTAAATAATTTTCCAGAAGCTCCAATCATAACTATTCCTAACAAAATACCTGCAATCATATCCTCAAAGCCAAAAAGCTTCATATACCTGTTTTTGGAATAGGATATATTTAAATATTATTGAAAATTGCTTTGTAATATGAAAAGAGCCCACATAATTGTTTCAGGCAGAGTACAAGGAGTTTTTTTCCGCCACAACACAAATAAAGTAGCTAACAAACTAGGCCTTAAAGGTTTTGTAAAGAATCTACCAAATGGAGATGTAGAAATAATAGCAGAAGGTCCAGAAGAAAAAATAAAAGAGCTAATAGGATTCTGCAAAAAAGGACCTGAAAATGCATATGTAGACAACATTGAAATAGATTACAAAGAACCAACCAATGAATTCAAAACTTTTTCTGTAAAATACTAATTTTCTCAATTTTATACATAAAATTCCAAAACCTTTATATATAGATAGTACTAAAATAGAAATAAATTAGTACTAATTGATATATATGGTAAAAGTAGTTGTAAATAACGGCCAGTATAAAATAACGATTCCAAAAGAGTTAGCTATAGCCAAAGGCTGGACTTCTAAAACAAGATTAAGGTTTGTTGAAGCTCCAGATGGAACTATAATACTAAAAGAGATGCCTGAAAAGAATGTCAAATAAAAATAATTCAAAAAGAGAAGGCGCTTCATATAGTCTTAGCTATCTTAAAAAGATAAGGAAAGAAGCTGAGAAAGGAGCAAGAATAGCTCAAAAAGGATTAGATTCAGGTATAATGAGCAAAAAGGAATACAGCCTATTCCTTAAAGAAAAAGTTAATGGAAAAAGTAGAGATGAATTGTTAAAGTTATGCAACAATCGTATAAAAGATATATATAAAGAAAATCTAACTAATGTGGGCCTTCCTGTTGCCTTAGGAATAATTTTATTGCTTGGACTATTTGCTATACCATTTGATAGGCAACTTACTGGCTTTGCTACTGTTAAAGAAAGCTATAGCTATACTTATTATATTGGATTAAATGTTAACTCAAGCTATAATTATACTTGGCTCATGGGTAATGTTGGTAAACTCGAATCTATCAAACTAAATGGTAAAGTTTCTGATCAAGGAATAGCAAGAGTTTATTTAAATAAAGATAATAAAAGTTATCTTATCTTTGATTCTGAAAAATTAAAAGAAGAAAAAGGCATTTCAGACATAACAGGGTTAGTTATTATTAACGAGACTATTACAAGTGAAACTCAAACCAATAATACAATTGAAGAATTATCAGATGAAGAAACTAATGAGAACAAATCAATAAAAATAGTCACCCAAGGTGGTGGCTTTAAATCAATAGATGCTCTCTTTGAGTTTAAAGTCAATGCTGAGTTCAATTGGAATGTATATTCCAGTAAATTATGCAGCAAATGGGAAGTTAACTTTGAAGATGCTATCTGTTATGGAAGTTCTGAATGTTGTGCCTTCTTAGAAATGCCTAGTTCAGGCAATTGGAATGATACATTCTATCTAAATTATGGGAGATATGATGATGAATTAGAAAATTATATTGGTGTAAGGGTTATCTATTACGATGTTAATCTAAGTATACCTCACTCTGATATTGTTTACAGTCCAAAAGACCATTTAGATGCAGAATTCCACAAAGAACTCATTCCATTTAATGATTTCTGTATTGATAGTTGCCTAATTTCTTTAAATGACACTAACTACAATCTTATTATTGAAGTTGTTAATAGCTCTATAAGCATTGATTCAATTAGTTATACCATTGAGCAGGAAATTAGCAAATATTCCTTAGCTCCTATTTTAATAAAAGATATCCCAGATATATTCATTGAAAAGAACTCAGAAACAACATTGAACTTAAACGAATATTTCACTGGTGAAAATTTAGTTTATTACTTGCCTACACTCGATAATATAGTAATAAACGAAGAAAAGAACAAAATAACCCTCGTTCCAAATAAAGATTACGTTGGTTCACAAGAAACTTTCTTTATGGCCAGCAACTCTCATGACATAACCCAAAGCAATCCATTTACAATTAACGTAGGTGAGATAATTGAGAACATTACTTCCAAGAATGAGTCTACTGTTCAGATAATGGCTATCATCAATAAGCCGGTTAAATGGGTTAAGAAAGTTGATTTGAATAATACAATAAGTAATTTAACAGTTGAGATTAATTCAGAAGCAATTGATGTATCTGTTAAGAAAGTTGTTGGAAATGAAAATATAAACATTGATGAAGAAAAGATAAAAGTAAAAGATAGAGGTGCAGTTAAAGAACTTACTGAATTTGTTGCTGAAAACAAAATTGAATATATTGATGAAAGAGTAGGCAAACTAAATGGCCAAAAGAAAGGAAGCTCTGATATTGAGCAAATAAAATATATTAATAAAGAAATAAGTGAGCTAAGTAATGAAAAGAACCAGCTTACTGGATATGTTGTTGCTTCTAAAGAAAAAGGATTATTGACAAGATTTATTGAATGGCTTACTGGCGCTACCCTGACAGGCTATGTTGTTCTAGAAGAAGAAAGCAACACAACTGAGATAATCATCGATGAAAATGTTAGCTCTGTTATTATAGAATATGAAACCCCTGGCCCAGATGCTGTTGAGAGGGAGATTGATGAAAGAACTAAAGAAGTTGTTGTTTCATCAGATATACACTATGAAAACATACTAGCCTACACTAAAGTTAAAGATACACCACTAGAAAAGATTAGGATATACAACATACAAAATGGCTCCAAAATACCAGTAGACATCTACAATTCTGAAGACACAAATAACAATTCATTAGTTGAGGTTGTGTACTGGATTGTTCCTTCTTTGAGTAACCAGACTTATGAGATTATTATTGAGATTTCAAAAGCAGAGCTATTGGCCAGTAATAGGGCGTTTATTGCAGACATTTATGATTATGTGAAAGAAAAAGATGATAATTGGACTTTAATAAATAATAACGAATACATCAGAGTTACATTCGAGATTCCTCTTGACAACACAAAAGATATTACAATTTATGCACGTAGCAACGAATCTGCACAAATAGAAGTCTACACAGAAGGCAGTGATGAATTGGTTATGACATTTGAGAACATATCCGAAGAAGGTACTTACAAAGAATATTTAACTAACCTTAACGGAACATTTGACACATTTGATTTAAAGGTTATTGGTTCTATAGAATTTGATTATATTGTTGATCCAGCATCATTAGCATCAAACGTAATAACAGTAACAGGAACAGATAACACATTACATTCTATATGTAAAGACTTAAGTTGCACAACAACTACACAGGCCTTCAAAAACTTTTCTAACTCAAATAATCCATGCAATTACACCTTAAACGCAACCTTACAAATAAATGGTGTATTGGTAATGGATGGTTGTACTCTAACAATGGACACTTCAACAAATGAATGGTATATGAATGTCAATAATACATTTAATGTAACCAATTCAAAAATTACTGGTAATTCTGCAAATAATGCATTTGGTTTAGCAATACAATCCAGTGCAAACTGGACAATGTACAATAGTAGTTTCGATGTAAGCATATCTAATATTCAATATAGTCCATGGGGATTAGGTGGTGCTACTGTTGTTCCATTTAGCGCTACTTTAGACTTCCAAAATAACTCTATACCTTCATGGACTGCATCTTATGATATATTTGAATTACAATCAGGAGGAAATAAATTTATTAGTAACAATTTTGTTTATGGGCTGGTCTTTAATACAACCTCCTCAAAAGAAAACATAATGAAAAATAATGTTATACTCAATATTTACAGTGGTGGAGACGATGCAGGGCTTCACATTAAAAAATGTCCAAATTGCACCATAGTTAATAACACCATGAGAGATGATGCTAGTGGCGGAGGCCCCTGCATTCAAATTGAAGATGCAATAGTAATATACAACAACAGCTGTCTTAAAGCATCAAACATAAATATTTTTACAAATGAAAAAGTAAAATTAGTTAATCAAAAAAACGGAACGCTAAATTTAGGCCACGCAGCATGGCAAAATTTCGGTAATTGGATTTTTGAAGGCGGTTATATAGATGTATCTTACTCTGATAGTTCTGGTGGAAATGGAACATTTAAAGACGTTGTATGTGGTATTGAAACAGGGAATAATAATGCAGATAACAAGCCAACTTGGACTCTTCTAAACACAACTAATTGTAACCCAGAAGCTTTAAACACAAGCATAGTAAATCCATATACAGTAATAAGGCAATATTATTTTACGCAAAATGTTACAAATACAAGTGGGGTCCTGCCAAATGCAAATGTAAGTATCTATAACGAAAGCGGTGGTTTTATAACATCTGCCCTAACAGATTCAAATGGCTTCATAACATTCAATTTAACAAGATACATATTTGATTACCCAGCAACTAATTACACTTATTATAATTACACAATTAATGTTACTCATGCAGGCTACGCAACTGGAAGCCAATCGCTTAGAGCCTTGGTTAACTTCACCACAAACACACAACTTAACTTAACCTTACTTAAACCAGGGGAGGTTATTAAGTGTGGAACTCTAAACCAACCAAACACATATTATACTTTAACAAGAAACATCTCAACAGTAGGAACCTGCTTTAATATTACTGCTGATAATGTGACTTTAGATGGAGCTGGATTTACAATAACGGGCGATGGCTCAGGAACAGACTATGGAGTTTACACTTCAAGTTATAATAACATAACAATAAAGAACTTCGGCAATATAGGAAACTTCTCAGCAGGAATCTATTTCCTAAGCTCAAACAATTCTTTAATACAAAACAACACACTAATTTCAACTTTCGCAGATAATACTTATGCTGTTTATGTAGAAAATTCAAACGCAACAAAGGTTTATCAAAACACAATAGACTGGAACGCAACAGGCAGTATCAAGAATTCTTATGGCATTTACTTTAATTCTGGAACTATCAAAGGAATGATAAACATTACAGAAAATAACATCGGGATAAATGCTTATTACGCTAATGGTATTTACCTTTATGCCAGTCCTGCGCTAAATTCAAGCATAATAAATAAAAACACAATATATTTAACTAGCGACTATACATACGGAATTAATACAGGTTCTAGTCTTGGGGCCCAAATGGGTTCAAATACAATCTCAAACAATGTTATATATTTAAAAGATGCTGGTGCAACTATGTATATGTATGGAATATATCTTGTTCCAGACGATACTTTTAACTCAAATGCCATATTTAATAACACAATAACTGCAACTAGCACTCTGTATACTGGCTATGCAATTTATATAAAGCCATATTCTAATGCAAATTCGAATGTAATCTCAAACAACACAATAAACTCCACTTTTGACGGCATATATTTGGGTATTTCTACAACTGGAACTCTCAATTCAAATAATATAACAGGAAATACTATTCGTTCAAACAGCAATTATGCCGTGCAATTAAAGAATAGTGGAACAAATATGAATTCAAACATAATATCTGATAATTCTATTACTGGTTCAGCTTATGCTGGAATCTATTTAGATAATGATGGAACAACAATGAATTCAAACACACTTTCCAACAATATAATTAACATAAGTTCAACCGGAACAAATTATGGAATCTGGCTGGATAATGCAGGAACAATGAATTCAAACGTATTGTTTAATAATATAATAAATATAACTTCATCAGCTTCAGCAGCTGGTTTCAGAAGCTATGGTGTTTATTTGTCCAATGCAGACTCAACAAATGTAAGCTCCTGTACAATTAACTCAACTGCACCAAATGCATTGGCAGCTGATGTCTACCTGCTATCAGGAAGCAATCATAACATTTTCTCAGACTTAACACTATTAGGAAACAATTATTCTTTTTACATTGCTTCAAATGGAGGAACGAACAACACCCTGCTCAATGTTTCTTATTCAGCAACAGAAAATGTAAGCTTGGGCGGGCAGTTAATTCGAAAATGGTACATTTCAGTAAACATAACAGACCCCCTAAATACGCCAGTCAATGTTTCAAACGTTACTGCTTATAACTCATCAGGTATTGCTCAATTCTCAGTATTAACAGACGGCAACGGAACAACAACAAGGCAGGAATTGACAGAATATGTAAATACAGGAACTGTAAATTATTACAACAACATAATTAATGCAAGCCGTTCAGGCTTCCAGACAAACTCAACAGCGGTTAATTTAACCCAGACTACAAACATAGATATGCTGCATCTAACATTAAGAGATATAACTCCCCCAGTAACTTCTTATACAATTTATTCGCCAAATACAACTGCATTATTGGATCCTTATGCAAATATAACATTTAATGCTACTGCAACAGACTCATGGGTTAATGTCTCTACAGTCATATTACAATATCATGACGGAACTGCATGGAATAATGCTTCTATGGAATTGGTATCGGGCAATGTATACAGCGGAAGCATAATGTTAGGGGCAACAGAAACCAATTACACCTATAACATATGGGCTAACGATACTTACGGCAACTCAAACTCTTCTGTTAACCAAACATTTGAATCAGCCTGGGATTACACATGGGAAATAAGCCCTGTCCTGTTTGAAACCAGCTCCGGCCTGCTAGACCAGATAGACAGTGTTGGAATACTAATGATAAATAATACTGGTGACTGGCCTTTAACGTTTACCCTAACTCATAACTGGCTCAACAATATGTACTTTAACGGAACATCTGCAGAGGCTACTGAATCTTACACAGTCGTAGTAGCAAATAAAACTATAGAAGATATCAATGTATCCGCTAAATATGCTACTTCAAATAGGATTGATAATGTTACTGTAACAATAACTGCTTCTAGGAATAGCAGCGTTACACCTACGCCAGCTGCAAACACATCTATGGCTAACCTGGTAAGTTACTCTGGAGGGCCTTATTTAGATGTTGCTATTAACACTTACCCAACAAGCGTATTGCAAAGCAGCGTACAAACATTAAAAGCTAAGATAAGGAATATTGGCAATGAAACAGCATATAACCTTTCATTTAACTGGACATTGCCTGCTGGATGGGGCGTTAGCTCTGGAAGCCTAATCACCAACTATACCAGCCTAGCTGCTAAAGGGATTATATGGAATAACTTAACTGTTGTGATTGGCACATTAGCCCCTTATGATGCTAATGGGACAGATACTACAATCAGAGCCAAACTTGGCTCTGGCTCTAATACAAGTGATAGTGATTCTGTGAATGTTCCATTATTGTGCAACGGAGCAGATGGCTTATGCGGCAGTGGATGCACAGAAACAACAGACTCTGATTGTGTTACAACAACTACTACCACTACTACCACAACCACTACTGGAACTTCTGGTGGAGGAGGCGGCGGAGGCGGAGGTGGAGGTGGTTTTGTAAGCAGCAAAGAAGTATTTAGGATTAAGGAAAGTAGTGATGTTATAGAGATTAATAAGGGAGAAAGCAATGAGTTTGTGCTTGAAGTTGGAAATAGTTATGCAGATTCCGAGCTAACGGATGTTACCTTAAGCATTACTGGGTTCTTGGACCAGTATATCAAGATTGAGCCAGCTTCGATTGCTAGGATAAGGTATGGTGAATCAAGGACATTTACTGTAAGGCTGGATGCCCCTTCATATTTAAAATATGGGGAGTATACATTAGAGGCGAATATTGTTGGAAATCTGGTTACATCTGATGGTATAAGCAGGCTAACGGATAAGCGCATATTGAAGCTGATAGTTCATGAGAGCAGCAGGGAAGATGCGATTCTTGCTTTGGATACTGCTAGTGAAGCAGTATCTGTTATGGAGGATGCTAATTTTACTGTTGAGAAGACTTTACGATTGCTGAAGAAAGCACAGGAATTGTTTGGAGAGAAGAAGTACAAGCAGGCTATTGATGCTGCTGCTGAGGTTATTCAAAAGAAAGAGGATGCTTTTGCTGCAAGGAAGATGCTTGATGAGTTAACTTCTAAAGTTAATAAGGGCATCAAAAAAGGGTTTAAGTTAGGGGGTACTCAGGAGTTATTAACTATTGCTGCTGATGCTATTGAAAAAGAAGAGTTTAGCACTGCCATTACTTCTTTGAATGATGCTCAATTAACTTATGTTTTAGAAACCAAAGGCAAGATTAACGTAATAAGATTTGTAGTGAATAATTGGTATTGGCTGATTATTGTGTTATTAATATTATTTATAATATCAAAAATTACATATAAGCATATAATGGTGATACTTATTAGTTATAAACTAAGTGTCCTGAGAAAAGAACAAAAAATTATAATGGAACTTCAAAAAGAGCTCCAAAACAAATATTTCTTTAAAAAGACAATAGGTGAACAATTATTTGACCAGGGAACGCACCAGTACAAGAATAAATTAATGGAAATCTGGGAAGATAACATCAAGCTAAGAGCCAAGAGAATAGGGTTTTTAAGCCTGCCTCAACAAATTGAAAGCATAGAAAAGGAAAGAAGAAATATTGCAAGAGATATCAAAGACCATCAAAAGAAATATTTCTTAGAAGGAACAATGCCTAGGGTAGTATACACAGAAGAGCTAAAAGTTTATAGAAGAACATTGGCTCAATTAGAAAGAGAAAAATCAATTATTGAGGCTAGGTTAGAAGGGGGGGAAAGTAATCAAAACGGGTTGCTCTGGGTGTTTGAGAAAAAAATTGAAGTAACAGTTGACAAACTAGTCAATCTTATTGAGAATCTATTCGAGAACAAGAAAAAATGATGGTTACTTTTTTTTATATTTAACAATAGTTGTTGTTCCTTCTGCTCCGCCTTTTTTCTTTTCCAGAGAAACAAATTTATCCTCGGCTAATTTTTCTACCTTCCTAAAAAAGCTTCTATATGCTAATCCCCCACCTTTTTCTTGGTAAACATCAAACAAGCTCTTTAGTTTAGTTTCATTATTTTTCTTAACAATATTCAAGATAAAACCCAAATCACTATCTAAATCACCATTGCTTTCAAGGTTATATTCATCTAATTTCTCTAAAGCAGCTTTTGCGTCATCAGCTATTATTTTCTTGCTGGACCTGTTCTCTGCATTAAGCCCAGCTCCCCTTAACATCCTTAATCCTGCCCTAATATCCTCTAACTCCACTGTCTTTTTCAATATCAATTGAAAAGCATCCTCACTTAAAACACCAGGAACAAAAGAATAACTTATCCTCTGCCTCAATATACCTTCTGTCTCCTTAAAATTATAAGGCTTAAACTCCAAACTGTCCAGCATAAGCCTTGACCTAATCCTCTCCTCTAGATTACCCAAAAACTCTTTGTAATTGGTTATCAAAATAATTGCCTTTCGATAAACGCCTTCCAATATTGAATAGAGAAAATCAAATTCTTCTACTTGGTCTATCTCATCAAAGATAAAGACAACTGGTTTATCATTTAATTTCTCCTTTATAATTTTAAATAAGTCTTCTCCACTCTTATTATGTGTAAGTTTATAACCCAGACAATCACATAATTCAAGATATACCTTAAAAGAAGTATTCTTATGCCAACAATTAACATAGATTGGCTCAATGTTTTCTGCCTTTTCCTCCACTTCCTCAATCACTTTCTTACATGCTAAAGTTTTCCCTATGCCTGGAGGGCCATAAACAAATAAGTTTTTGCCGTTTCTTTCCTGAAACAACGGCCTAATACACTCTGCCATAGCTCTCTGCTGTGCTTCCCTATATTTCATTATTTTTGGCTGGTGAGAAAAATCCAAAACATCCTCTTCCAAAAACAAAGATTCTCCAGAACTTAGCCTATCATTGAATAATCCCATTCTAAAAATGTAATCCTAAGATGTTTTTAAATCTTGCTATAAATTTTTATAACGGAGCATATCCCTAAAATATATGGGCAGATATATGAAACCTGATGGGAGAATCCTTTTTAGGAGCCCTGATGGATACGACAACGAACTAAAGTGGGATCAAACCATGCAGAGTTGGTACCAGATAAGAATACACCAAGGGGCAAACAACTCTAGAAGAAGCGGCCCGCTAGACCCATGTGCTTATGCTGTCTTGTTTGAAGAAGCAACTGGAAAAAAACCAAAAGGAGTAAAACTAAAGAGGCAACAGCTAGAGCAGCTATGCCATACTCCTTTTGAAAAAATACCATTTTACTTAAGATCTATAGGGGCATATGTTCAAGATATTCCGCAAACAAAGATAGAAGAAGATAATCCAGAGAAATCCGCTTCCCTAACATCAAAGATAATGATGATTATCTGGCTTACTATTGCAGCAACTGGTTCTATAGACGCTATTTCAGGAAGCCCAGGATCAAAATATCTTTTTGGGGATAAAAATAGAGTCATGGATCAATACATAAAACCAGAACACAGGCATTTGGGGATTGATGCTATCATAGGTGGAAGTGCAGCAATTTTAGCTGCAAAACGATATCTAGAGGGAAGAAAAAGAAAATAAATATTAAAGGGATATCTCTACAACCCTAATCTTAAAATTAAGATTCTTCCCAGCACAGGTTTTACAAAACCGTTACATTTATAAATCCCCATAAAATCCCTATGCATATCAGTAATACCCGTTATACTACAACTATTGTAGGAGGGACGAATGAACAAAGAACAAGTAACACAGGCATTAAAAAAAATAAAAGAAAGTTCTGCTAAAAGAAATTTCACTCAATCTATTGACTTAATCATAAATCTAAAGGATATTAATCTTAAGAAACCAGAACAGGTTGTTAACTTATATGCTACTTTACATTACTCAAAAGGCAAAAAAGTAAAAATATGTGCATTAGTAGGCCCAGAACTTCTGCCTCAAGCAAAACAAGTCTGTGATCTGGCTATTTCTGTTGATGATTTTACTAAATATCAAGAGAAAAAAGAAGCTAAAAAGCTAGCTACAAGCTATGATTTCTTCATTGCTCAAGCTACAATCATGCCAAAGTTAGCTACAACTTTTGGTAGGGTATTCGGGCCAAAAGGAAAAATGCCAAACCCAAAAGCAGGATGTGTTGTCCCGCCTAATGCTAACCTTAAGCCATTATGTGAAAAATTACAAAAGACTATAAAACTTCAAACCAAGAATGACCTTATAATCCAAACTATGGTTGGAAAAGAGGATATGAAAGAAGAAGAAGTTATTGATAATATAATGACTGTTTACGATTCTTTAGTCCATAATTTAGCTGGCGGTAAAAATAACATAAAAAATTCTTACTTAAAACTTACAATGGGGAAACCATTCAAAATAGGGAAGGAAGAAGTAGAAGAAATTGAAGATAAAAAAGAAAAGGCAAAGAAAGAAGAAAAACAAGCAGATGAAAAGAAAGCAGAAGTTCCTGCCCCTAAAAAAGAAAAAATGCCTAAAGAAAAGAAAAATGACTGAAAAAACACATCATGTAGCAGAGAAAAAGAAAAAAGTAGCTGAGAATATCCAGAAATTAATACTTGAATATCCAATCATAGCAGCTGTTAACATGGAAAATCTTCCTGCTCCTCAATTGCAGCAAATGCAGAGACAACTAAGAGGTAAGATAGTGATGACAATGACCAAAAGAAGGATCATGAAGCATGCTATAGAAGGGGTTAAAGACAAAAAGAAAGGCATAGAGAAACTAGAAGCATACCTATATGGGATGCCAGCCCTTATATTCACAAAAGAAAATCCATTTTCATTATTTAAAACTCTAAAGAAAAGCAAAACGAGTGCTCCAGCAAAAGCTGGGCAAACAGCACCTTTTGACATAATAGTCCCAAAGGGCCCAACAAGTTTTGCACCTGGTCCTGTTATTGGAGAATTGGCACAACTAGGGATTAAATCAGGAGTTGAAGGTGGAAAAGTAGCTATCAAAGAAGATTCTGTAGTGGTAAAAGAAGGACAAAAAATATCTGCAAAAGCAGCTGAGATATTGACAAGGTTAGGTATTGAGCCTATGGAAGTAGGCCTAAACGTAACAGCTGTTTATGAAAAAGGAGATATATTCCCAGCTAAAGTACTTGATATTGACGAAGATAAATTCAAAGCAGATCTAACAAAAGCTGCTGTATGGGCATTTAACCTAGCCGTTTATTCAGGATACCCGACAAAAGAAACTATTAATGTATTGATAGGAAAAGCATTCAACGATGCTAAAGCATTAGGTTTATCCCAAAATATTATAGATGAGGGGATTATAGATGAATTATTAGGAAAAGCAGAAAGATCTGCATTAAGCTTAAAATCAACTGCAAAGATAGAAACTACAGATAAACCGAAAGAAGACAAAAAAGAAGTAATAGAAGAAAAAGCACCTAAACCAAAGCCTAAAGTTAAAGAAGTTCCTACTCCTAAAGTTGAAAAACAAAAAGAAGAACCAAAACCAGTTGAAAAAGAAGAAGAAAAGGTTCTTGAGGAAGAAAAAGAGATAATCAAAGAAGAAGAAAAGCTTGAACAGGAAGCGGCAAAGCCAAAAATAGAAGCTCCTGTTGACAAAGAAGTTGAAAAAGAAGTAAAAGAAGAAGAGGAAAAACAACTGGAAAAGGAGAGAATAGAAAAAGAGAAAGAATTTGAGAAAATAGAAGAGAAGAAAGAAGAATCTCAAAGTACTGATCAAAAAATTGCTGAAATGGTTGCTAAAACCAAAAAATTCGTTAAAGGTGAAATACCAAGCGCAGAAAAATTAGTTGAAGAAGCAAGTAAATTAACTGCAAAAGAAACTCCAAAAGTCAAAGTAGGATTAAAACAATCAGAAAAAGTTCCTACAGCAAGCGAATTAAAACAAAAAGCAGATAAAAAGAAAAACGAACAAGAACAAGTTGAAAATCTAACCAAAGAGCTGTTAAAAAAAGGAACGTTAAGAAAATAAATCATATTCAAAAAAGTAAATATTAACAAAGAAATTTAGGAGGTAAAGAAGATGGAATACATATATGCGGCAATGCTCATTCACAAAGCAGGTGGCAAAGTGGATGAAGCTACAGTAAAAAAGGTCTTGGAATCAGCTGGTGTTAAAGTAGACGATGCTAGAGTAAAAGCTTTGATTGCTTCACTAGAGGGAGTTAACATCGACGAAGCAATAGAAAAAGCAGCAGTTGTACCAGTGGCAGCGGCTCAAATAGCAGCTCCAGCAGCAGAAGAGAAAAAAGAAGATACTGCTAAAAAGGCAGAAGAAGAAAAAGAATCTCAGGAAAAAGCAGCTGCAGGTCTAGGATCCCTTTTTGGATAAATTAATATCCAAAGGTTTAATTTGTTAAAAATCGTTTCAACGATTTTTACACAAAACTTTTTTAACCTTTATTAAAAAATGACTGATAAAGCGAACGGGACACAAAATGCAAAAACAAGAACAAAAAGAGCTATTTGAAAGGCTAGGTGAAATCAGAAAGGAAGTAACAGCACTAAGAGCTGAATTGAATCAAATAGACGAAAAGAAAGAAGAGTTCTTTAGAAAAAAAGAAGAAGATAGTTCTAAAATAAGAAGCCTTATCCAACAAATAAAAGAAGACAGAAAAACAAGGGATTCTTTGACAAAAGAAGTTAAAGAAGAAAAAGAAGAAAGGAATGGGCTTAATAAGGAAGTTAGAGCTAAGATTTCTGAAGTAAAACAATTGAGTGAAGAAAAAAAGAAGGTTTCTCAAAAATTCAATATTGAAGAAGACCCATCTAATATTAAAAGGCAGATTGAACAGTTAGAGTTCAGAATAGAGACAGAAGGGATTTCCTTTGAAAAAGAAAAACAAATAATGAAAATAATAAAAGAACTAAAGAAAAAGTGCAAGGAAGCTGAAAAAGTGAGTAACATATGGAGTAAAGTGCATGAAAAGTCCAAGGAGATTGACGTAAAAAAGAAAGCAGCAGAAGAAATGCACAGAGATGTGCAAAAAAAGGCAAAAGAAAGCCAAAAAAGCCATGAAGAGATAATTTCATTATCAAAAGAAATCGATGATTTAAAAAAGAATGAAGAAGAAGCTTTCAAGAAATTCATTGAATTTAAAACAAAGTTCACAGAAGTTAATAATAAGCTGCAAGAAAAACTAATCGAGTTAAACAAGGCAAGTTTAGAAGTGGGTAAGCAAGTAAAAACCAAGAGATTGGAAAAAGAGCATAAAGAACAGGAAATATTAAGAAACAAAGAGCAAGACGTAGAAGAAAAAATAAAAACAGGTAAAAAATTGACTACAGAGGATTTGCTTGTATTCCAGAAATTGGACCAAAGGTTAGATAAAAAGTAGATTAGTTCTGCACTGATTATTCTTTAGCTGCTGGCTTAACAATTTCAGAATAATTACATTTGCCGCAGGTATGTCTATCCTTATGCTTTGCCATAAATGTTCCTTCGCCGCATTTTGGGCAGGATTTGTTCTTTCTCTTCAAACCGCCTGAAGTATCGTACAATTCCCATCTCCCTTTAGGCTTTTTTCCTTCTTTTGCCATCTTTACTTAGCCTCTTCTTCTGGAGCTTCTTCGGATGATTCTGCTCCTTCTGCAGGTTTAACGCCCTTTTTCTTAGGCTCAATTTTTTTTAAATCATCTTCAGTCTTGTAGATATAGATTAAAACATTAGCTTTAGCTGCTCCAAAATCAGTAGAAATATTCTTAACAACAACCAATTTCTCGTCTGCTTTCTCCATAGAAACTATCTTTTTTTTAATGTCCTCTTTTTTTGGTGTTGGTTCATTAAAAAACTCTGCTGCTGCTTTTATCTCAATCCTGGATAATAAATCATTCTCTTTCTTGTTAATTATTTTTAAATCCATAGAAATCACCTTACCTTGATAGCATACTCCCCTTTGGAAGTAATTTCTATCTTTTTAGCAATTATTGATTTATTAGCATCAAGAATATTAAGTCTGCCCTGCCAGTTTGTACTGAATTGGTTGCCCTTACAAACAGGGCATTCATTTCCATCAACAAAAATCTTGCATTTCTTACAAACCTTTTTTTTCATCTTAATCCTTTTCTTCCAATGGAAAAAAAGACCAGGAAATTTTAATTTCCGCTGCCTTTTTTTTCATTTAAAATCACTTTTTATCCTTCTTTTTAGTTCGGGCTTTGCTCGAACTATTGGGTGCATTAGTTTCCTTTTTCTCTTCTTTCTCTTCAGGCTGGCCTTTCTTTGCATCATCATCTATCCATTCTAGCCTGCCTAAAAAAGGCTGCCTCATTGTCAAACCCAGCTTAGGATTTGAAACATCTTTAAACGAAACTGCAATTATTCTTGCCCTGCACTTATCCCCTACTTTCAAAGTCTTCTTTGTCTCTTTTCCAGCTAGGGTCTTATCCTTACTAAAGCTTACAAAATCATCCATTGTCTGTGAGACATGGATCATTCCTTCTATTGGACCTATATTAATAAAAGCGCCAAAATCAGCAATATCCTTAATTCTGCCTAAAACAACCTCTTGCATTTCAGGCTTAAAAGTCAGTAATTCAAATGATGTATCATAATAAGAAGCTCCATCGCCGGGTATGATAATTCCTTCCCCTATTGTCTTAACATCCGTAACATCTATAACTACCCCTAAATCTTTTGATATGAACCCTTCATACTTTTTCTTTATTCTTTTGACTACTGCTTCATTTACCTCCAAATTAAACAAATCAGGAGGCACCCTTATATGATCCTTAACTTCTACCTTATAAAACATTTTGCAACCTCATACTACTGGAAACTCAACCTCTTTTTAAATCTTACTGTTTAACACAAGATGATTCTTAGATCTTAAAAATATGACCTGACTGCCTTTTATTATGGCTTTTTTCCTCAATAAAGCATCTTGGGTAGCCAAAATAACCTCCTTGCCCAATAAATCTAAGATAAGGTCATCTACGTACCCTTCTTTTGTCTTTATTACAGCTAATTTTTTATTTTTTATAAGCTGTAAAGCTACCTTTGCAGCCAATTTATGCTTACCTTTCTGTTTTTCAACTATCTTCTTTAATTCATCTATTGTCTTATCCACAACATACAACTTATACCCAAATAAACAAATTCTATCAATCTCTGAGAAGATGTCTACTTTAAACTGAACAGGTATTAACAAAAAGTTCGTATCTAATATTACCTTCTTCATTCCAATCTCTCCAAAATCTTCTTCATCTTATAAGCATCCCCAATAACGTCAGGGCTCTCGTTGATTATTGTAATGTCTAACTTTCTTTTTAAAACCTCTGTAAGCAACTCTTTAATCTCTTTTTCTGCAGTTAACAAATGCCTTCTCTCTCCTTTAGCAGTCCATTCAATGCCTGAAAAATGAGCATGTATATGCTTAAAATGTTTCACCCTATCCAACATCCCCCCATAACTCATTTTGCCTTCTGTCCTGGCCTTTAGATGAGCAAAATCTATTGTAAAAGAACACTTAATTTCCTCAACCAACTGCAATAATTCATCCAGGCTGCCAAAAGCAGAGTGCTTACCTGTAGTTTCAAGGGCCAACTTAACATTCCATTTCTTCTGCTTAATAGTTTCCATCAAATCTTTAACCTCCTCTTTGATAGTAGAATAAATCTCTTTTTCATCCCTTTTCTGATAAAACCCTGGATGAAAAACAACAGGCCCCCCACCTAAATGATGTAATCTTTCGCAACTCTGTAATATTCTCACCTTAGAAGCATTTATTTTTGCCTTTTCCTCAGAAGCCAAATTGATAAAATAAGGTGCATGGCAACTTAAAGAAATGCCTAATTTTTTAGCCATATCTCCTACCTTTTTTGCAGTTGCATTAGGCATATTAACGCCATGGGTAAATTCAATCTCTAAAGCAGAAAGTCCTAGCTCACTAACCTTTTTCAAACCTTCATCATATCCTAGCCCTGCAGTACCACCAGGCCCTAATCTTATCATTTTACATCTACTTTGACAAAATAGTGAGAAAATTTTACAGCTATTGTTGAAATAATTATAGAGTAAAGCATGAAAAGCAGGGTAAGATGGAGTATGGTCTCTATACCGGCAATATTCAATGTTGTTAATGTAAATGCAACAACAGCAACCGCAATGCCTTTCTGAACATTAAATGTCATAAACAATTTTTCCTTAGGGGAATAGCATAGTTTTCTTAAAGAAATAGCTACCGCAAAGTACCTAATAACCAAATAAATGACAAATAGAATAACTGATTTAAGTATAAACACATAATTCCATGGTATTTTAATAATCAACCCAACTAAGATAAAAACAAGTATCTCCAAAGATTTTGCAAGAAAACCAGACACCTCTTTTAATTGTATTTTATGTGTAACATAGATATTGCCAAAAAACAAGCCCATTGTCGTAACAGCTAAAACCCCATTTCCACCTAGGTTTTCTGCTAGTATGTAAGTAAGTAAGGCAGAAGTTATAATAGCTAATGGGCTCAGAGTTTCAGAATATTTCTTTTTCATTACTCTAAAAATTATTATGCCTACTACTATGCCCGCCCCTATGCCAGTAACAAATTGTTGTATGAAAGGGCCAACCTGTTCTAGAAATTTTGAAAAATTAAACTGGACCTCAACACTCCTTATAAAATCAAGCATGATAAAAGGAAGCAAAACAGTCAAAGGAGTGTTAATCAAAGCTTCAACTTCTAACAATTCAAAAAGCCGATTCTTGCCCTTTTTAAGCATCTCAAACACAGCATCCGGAGCCGTACCACTCATAAGAGTAGAGAACAACAAAGCCAGAAAAACCGAACTTGAGGGGAATATCCTAAAAGTAAAAAATGTTAACAAAACTATGTTCAACAACAAAAAGATGGCGCTCAATTTAAGGGCTTGTAAAGATAAAGATGAAAACTCCCTTAATTTAAATCTTGAGCTTGAATCAAAAACAATAAGCACTAAAGCAAATATGCTGATGGAAGTTAAAAACATCTCTGGAAACTGAATCAAAGCCTCCCCCTGATAAGACAAATTCCCGATGAAAATACCTGCAATTATCAGAAAGATAACGTTGGGTATTTTTATCTTCTGTGAGATTATAGTGATGATTATGCCTGCCAGTAAAACAAGGGACAAATATGTCAAAAAAGTTACTGGTTCCATAATACGCCTCTTTTTAAGTTATTTTAGTATTAGCCCTATTTAAATAGTTTTTGGAATTTATACCTTATGTTCAAGTTGATATTCAGTTCACACTTTAAATAATAGATAAGATTCCCCTATTT